>DASVXS010000231.1:0-13883 GCA_036392575.1 Thermoleophilaceae bacterium | reverse complement strand
GGCGACGTCGGCTTGCCGCTCACCGCGCCGGCGCACTCCTTGCCGTCCTCGCGGAAGCGGCAGCGCCACGCGCTGCCCGCGGTCTCGCAGCGCACGTTCTCGGCTGGCGTGTTCGGGCGCCGCTCGTCGTGGAACTGCTGCAGCTGGTCTTCGGCTGTCGCACGCGTGAAGCTCTCGTCGCCGCTGTAGGCCCAGATGAGCCCGCCTATCAGCGCAGCGCCGACCAGCGCCGCGATCACCCAGCGCACGCGCAGGCTCACGGTCGCCTCAGCCGATCAGCGACTGGATCGACGTGCCCATGTCGCGCACCACGTCGAACAGCGGGTTCGGCCACACGCCGAAGAAGATCGTGGCTGCCGCGCACAGCAACGCGACGATCACCACCTCGGGCTGGCGCCAGGCGTCGGCCTCGGGCGACCATCCGCCCACCGGCTTCACCCTGCGCGCGGGGCGCCCGGGCATCGCGGGCAGCGTGATCTCGAACGGGCCCATGAACATCACCGCGATCACGCGCAGGTAATAGACGAGCGAGATCACCGAACCCGCCACGATCACGATTCCGAGCCATGCGTAGTCGCCGCTCACGGCCGCGTCGATCAAATAGAACTTGCCGATGAAGCCGCCCGTGGCCGGGAAGCCCGCGAGCGCCAGCATGCAGATGGTCATCGGCCACGCGAGCCACGGCGCCGCGCGACCCAGCCCTTCGAGCGAGCGGATGTCGTCGCCGAACTCGGAGACCCGCTCGCGCGCCACGATCACCGCGAACGCCCCGACGTTCATCAGCAGGTACACGAACAGGTAGAAGGCGGTCGCCTCGAGTCCCTTCTGTGTGCCGACGACCACGCCTGCGGCGATGTAGCCCGCCTGCGCCACGCCGGACCACGCGAGCATCCGCTTGAGGCTGCTCTGTGCGATCGCGCCGACGTTGCCGACGATGATCGTGATCACCGCGAGCGTCGCGAGCGCGGGCGCCCAGTAGGTCTGCGCCGACGGCAGCGCCTGGTCGAGCACGCGCAGGAACATCGCGAAGGCGGCCGCCTTCGTCGCCACGGCCATGAACGCCGTGATCGGCGTGGGGGCGCCCTGGTAAACGTCGGGCGTCCACTGGTGGAAGGGAGCGACCGACGCCTTGAATGCGAAGCCCGTGAGCGCCAGTCCCACGCCGGTGAGGAAGAGTGGATCAGCGATCGAGACCGTGTCGCCGAGCGCGTTGTCGATGCCCGCAAACGAGGTCGTGCCGGTGGCGCCGTAGATCATCGCCAGGCCGTAGAGCAGCGTGGCCGAGCCGAGCGAGCCGATCACGAGGTACTTGAGGCCGGCCTCGAGCGAGGTCCTCCGGCGCACGTGGCTCGCGCAGAGCACGTAGAGCGGGATCGAAAGCAGCTCGAGCGCGACGAAGAGCGTGACCAGGTTCGCGGCCTGCGCGAGCAGCACCATGCCCGTCACCGACGAGAGCAGCAGCATGTAGTACTCGCCTGCGCCCGCTTCGCGGACCGCCACAGAGCGGTGCGACAGCAGCACGGTCGCGAGCCCCGCCACGTAGAAGATCATCGACATGCCCATCGCGAGCGCGTCGCGCTCGATAGCGCCCTCCACGATCGGCCTGGAGTCGCCGGCGTGCCAGACCCAGACCGACAGGCCCATCGCGGTGAGCAGCGTGCCCGCGGTGAGCAGCGGAACGAGGCCACGCTGAACTGCGCGGCCGCGGAAGAGCGCCACCAGCAGAACGAGCACGGTGCCCCCGACGAGCGCGATCAGCGGCGAGAAGCCCTTGTAGTCGATGACCGGCGGCGTCACCTTCGCCGCAAGCGTGAGGATCACGGCGTGGCTCCCTTCACGGTGGTTGCCTCCGCGTGCTGGGGCCCGGGATCCGAGCCGGCCTTGATCGCCGCCCTCACGATCTTCGGAGTGGTGGACGCCTCCGTGCGGTGGAGCACGAACTGCGGGTAGAGGCCGAGCGCGATCAGCACGAGCGCCACCGGTGCGAGCGCCGGCAGATCGAGCCGGTACGAGAGGTCGCTCGACGCGACGTCAGGCCCGGCGCGGTTGTGCATCGTGCGCTGGTAGAGCCGGATCATGTAGACGGCAGCCAGTACGACTCCCACGCTGGCGACGAGCCCGTACACGAACTTCTCGTCGAAGGTGCCGAACAGGATCAGGATCTCGCCGACGAAGTTGGGCGAGCCCGGCATAGCGAGCGTGGCCAGCGCGACGATCAGGAACAGCCCGGCGAGCACGGGCGCGCGCAGCGCCATCCCGCCCAGGCGCTCGAGCGACTCGGACTCGCGGGCGCGCGCGGCAATCACGCCGATGATCACGAACAGCCCGGCGACCACCACTGCGTGGTTCAGCATCTGGATCACCGACCCCTGCGCACTCTTGGGATCGAGCGCGAAGATCCCGAGCAGGATGAAACCCAGCTGCGCGATCGACGAGTACGCGACCACAAGCCGTGCGTCGTCCTGAGAGAACGCAAGCACCGACCCGTACAGGATCGAGACGACCGCGATCACGAGCATCAGCTCCTGCAGCGTCGCCGAGGCGCCCGGCATGATCGGAATCACGATCCGCAGGAAGGCGTACATGCCGACCTTCGAGAGGATTCCCGAGAGCAGGATCAGCACCGGGATCGGCGTGGCACGGTAGGTCTCCGGCACCCAGCCGTGCAGCGGGAAGGCCGGCGCCTTGATCAGGAAGGCGGCGGCGAACAGCAGGAAGATCCACACCTGCGTGCCGTGGCCGACGGGATGGACGGTGAGATCGGACAGCTGGAACGAGATCTGGCCGCCCTCTGGCGTCGACAGCACTCCGAGCGCGACGGCGCCCGCGAGCATCAGCAGCGAGCCCGACAGCGTGTAGATCACGAACTTGGTGGTCGCGTACACGCGGTTGCCACGTCCCCACGCGCCGATCAGGAAGTAGAACGGCACGAGCATGAGATCGAAGAAGACGACGAACAGCGCCAGGTCCTGGGCGAGAAAGGCGCCGAGCACGGCGGTCTCCGCGAGGCCGAGGTTGAAGTAGAAGAGCCGCGGCCGATCCCACTCGCGCACCGCCGCGTACAGAGTGGCGATCACCCACAGGAACGCGGTCGCCAGGATCAGGAACAGGTTCAGGCCGTCGACGCCGAGCTTGTAGTGGATCCCGAGCGTGTCGATCCAGGTCTCGTTCGTGACCCACTGCAGCCCGCGCGTGGCCGAGTCGAAGTCGACGATCATCGCGACCGAGTAGCCGAGCACGGCGAGCGTGCCCGCGAGCGACGCCCAGCGCGCGAGCCCGCGCGGCAGCAGCAGCCCGACGATGCCGGCCGCGAGTGGGATGAAGAGCGGGATCGTGAGATGCATCGGCTAGGAGCTCTGGATCAGGAAGTAGAGGACGAGTCCGAACAGACCGGTGACGAGCAGCCCGGCGTAGGCGCGCAGGTAGCCGGACTGGATCGAGCGCGCGAAGTTCGTCGACAGGCGCACGACGCCGGTCGCGCCGCCGACCAGCACGCCCTGGACCACGCCGGGCTCGATCACTCGTTGGAAGAAGCGCGCAACCGCGAGCGTGGGCCGTACGAAGATGACGTCGAACAGCTCGTCGAAGTACCAGCGGTTGAAGAAGAAGGCGTGCACGCGCCCGAAGCGGTCACGCAGCTCGAGCGTCATGCCGGGGCGGGCGCGATAGGCGAACCAGGCCGCCGCGATGCCGGCGGCCGCGGCCACCGCTCCGACGCCCAGGCCGAGCCACTCGGAGCCGGTCGGCACGTGCGAGCCGACGAAACCGGAGTCGCTGAAAGTCGGCTCGAGGAACGCCTGGAGCCACTCGGTCACGCCCGGGATCAGGACGATGCCGCCCGCGAGCGAGAGCACCGCGAGCAGGCTCATCGCTACCTTCATCGTCGCCTCGCGCTCGGCGATGTGGTGCTCGGGGCCGGGGAAGCCGACGTCGGTGTCCTCCTCCTCGCCGCTGAGCGGGTTGCGGTGCTCGCCGTGCACGAGCTCGCCGCCCTCGAGCAACTGCGCCTCCCGCACCGGCTCGCCGAAGAAGACCCGGAAGACCATCCGGAACGAGTAGAACGCCGTTAGCAGCGCGGTGAGGTAGCCCACGAGTCCGAGCGCGATGTACCAGCCGCCGCGGTGAAACGTCCATCCGAGGATGCCGTCCTTCGCGAGCCAGCCCGCGAAGATGGGCAGACCCGCGAGCGCCAGCGCGCCGATCGTGAACGTGATGTAGGTGAACGGCATTGCGCGCCGGAAGCCGCCCATGCGGTCGATGTTCTGCTCGCCGCCCATGGCCGAGATCACCGAGCCCGCGCCCATGAAGAGGAGTGCCTTGAAGAAGGCGTGCGCCATCAGCAGGAACAGCCCGAACTGGTAGCCGAAGGTGGCGACGCCGAGCATCATGTAGCCGATCTGCGAGATCGTTGAGTAGGCGATGATCCGCTTGAAGTCGGTGATCGCCAGCGCGCACGTGGCCGCGTAGAGCAGCGTGAACGTGGCAAGTGCGGCGGTGATGTCGGCGGCCGTCGGCGCGAGCTCGTAGAGCGGGTGCGTGCGTGCGACGAGGTAGACGCCGGCGGTCACCATCGTCGCGGCGTGGATCAGCGCCGAGACGGGCGTCGGGCCTTCCATCGCGTCCGGAAGCCAGGTGTGGAGCGGCACCTGCGCGGACTTCGCGAACGCGCCCATCGTGAGGAAGAGGCAGGCGGCGATGAGCGTGCCGTCGTTCGAGCTGAACGCGTCCTTCGCCCCGCTGAAGATGCCCGCCCAGTCCAGGGCGCCGGTCTTGTTCCAGAGCAGGAAGGCGGCGATGACGAGCCCCACGTCGCCGATCACGTTGATCACGAACGCCTTCATGCCGGCCGCGGTGGCCGTTCGGCGCCGGTACCAAAACGAGATCAGCAGATACGAAGCGGCGCCCACGAACGCCCAGCCGATGATCAGGATCACGATGTTGCCCCCGAGCACCAGGAGGAGCATCGAGAAGACGAAGTAGTTCAGGTAGGTGAAGAAGCGCGTGTAGCCGCGGTCTCCGCCCATATAGGAGATCGAGTACACGTGGATCAGGAACGACACGCCCGTCACCACCAGGCACATGAACACCGACAGCGGGTCGACCAGGATCGTCAGGCCCGCGTTGAACTTCGCGGTGCTCGCATAGGTCCAGAGCGTGTCGTAGTGCGAGCGCTGCTCGGGGTGCTCGCCCATGATGTTGAACAGCGCGCCGAGCGAGGCCCCGAACGAGAGCAGGATCGTGAGCGACCCGATCCAGCCCGGCAGCCGGCCCGGCCAGAACTTGAACCCGAGCGGCAGCAGAATCGTCCCGGCGAGCGGGAACGCAAGGACCAGCCACCCCCAAGTGGTCGCGCTCACCCTCGGAGCTCCGACATCTCGTCGACATCCTCGGCGATGCGGTTGCGGTACATGGCCACGATCACTCCGAGGCCGACCACCACTTCGCAGGCGGCGACCACCATCACCACGAGGGCGAAGATCTGACCGTCACCGTTGCCGTGCATGCGCGCGAACGTGATCAAGGCGAGGTTGCCCGCGTTCAACATCAGCTCGAGGCAGAGCAGGATCACCAGCGGGTTGCGGCGGATGAGCACGCCCGCAGCACCCACGGAGAAGATCGCGGCCGACAGGCAGAGGTACCAGACGAGGTTCACGAGCCAACCTCCGACGTGACGCCGCCGCGCTGCGGATGCGTCTCGGGCAGGCGTTCGTGCGTGATCACGTCCACGGGCGCACCGCCCTCGTCCTCATCGAGGCCGCGCCGCCGGCGCGCGAGCACCACCGCGCCCACGGCGGCCACGAGCAGGATGAACGAGGCTGCCTCGAACGGGATCAGGAAGTTGTTCAGCAGCAGGCTGCCGATCTGACCCGGCGAGCCGAAGCCCGACCCGATCTTCGCCCCCCGGCTGTCGACCGCCTCGAGGCCGGTGCCGATGAACGCGAAGAACAGCTCGCCGCACAGCGCCGCCGCGACGAGGGGCCCGAGCGTGCCGACGCCAGGGATCTGCGGCCCGAGCGGCTCGTCGGCGCCGCCAATGTAGGCGACCACGAACACGTAGAGCACCATCACCGCGCCCGCGTAGACCACGAGCTGCGCGGCGGCCAAGAACTGCGACGACAGCAGCAGGAACAGCACCGCCAGCGAGAACAGGTGCCCAACCAGCGCGAGCACGCTGAAGAACGGGTTGCGCAGCATCACCACGCCGATCGCGCCGGTGAGCGCGCCGATCGCGGCGATGAAGAAGACGATGTCCTTGAAGACCACTACTCGCCCTCGCGCCGCAGCGGAGTCCGCTCGGGATGGTCCGCGAGCAGCATCTCCTTGGTGAAGATGAGGTCAGAGCGTGTGTAGTCGGACAGCTCGTAGTCGTTGCCCATCGTGATCGCGTCGAATGGGCAGGCGAGCTCGCAGTAGCCGCAGAAGATGCAGCGCAGCATGTTGATCTCGTAGACCGCGGCGTAGCGCTCGCCGGCTGACACCTGGTGATCCGGAGTGTTCTCGGCCGCGACGACACGGATGCACTCGGCCGGACAGGCGGCGGCGCAGAGCGAGCAGCCCACGCACTTCTCGAGCCCGGTGTCCTCGAAGCGGTGGAGCTTGTGCTTGCCGCGGAAGCGCGGATACACCGGCGTCTTCTGCTCCGGGTACTCCAGCGTGACCGGGCCCTCGACCACGCGACCGAGCGTGGTCTTCAGCCCACGCAGAGTCGCGCCGAAGGTTCGGTACGCGCCGCCGAGCCCGCCGGGATTCGGGCCGCGCTGGACCTCGATGATGTCTGGGGAAGGGTTGTAGGGAGTCACGGCTTCAGGTGGCCACCACGATGGCGGTCACGATCACGTTCACGGTTGCGAGAGGCAGCAGCACCTTCCAGCCGAACGACATGAGCTGGTCGTAGCGGAGGCGCGGCAGCGTGGCCCTGACCCAGATGAAGAAGACCAGGAACAGGAAGATCTTTATCAAGACCCAGAGCGGGCCGAGGGCCTCAGGACCGGGGCCGCGCCAGCCGCCGAGGAACATCGCGGTCGCGATCCCGGAGATCACGATCATGTTGATGTACTCGGCCATGAAGAACGAGCCGAAGCGCATGCCGCCGAACTCGGTGTTGTAGCCGCCGACCAGCTCCGCGTCGGCCTCGGGAAGATCGAACGGGGCGCGGTTCGTCTCCGCGAAGCCGGCGACCGTGAAGATCAGGAAGCCGACGAACTGCGTGGTGATGAACCAGTAGTTGTCCTGCGCGTGCACGATCTCGACGAGCGACAGCGAGCCCGCCTGGATCGCGACGCCGAGCAGCGAGAGGCCGAGCGCGATCTCGTACGAGATCAGCTGCGCGGCCGAGCGCATCGCCCCGAGGAACGAGTACTTCGAGCCGGAGGCCCAGCCGCCGAGCATCAGGCCATAGAACGCGAGCGCGCCGAACGCGAACGCGTAGAGAATGCCGATCGAGACGTCGATCCCGTACAGCCCGATCGTTCCGCCCCAGGTGCCGACGTCGCCGAACGGGATGATCGCGAGCGTCGCGACCGCGGTGAAGATCGAGATCACCGGCGCGATCGCGAACATCCACGGCACCGCGGTCTCGGTGGCGAACTGCTCCTTCGAGAGCAGCTTCAGCACGTCGGCGAGCGGCTGCAGCAGACCCCACTTGCCCACGCGGTTCGGTCCGAGGCGCGACTGGAAGCGCCCGAGCAGCTTGCGCTCGATCAGGAGAACGATCGGGACGATCTGGAGGATCACGGCGAAGATCACGATCGCCTTGAGGATCTGGATCCAGACCGCCTCGCTGTAGTCGACGACTGCGAGGACGCTCACGCGGGCGACGTCTCCTCCGCACGCAACAGCTCGATGCTGCGCGGCTTGCCGTTGAGGAGCGCGGTGGCGTTGTCGGTGCGCGTGCCCTCGATCAGAAAGACGTTGCCAGGCGGCATGTCGGAGCGCAGGAATGCGCGGCCGCTCACCGAGGTGCCGTCCACCGAGACGCTCACCTGATCGCCCGTCCGCAGGCCGAGTCGCTCTCCATCCTCGGGCGACAGCTCGACCACCTGCTCGGGCAGCAGGAAGCGCAGGAGCGGCGAGTGCTCGACCACGCGGTTCGACCAGATCGATGGGCCGGTGCCGAGCCGCAGGCCTTCCGCGGTAGCGCGCGGCGGAATCTCGAGCTCACCGACGGGCAGCTCGACGCGCGGCAGCCTCGCGGCGCCGTCGCGCTCCTGCCAGCGCACGCCCTTGCCGCCGATCTCCGCGAGCGTGATGCCCTCGTAGAACGGCACGCTCTCGAACACCCGCTCGGAGACCATCGCGCCGGACAGGAGGCCGGTCGGATTGCCGAGACGCTCGCACAGCTCGGCGAGCACGCTCCACTGCGGGCGCACCTCGCCCGGCCGCGCGATCGCCTGGCGCACACGCTGGATCCGCCCGTCGGGGTGAGTCATGGTGCCGTCCTTCTCCGCCTCGGACTCGGCGGGGAAGACCACGTCGGCGTGCTCGTCGAGACCCTCGGTCACGAAGTCGGCGAATGCGATCACGCTGGTGGCGCGGTCGAGCGCGCGCTCCCACATGCCCCGGTCGGGGTGTGTGGTGAGTGGGTCGGCGCCAACGAGCAGCAGCGCAGACACCTCGCCCGGCACGCTCGCAGCGATCTCACCGGCGCTCTTGCCCGCGCGGGTGGCTGTGTCAAGCCCCGGTCCGAGCGCGGGCACGCAGCCCACCTCGCGCAGGCCGCGCGCGTTCGTGCCACGCGGCACCTCGAGTAGGCCGGCGCCCTCGGTGCCAGAAAGGTTCAGCTGCCGAGCCAAATCGATGAGGCGGGCGACCGCCTGGCGGCCGCGCTCGCCCTGCGAGAGCCGTTCGCCCCACAGGACCACGACGGGTCCCGGCTCCTGCAGAAGCTCGGCGGCGCCGCGAAGAATCTCGGCGCTTGTGCCGGCGCGGCCGCTCAGGTCCTCCAAGTCTCCCTGGCCGGACACAGCCGCTGCAAGTGCTGCAAGAAGCGCTTCGCCGGCGCCCGGGGCGAAGCGCAGAAGCGCACGGGCGTTGGTATCGAGCGTGCTCGGCCGGCTCGTGGCCACGATCACGTTCAGACCGTTGCGGCGCACGCCCTTGCGCACGCGCAGGTCAAGGATCGGCGACTCGTCGACGAGCTCGGTGTCGAGCACCAGCACGGTGCCGGCCCACTCGATGTCCGAGACCTTCGCGGTCAGGTCGGGCTGCGCGAGCACGGCCTGCTGCTGCGGGTCGAGCACGCCGCTCGTGCGCGAGTCGACATGCGGCGAGTCGAGCACCCCGCGCAGCAGGTGTTGGGTGAGGAAGCCGTCCTCGTTCGTGGCCTCGCCGCCGACGAGCGCGGCGGTGCGGTCTCCCGCGCGCGCGAGCGCGCCAGCGGCCTCTGACAGCGCGCGCTCCCACGAGACCGGGCGCAGTTCGCCGCCGTCGCGCACCATCGGGCGCGTGACGCGCTCGGGCACGTGGATCGCCTGGTACCCGAAGCGGCCTTTGTCGCAGAGCCAGCCGTCGTCGACGTCCTCGTTGTCGCGCGCGAGCACGCGCACGACTTTGTTGTCGTCGCGCGTCGTGTACTTCACGTTGCATTGGCTCGGGCACAGCGTGCAGATCGAGCCAGCGTCCTCGATGTCCCACGGGCGCGCGCGGAAGCGGTACGCCTGAGAGGTGAGCGCGCCCACCGGGCAGAGCTCGATGATGTTCCCGCTGAACGGCGCCACGTACGGGTGGCCGTCGTGTGTGCCGACGAACGTGTGGTCCGCGCGCTCGAGGAACACCAGCTGGTAGTCCTCGGACAGCTCCTGCGAGAAGCGCACGCAGCGGTAGCAGAGGATGCAGCGCTCACGGTCGATCGCGACGAGAGGCGACAGCGCCACCGGCTTCTCGAAGTGGCGCTTCGGCTCGATGAAGCGCGAGCGCCCCGGGCCCCAGCCGTAGGAGATGTCCTGCAGCGGGCACTCGCCGCCCTTGTCGCAGACCGGGCAGTCCAGCGGGTGGTTCACGAGCAGGAACTCGACGATCGCGTTCTGCGCCTGCTTCACGCGGTCGGACTTGGTGTTCACCACCATGCCGTCCTTGACCGGCGTCGAGCACGAGGTCTGGAGCTTGGGGATGCCCTCCACCTCGACGAGGCACATGCGGCAGGCGCCGACCGGCTGGCCCAGCTTCGCCTCGTAGCAGAAGTAGGGGATCTCGACGTCGCCCATCTTGGCGGCGTCCACGAGCATCTGGCCCTCGGGTGCCTGCACCTCGCGGCCGTCGATCTCGAACGTGATCAGCTTGGGCTCGGGCTTCGGCATCGTGTCTATGCGACGGCGTCCGCCGGCTCCGCGTACGTCCCGAGCTCGACGCTGAGCCGGTCCTTCGCCTCGCGCGCGCGCTCGATGTGCTCAACGAACTCGTCGCGGAACTTCTCGATCATCGAGCCGATCGGCATCGCCATCGAGTCGCCGAGCACGCAGAGGCAGTTGCCGATGATGTTCGTCTGGACCTGGGCCATGATCTCGAGGTCCATCGGCGTCGCATCGCCCGTGTCGATGCGCTCGAGCATCTTCACCGTCCAGTTGGTGCCCTCGCGGCAGGGGACGCATTTGCCACAGGACTCGTGGCGGTAGAACTGCGCGAGCCGCAGAGCCACCGACACGATCGGGACGGAGTCGTCGACCACGATGATCGCGCCGGAGCCGAGCATGGAGCCCGCCTCCGCCATCGCCTCGAACGAGTAAGGGCGGTCCAGGTCCTCCTCGAGCAGCACCGGCGCGGAGGAGCCGCCCGGGAACCAGCACTTGATCTTGCGGCCCGGGGGCGGGCCGCCCGCCAGACCGTACACGAGGTCGCGCGCCGGGATGCCGAGCGCGATCTCGTAGTTGCCGGGCCGCTGTACGTTGCCCGACACTGAGACGACCTTGGTTCCGGTGGACTGCTCGGTGCCGAACTGCTTGAACCAGTCGACGCCCTTCGCGATCACGAGCGGCACGTTGTTGAGCGTCTCCACGTTGTTGATCAACGTCGGGCCGTTGTAGAGGCCCTGGTTCGCTGGGAACGGCGGCTTCAGGCGCGGGTTGCCGCGCTTGCCTTCGAGCGAATCGAGCAGCGCCGTCTCCTCGCCGCAGATGTAGGCGCCGGCGCCGCGGTGCACCACGAGGTCGACGTCGTTGCGGGAGCCGAGGATGTTCTGGCCGAGGTAGCCCTTGTCGTAGGCCTCGCGCACGGCCGCGTCGAGAACGTCGGCCTGCAGCACGTACTCGCCGCGGATGTAGATGAAGGCCTTGTTCGCGCCGGCGGCGATCGCGGCGATGATGATGCCCTCGATCAGCCGGTGCGGGTTCTTCTGCATCAGCAGCCGGTCCTTGAACGTGCCCGGCTCGGACTCGTCCGCGTTGCAGCAGAGGTACTTGTCCATGGAGCCCTTCGGCAGGAAGCTCGCCTTCTTGCCCATCGAGAAGCCGGCGCCGCCGCGACCGCGCAGCCCTGAGTTCTCGAGCGCGGCAAGCACCTCGTCGGGTTCCATCTCAGTGAGCGCCTTGCGCATCGCCTGATAGCCGCCGAGGCGCTCGTAGGTGTCGATGTGGTTGAGGCCGGGCTCGTCGATGTTGTCGAGGAGCACGCGCACTTCCTGGACGGCCATCAGCTCTCGCCCTCCCACGGCAGCCTGAAGCCCTCGTCGCCGAGCCCGCGGCCCGGCAGCGGGGTGCGGCCCTCTCGAAGCGCGGCGAGCACCTCGGGTGCCTCGCTCGGGTCGATCGGGCCTATGAAGCGCCCGTCGACGTTCGCCATCGGCGCCATGTCGCACGCTCCGAGGCACTCGAACTCGCGCACGTTCACGTCGTCGCCCTCCTGCTTCGCTGCCTTCATCGCCTCAGCGAGGGCCTGCGCGTTGCGGAGATGGCAGCTCACGCTCGTGCAGACGTATACGTAGTGGCGGCCGACGGGCTCCGTGTTGAGCATGTCGTAAAAGGTCGCGAGCATCGACAGGTACGCCGGGGTGACGCGCATGACCGCGGCCACCTGTCGCAGCGCCTCCGGCGAGCACCAGCCGTGCACCCGCTGCGCTGCCTCGAGGGAAGGCAGCGCGGCGGAGCGGACGTTCGGGTACTTCGCCATGTGCGCCTCGATCTCGGCCTTGAGCGCCGGCGGCACTTCCACTTCGGACAGATCCGGGATCGTGGCGGGCGCCTTTTCGATGTCGGCGGGCTCGTCCCAGCCGGCGGCCACCGCCGGCCTGGCGGCCGCCTGCTGCTCCGGCGTGCCCACGATCCGGTCGGCCAGCAGTGGATCGGACTCGCGCAGCGAGCGCCCGTTGCCCCGCGGCGAGTCGGTCATCGGTCGATGCCTCCGAGGATGGGATCCAGCATGGCGATGGATGCAATCAAGTCCGCGATCAGGCCGTCCTGCGCCATGTGCGGAAGCATCTGCAGGTTCACGAAGGAGGGGTCGCGGACGTGCACGCGCGCGGGCTTGGCCGAGCCGTCGGCGAGCACGAAGCATCCGAGCTCGCCGCGCGGCGACTCGAGTGCCTGGTAGGTCTCGGACGGCGGGACGCGGTAGCCCTCGGTCACCAGCTTGAAGTGGTGGATGAGCGCCTCCATCGAGGTTGCGAGCTCGTGGCGCGGCGGTAGCGCGACCTTGCGGTTGTCGGTGATGTGCTTGCCCTCGGGAAGACCATCGAGCGCCTGCTCGATGATCTTCAGCGACTCACGCATCTCGGCCATGCGCACCCTGTAGCGGTCGTAGTGGTCGCCCACCGTGCCCACCGGGATCTTGAAGTCGAAGTGCTCGTAGGACGAGCAGGGCTCCGCCTTGCGCAGGTCCCACGGGATGCCCGCCGCGCGCAGGAGCGGGCCTGTCACGCCCAGTCCGAGCAGCGTGTCCTTGTCGACCACCCCGACGTTCTTCAGCCGCTGAAGGAAGATCTCGTTGCGGTCGAGCAGCGCCTCGTACTGGTCGATGCGCGACGGCATGTAGCGGATGAAGTCGCGGCAGCGGTCTTCCCAGCCCGGCGGGATGTCCTCGATGACTCCGCCCACCTGGAAGTAGCGCGGATGCATGCGCTGACCCGACGACATCTCGAACAGGTCCAGGATCTTGTCGCGGTCGCGGATGCCCCACCACAGCATGGTGATGGCGCCGAGGTCGAGCGCCGAGGTGGCGATCCAGAACAGGTGGCTCGCGATGCGGTTCAGCTCGAGGTGGATCACGCGCAGGTACTGAGCGCGCGGCGGGACCTCCTCGTCGAGCAGGTTCTCGACGGCCATGCAGAACGCCATCGCGTTGAAGTAGTAGGACAGGTAGTCCATCCGCTCGACGAACGGGATCACCTTCCAGTACTGCTGGTCCTCGCAGCTCTTCTCGATCCCCGTGTGCACGTAGCCGATCAGCGGCACGCACGAGCGCACGACCTCTCCCTCGAGCGTGAGCAGCAGCCGCAGCACGCCGTGCGTCGCGGGGTGGTGGGGCCCGAGGTTGATCGTGAAGAGCTCGGTCTCCTGCTCCAGCTCGGTGCCCGCGATCGGCTGGTCCGGGTGATCGAGTCGCTCGATCGTGATCGACTGCTCGCGCTCGCGGTAGGGCACCGCGAGCGGATCGACGCCGGTCGACTGCATGCCCGGCCCGGTGTCTCCGTTGCCGACCTGGTCAGTCATACCAGCGGGGAAGAGTGTCCTCGTTGAACGTGTAGATCACGTCCTCGCCGCCCATGGGGAAGTCGCGGCGCTGCGGGTAGCCCGTGTAGTCCTCGGGCATCAGGATGCGGCGCATGTCGGGGTGCCCCGCGAAGACCACGCCGAACATGTCGTAGATCTCGCGCTCCAGGTAGTTGGCGCCGGGATAGAGGTCGGTGACGGTCGGCAGCTCGGGCGCCTCGAGTCCCACGCGCGTGCGCACGTTCA
>DASVXS010000230.1:0-5414 GCA_036392575.1 Thermoleophilaceae bacterium | reverse complement strand
CAAGTGACCTCGAAATCGACGAAGAACACGCGGACCTCCGGGCCGCCTCGATCCACCTGGATGCTCACGGCACCGAACTGGTCCGTCGCGCCACCATAGAAACCGGGACCGCGCGCGAGCGCCCATCGCACGACACCGGAGTCGCAGGTGTCGACGATGTTGCCCGCCGCGTCCCTGACCGGACCGAACATACGGATCGTCCCAGCCGCTCGGGCCCTCCCGACCCTTCCCTTCAGCACCGCCTGGAAGTCCAGCCTCTTGCCCTCGACCAGCGTCTGCCCCGTGACCCGGCTCGTGTCGCTGAACGTTCCGTCCGCCCGAACACGCACCGCTTCGCTCGGTGCGAGCTCGAGCGCCACGGTCGGGTGGAAAGCAGGAGAGCCGCAGGTATCCGCATTGACGCGGATGAACAAGGTCCGGATCCTGCTGGCGTCGCGCGTGAGTTGGAGACTGACCGGATGACGCTGGGAGCTCGCGCCGGCATACACGCCGCCCGCGGGCCCACCCGAAGCGAGTGCCGGCGACGGCAGCGCCAGCGCGAGCAGAATGCCGAGCGGAATGAGATGAAGCCGGCGTGTCGAGTCTCTGCCCTCCACGGTCGGTGTGCCCTCACCGGTGGAAGTGGTTAACGCGGCCGACGCTAGACCCGGCAGAGAACCGAGTCAAGCGACGCTGCGCCGCTGAACGGCCTACTGCACCGCGCGCACAGGCGCGTCGCCCCAGAGGCTCTCGAGCCGGTAGAACTCCCGCGCCTCAGGCGTGAAGATGTGGACCACCACGTCGAGGTAGTCCATGAGGATCCAGCGCGCCTCGCGCTCCCCCTCCACGCGCCGCGGCAGCAGTCCCTCGACGTCCTTCAGCTCGCGGTAGATCGCGTCATGGACCGCCTTCGTCTGCCGCTCGGTGTTGCCGCTGCAGATCACGAAGTAGTCGGTGTACCCGACGAGCTCGCGCAGGTCGATGATGTGAATGTCGATCGCCTTGCGGTCGGACGCGATCGCCGCGATCCGCTCCGCCAGCTCCTCCGGCGACATCCCGCCCCGCTCGCGCGGCTGCTCGACCGTCACCGCTCCGCCCCCACCGGCTGCGACGACCCGTACAGGCTCTGCGCCCCGATGTAGTTCGCGACCTTGTCGGGCACGAGGTAGCGAATCGGCTGGCCCGCCCGCGCCCGCGACCGCACGAGCGTGGACGACACGTCGATACGCGGCATGTCGAAGAACACCACCCGATCGCCACCCGCCAGCGACGACACGGCATCGACCACCATCTCCCGCGTGCGCTCCGCTCGCGCGACCGCCGCCACCGTGGCGAGCGAGAGCACCTCCTCGGGCTCGTGCCACGTAGGCAGCGCCGCCGCCTGGTCGGCGCCCAGGATGACGAACAGCTCGGCTCCGGGCGTGCTTTCGGCAACCGCCCGCAGCGTGTCGACCGTGTACGACGGCCCCTCGCGATCGATCTCGAACCGCGACAGCGAGAAGCGCTCGTCCGCCGACGTCGCGTACTCGCACATCGTGTAGCGCGCCTCGCGGCCGGGATCGTCCTCGATCTCCCGGTGCGGCGGCTGTCCCATCGGCACCCACACCAGCGTGTCGAGCGCGAGGTGGGCGTGCGCCTCCTGCGCACACACCAGGTGGCCGATGTGCGGCGGGTTGAACGCCCCGCCGAAGATGCCTACCCGCAAACCCGCTACGGCCTCACCTGGCCGGAGCCCTCGATCACGTACTTGTAGGAGCAGAGCTCGCGAAGCGCGATCGGCCCACGCGCGTGCAGTTTCTGGGTCGAGTTGCCGATCTCCGCCCCCATCCCGAACTGCGCCCCGTCCGTGAAGCGCGTCGACGCGTTGACGTAGACGCAGGCAGCGTCCACACCACCGGTGAACGCCTGCGCGGACTTCGTCGAGCCGGTCACTATGGCCTCAGAGTGCCCGCTTCCGTAGCGGTTGATGTGCTCGATCGCCTCGTCTACGGAGTCGACCACCTTGACCGCGAGCACAAGCGCATGGAACTCGGTCTCCCAGTCCTCCTCGGTCGCCTCGTTGAGCGTCGGCGCCAGCTCGCCGGCGAGCGAGCGCGTCCGCCCGTCCACGCGCAGCTCCACGCCAGCGCCCTGCAGCTCGGAAAGTGCACGCGGGAGGAAGGTGGGCGCGGCGTCGGCGTGCACGAGCAGCGTCTCGGCCGCGTTGCAGACGCCGGGCCGCTGCACCTTCGCGTTGAACGCGATCGCCACCGCGTCACCGAGATCCGCCGACGCATCCACATACACATGGCAGTTGCCGGACGCCGCGTAGAGCACGGGTACGGTCGCGTGCTCCTTCAGCGCGTTCTTCAGCCCCTCGCCCCCGCGCGGGATGACGAGGTCGACGAGCCCGTCCTGCGTGGCGAGCTCGGCAAGCTCCTCGCGACCGCCGCCCTGCACGAGCGACACGGTGCCTTCGGGCAGCCCCGCCGACGCGACCGCCTCCGCCGCGATCGCCGCCAGCACCGCGTTCGAGTGCGCCGCCGACGACGAGCCGCGCAGCACGATCGCGTTGCCCGACTTGATGCAGAGCGCCGAGCAGTCGATCGTCACGTTCGGACGCGCCTCGTACACCACCGCCACCACCCCGAGCGGCACGCGCACCTTGCGCACGTCGAGCCCGTTCTCGAGCCGGTGCCCCTCGATCGTCTCGCCCACCGGATCCGGCAGCGCGACGATCTTTCGCGCGTCCGCGGCTATCCCCGCAACGCGCGCCTCGTCGAGCATCAGCCGATCGAGCAGCGCCGCTGAGAGGCCCGCCTCGCGGCCCGCTTCCATGTCGCGCTCGTTCGCGGCGAGGATCTCCGGTGTGCGCGCCTCGAGCGCGTCGGCCATCGCCTCGATCGCGGCGTTCTTCGTCGCGGCGTCGAGCGTGGCCAGCGTGTGTGCGGCGCGCTTCGCGCCGGCGCAGACCTCGCCTACGGATCGTGCTGTGGTGGCCATCGCACAAGGGTACTGGGAGGCGCCGCGGGCTAGTGTGAAGAGATGGCTCATGTGCTGTCGGTGAACGTTGGCCGCCCTCAGCTCATCTCCAACGGCGAGCGCACCGAGAAGAGCTCGATCCGCAAGCAGGCGGTCGAGGGTCGCGTGGCCGTCCGCGGCGTGAACATCGAGGGCGACGACCAGGCCGACCGCGCGGTCCACGGCGGGCCCGACAAGGCCGTCTACGCGTACGCGCGCGAGGACACCGACTGGTGGGAGTCAGAGCTCGGCCGCGAGCTCCCGAACGGCATGTTCGGCGAGAACCTCACGACCGCCGGTATCGACCTCTCGAGCTTGCGGATCGGCGACCGCTTCCGAGTCGGAACGGCTGTCCTCGAGGTGAGCGAGCCACGTTTCCCGTGCTGGAAGCTCGCCGCGCGCTTTAAGGATCCGCTCATGGTCAGGCGTTTCGCGAAGGCGCTCCGGCCCGGGGCCTACTTCCGCATCGCGAGGGAGGGCGAACTCGGCGCCGGCGACGAGCTGACCCTGGAGGAACGAGCCGCGCACCACGACGTGACGATCGGCTTCTTCGCACGCGCCTTCCTTGAAGACCGCTCGAAACTCGAGTTGATCTTGGCCGCGCCCATCTCGGACACCTGGCGGCACTGGATCACGGCATTGGCCTACTCGAGCACGAAGTAATCCCGGTGCACGGCCTCCTCGGAGGCGTGCGGCAGCAGCTCGCGCAGCTCGATCGTCTTCATCCCCTTCACCCGCCGCAGCTCGTCGGCGGAGTAGTTGACGATGCCCTTGCCGATCGCCCGCCCGTTCCCCTCGGCGGAGGACACGTCGACGGCGTCACCGGCCTCGAACTCCCCCTCAACTCCCACGACGCCAACAGGCAGCAGGCTCGTGCCCCGCTCCTTGAGCGCGTGCGCCGCGCCGACGTCGACCACCACGCGCCCGCGGCTCGGCTTGGCGTATTTGAGCCAGAGCTTGAAGCTCGACACGCGACCCTCCAGCGGCAGGAAGCGCGTGCCCACATCGTCGCCACCGAACGCGCGCCGTACGATGCCCTCCTCTGTCCCGCTCGCGATCACCGCGGGGATCCCCGCCGCCGTCGCCATCTCGGCCGCCACCACCTTCGAGCGCATGCCGCCCGAGCCGAGCAGCGATGTGGTGCGCGCGATCTCGAGCTCCTCCAGCACGGAGAAGTCGCGCACCTCGCGCACGGGCCGCGCGTCCGGGTTCGCCCGCGGATCCGAGTCGTAGAGCGCGTCCGTGTCGGTGAGCATCAGCAGCAGGTCGGCGTCCAGCAGGATCGCCACCTGGGCGGCGAGGAAGTCGTTGTCGCCGAAGCTGATCTCGTCCGTGGTCGTCGTGTCGTTCTCGTTGATGACCGGCACCACCCGCCAGTCGAGCAGCTTGCGGAGCGTCTGTCTCGCGTTCAGGTAGTGGCTGCGCGCGGACATGTCGAAGAACGTGAGCAGTACCTGCGCGCTGGTCACGCCGCGTTCGCGCAGCATCTCGTCGTAGGAGCGGTACAGCTTGCCCTGCCCCACCGCCGACGCCGCCTGCAGCTCCTCCATCGAGCGCGGCCTCATCGCGAGGTCCATCATGCGCATGCCGCGCGCGATCGCCCCCGAGGTGACGACGACCGCCGAGTGCCCCGCCCCATGCAGCGCAGCAACATCGTCCACGAGCGCGCCGAGCACGTCCGCGCGGAGCTCGCCGCGGTCGTCGGCGACGATGCTCGAACCGAGCTTCAGGACCAGAGTGGACATCGGGACAAGGTTATGAGGGGAGTAGCCTGCCGCGCGTGGCGCTCCACGAGCAGGTTCAGGGCTTCCGGCGCGTGGCGGATCTGTACGAGCGCAATAGGCCGAGCTTCCCGGACGCGGCGGTCGACACGATCGCGCGCGTTCTCGACCTCGGTCCCGGCCGCCACGTCGTAGACCTCGGAGCCGGCACCGGCAAGCTCACGCGGCTGCTCGTCCCCACCGGCGCGCGCATCACTGCGGTTGAGCCTCTGGCCGAGATGCGCGCCCGGCTCGAGGAGCTCGTGCCCGACGCAGAGACGCCCGCGGGGACCGCCGAGCAGCTGCCGGTGCCAGACGCGAGCGCCGACGGGATCGTGGTCGCGCAGGCATGGCACTGGTTCGACCACGCCCGTGCGCTCGCGGAGGCACGGCGCGTGATCCGCCCCGGCGGCGCGCTCGTCGTGCTCTGGAACGACTGGGACGTGTCCGATCCGCTGGTGGCGGAGCTCGAGGCGATGCGCTCGCGAAACGTTCCGGCCGGAACGCCGGGCCACCGGGCCGGAGACGGCATGGGCCCGTTCGAGTCAGAGGCCGGCTTCGGGCCCATGCAGCAGGCGACCTTCCCGAATGAGCAGCTACTCAACGCCGACGGCGTCGTCGGCCGGATGCTGTCGGTGAGCTATGTCGCCTCCGCCCCGGAAGACGAACGGGAGC
>DASVXS010000229.1:0-4994 GCA_036392575.1 Thermoleophilaceae bacterium | reverse complement strand
GGGCTCGTACGTGGGTCCGGACAAGCTGCGCTTCGACTTCACCCACGGCGAGCGCCTCACGCCCGACCAGCTCGCGGCGGTGACCGACCTCGTGAACGAGTGGATCGTCGCCACCCACCCGGTGCGCGCGATCGAGACGACGCGCGACGAGGCCGAGCGCCTCGGCGCGATGGCGCTGTTCGGCGAGAAGTACGGCGATTGGGTTCGCATGGTCGAGATCGAGGGCGTCTCGCGCGAGCTGTGCGGCGGCACGCACGTGGCGAGCTCGGCCGAGATCGGCCTCTTCCACCTAACGCACGAGACCTCGAGCGCCGCCAATGTGCGCCGCGTAGAGGCGGTCACCGGGGCCGGAGGCATCGACGTGTTCCGCGAGCGCACCGAGGAGATGCGCCGGCTCGCGGCGATGCTGCGCGTGCCCGAGCGTGACGTGGTCTCGGCGGTCGACAAGCTGCAGGAGCAGCTGCGCGAGGCGCAGCGGCGGCCGAGGCAGGACGATCGCCAGCTCGCGCAGGGGCTTGCCGAGAAGGCGGAGGAGATCGGCGGCGTGCGGGTGCTCGCGCAGGTGGTCGAGGTTCCGGACCGCGACACGCTGCTCCAGCTCTCCGACCAGCTCAAGCAGACGCTCGGCGACAGCGCGGTGGTGCTCGGCACTGCGATCGATGGGCGCGTGCACCTGATCGCGAATTTCTCGCCCGGCGCGGTTGAACGCGGCCTCAAGGCCGGCGACGTCGTGCGCGCCGCGGCGGAGGTCGCCGGCGGCGGGGGCGGCGGACGCGACAACATGGCGCAGGCTGGTGGTCGCGATCCCGAGAAGCTGCCCGAGGCGATCGCGGCAGCACGCCTCGCGATCGAAAAAACGCTTAGATGAGCCGCGTGCTTGCGCTGGATTACGGGGAGGCGCGCTGCGGGGCGGCCGTCTCCGATCCCACCGGCACGCTTGCCACGCCGCTGAGCGCGGTCGAACGACCGGCCACGCGACGGGGGCTCGACAGGGTCGTCGCGCTCGTGCGCGCGCAGGGCGCCGAGCGCGTGGTGGTAGGGCTTCCGCTCACCCTGTCCGGCGAGGAGGGCCCGCAGGCCGAGGAGACACGCCGCTTCGCGGAGCGGCTCGCAGAGAGGGTCGGCGTGCCGGTGGACCTGCACGACGAGCGTCTCACCACACGTCAGGCCGAGCGATCCGGGGGCCGCGCCGACGCGGACTCGCGGGCCGCGGCGGTGCTGCTGGAGAGCTACCTGGCGAGGCTGGAGCGATCTCGGTGAGCGGCTACGGGCCTCCTCCCGTGCCAGGTGGCCGGTCGGAGAGCGAGCGCGAGGCCGCGCGCAGCGAACGAGAGGCGAGGCGCCGCGAGGCGTGGGGCGAGCCGATGCCCGACTTCGACTTCGAGCACGCCAACGGGGAGGGCGGCGCGCCCCCAGGCCGCCCTCGGCGCCGCGTCGGCCGAGGCCCGGGGCGACCGGTGAGGGTGCGTCGCGGCCGCGTGGCGGCGCTCGCGGCACTGCTTGCGGGCCTCGCGGTCGTGCTCTGGTTCCTCGTCTCGCTCTTCCAGCCGTTCAAGGGCGACGGCTCGGGCAGCGTCCGCGTGGTGGTGCCGAAGGGTGCGGGCCTCGGCGAGATCGCGACCGCGCTCGACAAGCGCGGCGTGATCTCGAGCACGTTTTTCTTCAAGCTGCGCGCCCGGATCGACGGGCGCACGAGTGACTTCAAGCCCGGCACCTACACGCTCAAGCACGACATGAAGTACACGGCCGCGATCGACGCGCTCGTGAAGGGCGCGACGCCGGGCATCGTGAACGTCACGATCCCGGAGGGCCGCGCGCGCTCGGAGATCGCGCCGATCGTGAAGTCGGCCGGCCTGCGCGGCAGCTACCTCACGGTGAGCAAGCGCTCGCCGGAACTCAACCCGCGCCGCTATGGAGCGAAGAGCGCCGCGAGCCTCGAGGGCTTCCTGTTCCCCTCGACCTACGAGCTGAAGCCTCACTCGAGCACACGGGACCTCGTGTCCAAGCAGCTCGCCACCTTCAAGCAGGAGTTCGGCCAGGTCAACCTCTCGTACGCGCGCAAGAAGAACCTCACGGCATACGACGTGCTGACGATCGCGTCGATGGTGGAGCGCGAGGCGCAGCTCGACAAGGAGCGGCCGCTCATCGCTGCGGTGATCTACAACCGGCTCAGGCAGGGCATGCCGCTAGGGATCGACGCGACGATCCGGTATGTCACGGGCAACTGGACGCGGCCGCTCAAGCAGTCTGAGCTGGCGATCCGCTCGGGCTACAACACGCGCACGAACACGGGCCTGCCGCCGGGGCCGATCGGCAACCCCGGCCTCAAGTCGATCGAGGCGGCGGCGCGGCCGGCGAAGGTGAGCTACCTCTTCTACGTGGTGAAGCCGGGCACGTGCGGCGAGCACGCCTTCTCGTCGACCGATGCTCAGTTCCAGCGCGACGTGGCCAAGTACAACAACGCGCGTAACGCGAAGGGCGGGAAGTCCCCGACCACCTGCTGATGCTGGCCGGCGTCCTCGGCTTCCCGGTCGCGCACAGCCGCTCGCCGCAGATGCACAACGCTGCCTTCGAGGCGCTCGGCCTCGACTGGCGCTACGTGCGCCTGCCGGTCTCGTCCGAGCTGTTCGACGAGACCGTACGCGCGCTTCCCGGCTCAGGCTACGGCGGAGCCAACGTCACGATTCCGCACAAGCAGGCCGCGCTCGCGCTCGCGGATGAGCGCAGCGACGCCGCCGCGGCGATCGGTGCCGCGAACACGCTCACGTTCGCCGAGGGCGGCATCCGCGCCGACAACACCGATGCCGGCGGGCTGCTCGACGCGCTCGGCGAGTCGCCCGCCGGGCAGCGGGCGCTCGTACTCGGCGCGGGCGGCGCGGGACGCGCGGCGGCCTACGCGCTCCGGGAGGCGGGGGCCGAGGTGGCGGTGTGGAACCGGACCGCGGAGCGAGCTCGGGCGCTCGCGGCGGACCTCGACGTGGACGCTGTCCAGACGACTGAGCCGGCCGCCTTCGACCTGCTCGTGAACACGACCTCCGTCGGACTCGACGGTCAGGGCGGCCTCGGGGAGCTGGGGCTGGCGGGCGCGGCGCCGCCCGCGACGGTCGTGGATCTCGTCTATGGAGAGCGCGAAACGCCGCTCTGCGCCTGGGCGCGGGAGGGCGGGGCGAGGGTGGTGGACGGCCTCGAGGTGCTGGTGCGGCAGGGGGCGCTCAGCTTCCACATTTGGACGGGCGCCGAGCCGCCGCTCGACGTGATGAGAGCCGCTGCGCGTCGATAGCGTCCAGAGGGGCTAAACATCCGTCCATCGCCTGCCGATAGGAGGGGCGATGTCCGTTCCTCGCCCCGTTCTACTCGCAGTTCTGGGCTTTCTCCTGATCTCGGCGACATTCGTCGCGACCAGGCACAGCTCGTCGGATGGCGGCTCCACGCCGGCGCCGGCACCTCAGGCTGCCAAGCCCAGTCCCGCACCGAAGGCGCAGAACCCGGCGGTGCACAAGGCGACGCCCGCAAAGCCCGCGGCCAAGGCTGAGACGAAGGCGAACGCCAAGACGACTCCGGCGCATGCCCCCGCTGCCAAGGCTCCGGCCGAGGCACCCGGTGCGTCGAGTGGCCTGCCCGCTTCGGTTGCTCAGGCGTTCGCCCAGCACAAGATCGTCGTGCTCTTCTTCGAAGGGCGCGGCGCCGACGACGAAGCCACGGCTCAATCCGTGAAGGCGCTCAAGTCGGCAAGTCACGGCAAGGTCGCCGTGTTCAGCGACAAACTCTCCAACCTCGCCGACTACCGGCGGATCGTCGAAGGTCTCGACATCTCGCAAGCTCCATCTACGGTCGTCGTCGGTCGTGACATGAAGGCACGGCTGATCGAAGGCTTCGTCGATTCCGGGTCACTCCGCCAGGTGGTGGCGGACGTGGCCGGATGAGCGAAGGCGACCGCGGGCCTCATCTCTACCCCGTTCCCGGCGTAGGCGACTCCGCCGACGGCGCAGCCGCTGCCGCAGCCGCCGAGGTGCCGGAGATCGGGAACGGAATCACGCCGCCGCGTCACCGCGGCCGGCGCGGGCGCTTCATCTCCGACGTCATCGTCGAGCTGGGCTTCCTGCCCAAGGAGCGGGTGGACGCCGCGGTCGAGGAGGCACGAGGGTCCGGCCGCACGCCCGAGCAGGTGCTACTCGAGTCGGGCGGCCTCACGGCCGACCAGCTCGCGCGCGCGACGGCCGAGCGCTTCGGGCTCGACCACGTCGACCTCACGATCTACAAGCCCGACGTCGGCGCGCTGAACCTCGTCAACGTGCAGTCGGCGCGCCGCTACAACGCCGCGCCGATCGGCTTCGACGACGGCGTGCTGCTCGTGGCGATGGCGGACCCGTCCAACGTGCTCGCGCTCGACGACCTGAAGCTGCTCACCAAGCAGGAGATCCGGCCGGTCGTCGCCTCGGCCGAGGACATCGCCGCCCTGATCAGCAAGATGAACCGCCTCGACGACGCCGTCGCCGAGGCGATCTCGGAGGACGACTCCGAGGAGCTCGCGCTCGTCTCCGACATCCGCGAGTCGGCGGACGACGCGCCGGTCATCAAGCTGGTCAACTCGATCATCGCCCAGGCGATCGAAGAGGGTGCGTCCGACATCCACTTCGAGCCCGATGGCCGCGAGATGCGCGTGCGCTTCCGCGTGGACGGCGTGCTGTCCGAGTCGACCACGATCCCCAAGCGGATGCTCTCCGGCGTCATCTCGCGCGTGAAGATCATGGCGAACCTCGACATCGCCGAGCGGCGCGTCCCGCAGGACGGTCGCGTCTCGCTCACGGTCGAGGGGCACGGGGTGGACGTCCGCGTCGTGACGCTGCCGTCGGTGCACGGCGAGGGCATCGTCATGCGAATCCTCGACAAGGAGCAGGTGCTGCTCACGCTCGACACGCTCGGCATGCGCGACGAGGCGCGCGAGCGATTCGAGGCCGGCTTCAAGCAGTCCTATGGCGCGGTGCTGGTCACGG
>DASVXS010000228.1:0-18735 GCA_036392575.1 Thermoleophilaceae bacterium | reverse complement strand
CGGTACTGGCTCGTCCACGGCGGGGCACCCTACCGATAGCGTTTCCGGCTCCAGTGGCCGAGCAGGTGAAAGTGCGCGAGGTCGGTCCCCGCGACGGGTTCCAGAACGAGCCCGAGGTGATCGCGACGGCCGACAAGGTGCGGCTGATCGACATGCTCGCGCGCACGGGTGTGCCGCGCCTCGAGGTCACGAGCTTCGTGCGCCCCGACGTGATCCCGCAGCTGTCCGACGCGCGCGAGGTGCTCGGGGCGGTCGACATCCCACGCGAGGTGGCGGTCACGGTCCTCATCCCGAACGAGCGCGGGCTCGAGAAAGCGCTCGAGCTGCGCGACCGCTTCGACGAGGTCAACCTCTTCCTGTCCGCCTCCGAGACGCACAACCAGAAGAACGTGAACCGCTCGATCGAGGAGTCGCTCTCGGGGCTCGAGCGCGTGATCGCGCATGCGCGTGCGGACGGACTTCGCTGCGAGGGCGTGATCTCGGTGAGCTTCGGCTGCCCCTACGAGGGTGAGGTGCCGCCGGAGCGCGTGTTCGGGATCGCCGAGCGGCTGGTGGCCGCGGGCGCTGAGGAGATCGCCTTCGGCGACACGACCGGCATGGCTAACCCGCGGCAGGTGCGCGCGTTCTTCGCGGCCGCGGCCAACCGGCTGCCCGGCGTGCAGCTCACCGCGCACTTCCACAACACGCGGGGGCAGGGCCTCGCGAACGTGGTCGCGGCGCTCGACGAGGGCGTGCGCTCGTTCGAGTCGTCGTTCGGCGAGCTCGGGGGCTGCCCGGTGCCGAAGGGCGCGACGGGCAACATCGCCACCGAGGACCTCGTGTCGATGCTCCACGAGATGGGCTACTACACGGGAGTCGATCTCGAGAAGCTGCTGGCCGCGACGCGCGCGGTGCAGGAGGTGCTCGGGCGCACGCTCACCGGCCACCTGCTGAAGGCCGGCCCTGTGGACTGGCACCGCGGGTGACGCGCACGGACATCGAGGCGCTCTGCGCCATCGCCCGGGGCTCGGCGACCGCGGGCGAGCGGCAGTCGGCCGAGTGGATCGCGGGGCGGCTCGAGCGGATCGGCGCGCACGACGTTCGGCTTGCGAGCTTTCGCTACCAGCCGAGCTGGGCCGATCGCCAGCTGCCGCATTTCGCGGCGGGTGTACTCGCTGCAGCGTTGAAGAGCCGCACCTTGGCGCTCGGGACGCTCGCGTCGTTCGCGCTCGAGTTCAGCGGCCGAGCGCAGTGGCTCGCGCGCGTGATGCCGGCGGGCGAGGGCACGAACGTCGTCGCGACCCTGCCGGCGGCCGGCGAGCCCCGTCGCCACCTGGTGCTGGTCGCCCACCACGACGCGGCGCGATCCGGGTTAATGTGGCACCCGGCGCTCGTGCGCCACAGCTTCCGGCACGCGCTCGATCGCGGCCGGGTCGATTCGTTCGCGCTGCCGCCATCGCTTGCGCTCGCCGCGGTTGCGACCGGCACACGCGCCGGCCGGGCGCTCGGAGGTGCGGTGCTCGCGCTCGGCTCGGCGCTCGCTGCGGGCGCGGCGCGCGGCGCTGTCGTGCCCGGTGCGAACGACAATGCGACCGGCGTCGCCGCCGTGCTCGCGCTGGCCGGGCGGTTCGCGGCCGAGCCGCTGCCCGGCACCGACGTCACATTGCTCTTCCCGGGCTGCGAGGAAGCGGGAATGGGCGGCATGGCCCACTGGCTCGCGCAGAACCGCGGCCGGCTGGATCCGGGGGCGACGCTCGTGCTCGGCCTGGACACGCTCGCGGCCGGTGAGCCATGCGTGCTCACGGGGGAGGCGCTGCCGCACACGGTCCACTACCGAGCCGAGGACCTGGCGCTCGCCGACCTTGGGGCCGAGCGTGCGGGTACGGAGCAACCGCGGCGTTTGCGGCTCGGCGCGTGGACCGACCCGATCCTCGCGGTGTACGCCGGGTTGCCCGCGATCTTGATGCTTTCCATCGGGCCGGAGGGCTTCGGGCCGTACCACCGTCTAGACGACACGCCCGAGCGGGTGGACTGGCGCTCGGTGGATTCCTGCCTACGGCTGGCGGAGGGGATCGCCCGCGCCTTCGCCGGGCTGTGAGCCAAGTTGCCCGCCGAGCGCATTCGCGCACGTATTTACAAACAAGAATTTGTCGGTTAATATGGCCACCGATGTCGCCGACGACTTTCGAATCAGTTGCCGACCCGGCCCGGCGCCGCATCCTCGATCACCTCGGCGAGCGACCCGGCTCGACTCTCCAGGAGCTTGCTGACGCGGCCGGCGTGCACCTGAACACCGCCAAACCGCATGTCGCGGCGCTCGAGCGCGCTGGGTTGATCGAGGGAGAACGCGCCACCCCGGCGGGGCGCGGCAGGCCGCCGATCAGGTACCGCCTCGCCGAGGGCTATGAGCTTCCAACGGCCGATTTCCGCGGCCTTGCCGAGGTGCTTGCGATGGCGGTCGATCGAAACGAGCCGGTCGAGGCGGCGGCGCGCGAATGGGGCTGTCGCTGCGGGGATCTCCCGCGCGCGCTCGAGCGGCTCGGCTTCGACGCCCGGATCACGGGCGACACGCTCCGGTTGAGCGCCTGCCCGTGCCCGCTCGTGCTGCCGGACCACCCCGAACTCCTGTGCGGTGTCGCGCTCGGCGTGGTCGAGGGCAGCGGCGCACGCGTCGTGGAAAGCTCACACGACCCAGAGCGTCGTAGATGCGAGGCGAAGCTCTCTAGATGACCGAGCGTCCGAACCTTCACGTCGTCACCGGCGACTCGACGTCGATCGACGTCGATGCGGCCGAGCGCGCGGCGCGCGATCTGCTCGAGGCGCTAGGCGCAGACCTCGACCACGACGGGCTGCGCGACACCCCGCGGCGCGTGGCGCGCACCTACGCCGAGCTGCTCACCCCGCAGCCGTTCAACCTGACGACCTTCGAGAACGAGGAGGGCTACGACGAGCTCGTGCTCGCGCGCGCTATCCCGTTCCACTCCCTCTGCATGCACCACCTGCTGCCGTTCCACGGCGTCGCACACGTGGCGTACCTGCCGGGCGACCGGATCCTCGGGCTCTCGAAGCTCGCCCGAGTGGTCGACATGTTCGCCCGCGGCCTGCAGGTGCAGGAACGTCTCACCAAGCAGATCGCCGGCTGGCTCGAGGACGCGCTTCACCCGAAGGGCGTGGGCGTGGTGCTCGAGGCCGAGCACATGTGCATGACGCTGCGCGGTGTGCAAAAGCCCGGCACGCGCACGGTTACGTCCGCGCTCTACGGGCTCGTGCGCGACGATCCCCGCACCAGACAAGAGTTTCTTGCGCTCGCGGGCTGCAGTCCCCACCCCGTGTAAGGAGGACGCCATGTCAACCACCCGCAGGTTCGTGATCGTGGGCGCCGGCCTCGCCGGCGCGAAGGCCGCGGAGACGCTCCGCGAGGAGGGCTTCGACGGCGAGCTGCTGCTGCTCGATGCCGAGCACGAGCGACCGTACGAGCGGCCACCCTTGTCGAAGGAGTACCTGCGCGGGGAGGCGGGCCGCGACAAGGTGTACGCGCACGAGCCCGGCTTCTACGAGGAGCACGCGATCGACCTGCGCCCGCGCACTTCCGCCGCGGCGCTCGACACCGGTGCATCCGAGGTCGTGCTCGACTCCGGCGAGAGGATCTCGTACGACGCTGCGCTCATCTCCACCGGCTCGAGCCCACGCCGCCTGAACATCCCGGGCATGACCCTCGACGGCGTGCACTACCTGCGCGACGTCGAGGACTCAGACGAGCTGCGCGAGCTCTTCAGCCGCGGCGGTCGCCTGGTCGCCGTGGGCGCGGGCTGGATCGGTTGCGAGGTGTCGGCTTCGGCGCGGCAGATGGGTATGGAAGTGGCGCTGCTCGACCCGCTGCGTACGCCGCTCGAGCGCGTGCTCGGCGAGGAGGTCGGCGGGATCTACGCGGACGTGCATCGCGAGCACGGTGTCGAGGTCCTGATGGAGACCGGGATCGAGCGGATCGAAGGCAGCGGCCGCGCGGAGCGCGTGATCACGAGCGACGGTCGCGCACTCGACTGCGATCTCGTGCTCATCGGCGTCGGAGCGGTTCCGCGCATCGGGATTGCCGAGGCAGCCGGGATCGATGTCGGGGACGGCGGCATCCTCGTGGATGCCTCCCTTCGTACGAGCGTGCCGAATGTGTTCGCGGCGGGCGACGTTGCGAACGAGCTGCATCCCATCACGGGCGCGCGCGTGCGCGTGGAGCACTGGGCGAACGCGCTGAACCAGGGCCCGGCGGCGGCGCGCGCGATGCTCGGCCAGCCGGTGTCCTACGACCGCGTGCCCTACTTCTTCTCGGACCAGTACGACGTCGGCATGGAGTACTCGGGCTGGCCTACGCCGTGGGACGAGCTCGTCATCCGCGGCGACCAGGAGACGCGCGAGCTGATCGCGTTCTGGCTCAAGGACGGCAGCGTCATCGCCGGGCTGAACATGAACGTCTGGGACGTGACCGACCCGATCCAGGAACTGGTGCGCTCGTGGGGCCGCATGGACCCGGCGCGGCTCGCCGACGTGGAGACCCCGCTCGAGGAGCTGGTGGCGGAGCTGTCGAAGGCCTAGCGGCCCGCGAACTCGGGCTGGCGCTTCTCGAAGAACGCCTTCGTGCCCTCGGCGAAGTCGGCGGATGCGGCGAGCTCGGCCTGCGCGTCCTCCTCGCGCTCGAGCGAGCGCTCGAGGTCGGGCTTGGCGGCCTGGTCGATCACGCGCTTGGCGAGCGCGACGGCCTTCGGCGCAGCGGCGAGCAGCTCGTTCACGAGCTGATCGGTGGCCGCGTCGAGCTCTTCGGCGGGCGCGATGCGGTTCGCGAAGCCGATCCGGTGCGCCTCGCGTCCGTCGATCACCTTGCCAGTCATGATCAGCTCCTTCGCGATGCCCGCGCCGACAACGGAGGGCAGGCGCGAGCAGCCGCCGAGGTCGGGGATCAGCCCGACCCGCGTCTCGAGCAGGCCGCACACGGCGTCCTCGGCCATGGTGCGCATGTCGCACGCCAGCGCCAGCTCCATGGCGCCGCCGATGCAGGCGCCGTGGATCTGGGCGATCGTGGCCTTCGGCATCTCCTCGAGCATGTTGTAGATGCGGATCAACGGCGCACGGAACTCGCGCAGGCCGTCGGGGTTTTCGGAGAGGTCGCGCAGGCCAGAGAGGTCCATGCCGGAGGAGAACATCGGTCCGTCGCCGCGCAGCACTACGACTCGCACCGAGTCGTCGCCCGCCGCCTCCTCGAAGGCCTCGCCCAGCGCGAGCACGAGCTCGTCGTTGAGGGCGTTGCGCTTCTCAGCGCGCTCCATCACCACGTGGCGGACCGCGTCGCGGTCCTCGACGGCTACGAGTCCCATGTAGGCTCCCGGCGCTCGAAATGCGAATCGGTCAAGGAGACGGAGGCTAATGGAGATCTCGAAGGTGGGCGTGCTCGGAGCCGGTCTGATGGGGCATGGCATTGCACAGGTGGCGGCCCAGTCCGGCTACGACGTGGTCCTGCGCGAGGTCGACCAGGAGCGGCTCGACAAGGGGCTCGGACGGATTCAGAAGCAGCTGGCGCGCGCGGTCGAGAAGGGCCGCATGGAGCAGGCGGAGGCCGACGCGGTGCTCGGACGCATCCACGGCACGACCGATTACAACGATCTCGCCGACTCCGACCTCGTGGTCGAGGCGATCACCGAGGACCTCGGGTTGAAGCTCGAAATGTGGCGCGAGCTCGACCCGATCGTCAAGGACGGCGCGGTGCTCGCCACCAACACGTCTTCGCTGTCGGTGATCGACCAGGCTGCGGCCACGCGCCGGCCGGAGCGGTTCGTGGGACTCCACTTCTTCAACCCCGTGCAGCAGATGGCGCTGCTCGAGGTGGTCAAGACCGTGACGACCGACGATGAGTCGCTCGCGGCCGGGTTCGCCTTCGGCGAGAAGCTCGGCAAGCTGACCGTGCCCGCGAAGGACAAGACGGGCTTCATCGTGAACCGGCTGCTCGTGCCGTACATGCTCGACGCGATCCGCGCCTATGAGGAGGGCGTCGCGCCGATCGAGGAAATCGACGCCGCGATGAAGGCCGGCGCCGGACATCCCATGGGGCCGCTGCTGCTGTCCGACTTCGTGGGCCTCGACACGCTGAAGTCGATCGCGGACATCATGTTCGACGAGTACCGCGAGCGTCGCTTCGCGGCGCCGCCGACGCTGCGGAAGATGGTGTCGGCGGGTTGGTACGGACGGAAGTCGGGACGCGGCTTCTACGACTACTCGGGCGAGAAGCCCGTAGCGGTCGACCCGGGGCTGTAGGCGCGTGTCGGACCTGCGAGAAGCTCTCGAGCGCGCCCTCGGAGGCGGGCCTGAGCGGCATCGCTCGAAGGCCGCGGAGCAGGGGAAGCTGCCGGTACGCGAGCGGATCGGGCGACTGATCGACGCGGATTCGTTCGCAGAAGAGGCGCTTCTCGCGCACCACGAGGAGGAGGGCTTCGGGGCCGACGGGGTCGTGACCGGCATGGCCCGCGTGGGCGGGCGCGCCGTCTGCCTGATGGCGAACGACCCCACCGTCAAGGCCGGCTCATGGGGGCCGAAGACCGTGGAGAAGATCATCCGCATCCAGGAGCAGGCGCTGCTCCACGAGGTGCCGATGATCTACCTCGTCGACTCCGCGGGCGCGCGCATCACCGAGCAGGTGCAGATGTTCCCCGGCCGCCGCGGCGCGGGGCGCATTTTCCATACGCAGGTGAAGCTTTCTGGCGTCGTGCCGCAGGTCTGCGTGCTGTTCGGGCCTTCGGCTGCCGGCGGCGCGTACATCCCGGCGTTCTGCGACGTCGTGATCATGCGCGACGGCAACGCTTCCATGTATCTCGGCTCGCCGCGTATGGCGGAGATGGTGATCGGCGAGAAGGTGTCGCTCGAGGAGATGGGCGGCGCGCGCATGCACACCGGCGTGTCGGGGGTCGGCCACTTCCTGGCAAAGAGCGACGAGGAGGCGATCGAGACCGCGAAGCGGTATCTGGGGTTCATGCCCTCGAACTGGCGCGAGCAGCCGCCGCACGCGCCACCCGCTCCGCCGCCCGCGGACGCGGTGCCGGTCGCGGACCTGGTTCCCGCCGATGAGAACAAGGCATTCGATATGGGCCAGCTGATCGACGGCCTCGTGGACCAGGGCTCGTTCTTCGAGGTGCAGAAGCGCTGGGCGAAGGAGCTGCTGGTCGGGTACGCGCGGCTGGACGGGCGAGCGATCGGCATCGTTGCGAACCAGCCGAAGAAGCGCGGGGGAGTGCTGTTCGTGGATTCCTCGGACAAGGCTGCTCGCTTCATCTGGACATGCAACGCCTTCAACATCCCGCTGCTGTTTTTGGCCGATGTCCCGGGCTTCATGATCGGAACCCAGGTCGAGAAGCAGGGCATCATCCGCGCGGGCGCCAAGATGATCTCGGCCGTGTCCGAGGCGACCGTGCCGAAGATCTCGGTGATCGTGCGGAAGGCCTACGGCGCGGGGTTGTATGCCATGGCCGGCCCCGCCTTCGAACCGGACGCGTGCATCGCGCTGCCCTGGGCCAAGATCGCGGTGATGGGGCCACAGGCCGCGATCAACGCGGTCTACTACAACCAGGTCCAGGCGATCGAGGATCCCGACGAGCGCGAGGCCTTCGTCGCCAAGCTCCGCGAGGAGTACGCCGAGGAGATCGACATCCTGCACCTCGCCTCCGAACTAGTGGTGGACGCGGTCGTGCAGCCTGAGGATCTCCGCACCGACTTGGTGCGCCGCTACGAGCTGATCGCCTCGCGGCGTCGGGTGTGGCCGCCCAAGAACAACCCGATCAGCCCCGTCTGAGCCACCACTCCTCTCTGCGGTCACGGCCACCGAGCGGCGGAAGCTGGAGGCACGTTTCGCGCAGCTGCTCGCGTCGATCGGCATCGATGCCCTCGAAGATCTCCTCCTCAGATGCGCGCAACGCCTCGCGGCACGGCGTGAGACGCTCCTTGCCGAGCGGCTTCAGCTCGACGAACCGCTCCCGTCCGTCCCTTCCAAAGCCGAGGTTGATGAAGCCGGCGGTCTCCATCTCGCGCAACAGCCGGGAAAGAGCGGCGGGGGAGAGACCGATGCGCTTTCGCAGCCGCGACTGCGCCATGCCGATGCGTACGCCGAACAGGCGCGCCGGCCCGTCGTAGATCGGCCCTGGATCGGTCGCGGCAAGAAGCTCGAGGACGGCGTAGTCGCGGACGTGACACCCGAGGCGGCGGAAGACGCGCTCGAGCTTCTCGCCAGCTAGCGCTCCTGCACGAGTCAGGGCGAGGGCTGCGCTGTCCGCGAGCACCGGCGGCATTTCGTTATCGAGGGGGCCCGGGGGAATTCGCTTCGGCATGAGTGCTCTCGCTTTTCGATAGTTGAACAGTGGAAGCAATCCCTGGAAGTACGGGCGGGGCGAGAACTCGCCCCTAACAGCCCCGCGATCGGCACGGAACGTCCGTTTTGATCGTTGAATCGATCAACGATCAACTCCGCGAGCGGGCGCCGCCGTGGCCGGCGCGGCCGTGGCGGCGTGGCGATGACCGGGGTCGCTCCTGTCCGTTCCGATCGTTGAATCGATCAACGATGCGATCGCGAGGGCGGCGTGGCCACCGGCCGCGGACGAGCACGCTTCGCACCTGTCCGTTCCGATCGTTGAACCGATCAACGATCGGAACGAAAGGTGCGTCACACCCCGTGGGGTCGAGCGCGGATGCCCCACGAGACGCGGGCGTCAGGACTAACCGACCGGTCAGATGGGTAGAAACCCGCTCGCGCTGGGAGGCGCCGTCGCTCATGGATGGGCGATGAGCCTGAAACAAGGAGACTCGCACTGAACCGGACTCGCCCGCTTGCCGCGTTCGCGGCGAGCATCACGACGCTCTTGCTGGTCGCCGCTCCGGCGCACGCCGCTTTCGGCGTCAACACATTCACGGTCAACCCGTCATCCGGGGCAGCCGGGGCTCATCCGGACGTTCCGATTTCGATCCAGTTCAGTGATCCGCAGGATCAGGTCAAGACACTGCGTCTCCATCTGCCGCCCGGCCTCGTTGGGAATCCATCGGCTACGGCCAAATGCCAGCAAACGAGCTTTGACGCGGGCAGTTGCCCGAGTGATACGGCTGTCGGTACCACCAGCGTGAGTGCTGACGCCTTTGTCTTGCTAGGGCTCATCGGGCCCGTGCCGATTACGGCGTCGGGAAAGATCTACAACGTCGAGCCGGGACCGGACGAGCCTGCTCGCCTCGGCGCGATCGTGAACTCGCTTCCCCTTGGCGGGATCCCGGGCTTCACCCTGAAGATTCCGGTCGAGGTAGCCGTCCGTCCGACTGACTACGGACTCGACACGACGATTGACGAGATCCCACGCACGGCTCCTGGCGGGGTGTCGCTGAACGTCAAGCAGATGGACATAACGCTCGACGGCACCCCGGCGGGCGGCTCGGGACCGTTCATGACGAATCCCACCCGCTGCGGCGCCGCGACCACAACCGTCGACGCCGCGTCGTACGCGGCGCCAGCGAGCTTCAGCTCCAACTCTGCGACCTACAACGTGACCGGCTGTTCCAGCCTTCCGACATTCGCGCCGACGCTGAGCGTCACGCGTGCGAGCTCGCGCGCAGACACCCCCACCGCGTACACGATCGCAGTGAACGTGCCGGGCGGCCAGTCGCACGTCAAGCGCACCGAAGTGGTCCTTCCGAGGGGCACGACGCTCTCACCGCCCTCGGCCGAAGGCATGTCCGCGTGCACGGACGGGCAGTTCGCGAAGGCGACCGCCGATACCGTTGCGTGCCCGGGCAACTCCGAATTAGGCACCGTCACTATCAACACGCCGCTTCTCGGGGTGCTCAATGGAAAGGTGTGGCTCGGGACGCCCACGGCCGACGCCCCGCTGCGCCTCTTCGTTGGCGTTCAGGAACACGGACTGAGCATCAAAGTCATCGGTCTGGTCACGCCGAACCCCGCCGATGGGCAGGTAACGACCGTCTTCGATGACCTCCCGCAAACCCCGTTCACAACGTTCGCACTGAGCTTCCGGGGCGGCGACCGCGCGATCCTCGCCAACCCGGTCGAGTGCGGGAGCTACACGGCGACCGCGCGCGTCACTCCATGGAGCGGTCAGCCCGACGCGACGCCCACGAGCGCCCCGTTCCCGGTCGACGACGACGGCGCCGGTGGCGCCTGCCCGGCGAAGCGGCCGTTCACGCCGACGCTCCAGGCGATTCCAGGCAACACGCAGGCCGGCCACGACCCCGGCTCGCTCGACCTGGTGGTCGACCGCCCCGACCGCGATCAGCGGCTGAAGGGCCTCAAGTTCTCGCTCGCGCCCGGGCTCCTGGGCAAGGTTGCGGGCGTGCCGCTCTGCGGCAACGCCGATGCGGCCACCGGCAACTGCCCCGCCAACTCGCGCGTGGGCACGGTGACGGCTGCGGTTGGGTCGGGCGGTGCGCCCACGCCGCTCAGCGGCCCCGTTTACTTCGGCGGGCCGTACAACGGAGGGATCGCGAGCCTGATCGTCGTGCTGCCTGGCAAGGTCGGCCCGCTCGACGTGGGCACCACCGTGCTGCGCTCGGCCCTGAAGCTGCGCGGCACCGACGGGGGCATCGACGTCACCTCCGACGACCTGCCGCAGTTCGTCGGTGGCATCCCCACGGCGATCCGGCATCTGTCGGTGAAGCTCGATCGGCCGGGCATGCTGCTGAACCCGACCTCCTGCGCGCCGCTCCAGGTGGTCGGGCACTTCACGTCCGCAGAGGGCGACACCGCCGACCCGACCGCGCCGTTCCAGGCGACGGGCTGCGAAAAGCTGCCCTTCAATCCCGGCTTCAGCGCCGTCGCCGGCGGCCGCGGCGAGACGAACCAGCTGAGGCACCCGTTCCTCCGGACGGTGATCACGCAGAAGGAGGGCGAGGCCGCGCAGAAGAGCGTGGCGGTCACGCTGCCGCCGACGATTGGCCCTGACCTCGAGGCAGTGGGTCGCGCCTGTCCGCAAGCGGTCGCCGCGACGGCGACCTGCCCGCCGAGCGCGAAGGTCGGCACGGCTACGGCGAGCTCGCCGCTGTTGCCGCTGCCGCTCGCGGGCCCGGTCTACCTCGTGCAGATCCCCGGGCAGGCGTTCCCCGGCGTCCTGCTCGACCTCAAGGGCCTTCTCGACCTGAAGCTCAACGGGCGTGTGACCGGCACTCAGAAAGGACTCGTGACGGTCTTCGATTCGGTGCCCGACGTGCCGATCGGCAAATTCGAGCTCGCCTTCGACGGCGGGCCGAAGGGCTCTCTCGTCGCCGTGCGCGACCTCTGCGCCAGCACGCAGAAGGTGAGCGCGGCCTTCACCGCCCACAGCGGCGCGACGAGGACGGTCACCTCGCCGCTGCTCGTGTCGGGCTGCGCCACGAAGGCCTCGCTCACGCTCAGCGGCGTCAAGAAGAAGAAGCCGCGCCTCGACCTGCGCACGCGCGGCTTCCCGAACTCGGCGGGCTTCGAGCGCCTCGAGCTGCGCATGCCGCGCTCGCTGAAGGGCGTCTCGCGCAAAGCGAAGCGCGGCGTCAGGGTCCTCAGCGGCAGCAAGCGCGTGAGGGGCATGAAGGCGACGCTTCGCGGCTCACGCCTCGTGCTCACGGGTCTGCCGAAGGACACGCAGAGCCTGCGCGTGATCGTCATCGGTGGAGCGCTCAAGCCGGCGAAGTCCCTGCTAAGTGCCTTCCAGCGCCACCGGAAGCCGAGGCTTACGTTCAAGCTGCTCACGCGCGAGGCGGGCGAGCGCTCGGGCACGAGCACGGCGGCTCCCGCCAAGGCGCTGACAATCCGGCCCAGAAGCTGAATCTCGCTTTTAGTCCGGCTTTACGCGCCGGGCGTAGCTTCGCGAATCGACGCAGCGGCTCATCCCCAGGAGCCCTCGTCCCTCAAGCCACGGGCCATCCAAGCCCGGACGGCCCCGGCCGCAAATCGGCGCAGTGGCCGGGGCCCGGCAGCGGGTAGCCGCCGCGGAGTCCTCCAGACGGAGCCGCGGCGGCGCCCGGTGCCTCCTACGTGGCGCGTCAGTCGCGGCCGCGCCCGTGGCAGCGACGACTAGACGGTCTCCTCCTCCGACAGCGCCGTCTCTTGGTCGGATCGCGCGGCGGCGAGGTCGGCGCCAACGCGAGCGTCGAGCCGCTCGATCAGCTCGCAGCAGAATCCGTAGGCGCGGTCTAGCGCCTCGGAGTCGATGTGATCGATCGTGTCGCTGTGCTGGTGGTACTCGGGCACGTAGTCGAGCGCGTTTGCGCACGAGATGGTGATCGCCGGGAAGCCGGCGGTGCGCGCGGCGTAGGCGTCGGTCACGTGCCGCGACACGAGCCCTCGCGCGCCGTAGCGGCCGCCCTCGTCGTCCTCGTCCGCGATCTCATGGCACAGCGAGATCAGCGTGGGGTGGTAGGGCGAGGCGATCACCAGTCCCTCCTTGGTGGTGAAACGCACGGTGCCGGTGCCAACCTTGTCCACGTTGAGGAACACGGTGCGCTCGGGGGCGAGCTGCTTGCGGTGGCGGCGCATCCACTCGCGCATCCCGCCGAGCAGGCCCTCCTCGGCGCCCGTGAAGAGCACGCACACCTGGAAGTGGTCGAGCACGTAGCCGAAGCGCTCGGCGAGCCGCAGCACGGTTGCCACACCGGAGGCGTTGTCGTTAGCGCCGGGCACGGGGTCGGAGAGCGCGATGTCGAGGAGCAGCGGCACGCTCACGATCAGCACGACCGTGAAGATGAACTGCACGATCGTGAGCAGGAGCGCGTCGATGCCCGCGACCCGGAGGATCGTGCACGCGAGCACCGCGACGATCGACCAGAAGAACGGCTCGAACAAACCGATCGGCCGCTTGAGCAGCTTGCCCAGCACCGCTCGGCGCTCCTGAACACGGCCCCCGAACACCGCGCCGCTGTGCGCGGAGTCGTAGTGGGCCACGAGCACGAGCGTGCCGTCGCGGCCGGCGTCCACGCGCGAGAACACGTTCTGCGACGCGCGCCTCCCAGTGAGGCGGCGCACGGCGTAGAACACGCCGGTGAGGTCGCCGAGCGCGGAGAGCATCGCGACCAGGACCAGTACCGCCCCGACCGCCGGGTGCGACACCGACAGCACGCTGCCCGCGATCGCGAGCAGCGCGTGGATCGCGTGGGTGACCGGATAGTTGGGATAGACGTGCACCGGCTCGACGTCGGCGTCGCGGCCGATCTCGCGTAGGCGATTCGCGAGGTGCTCCGCCGCGCGCCGCTCGGCGTCGGTGCCGGCAGCGCGGCCGCGGAACTCCACGAGCGCGTCGATCTCCCTCATCGCGTCCACGGCCCGGCAGTATCGCGGGCGGTGCCGGACGAAGAGCCGATTGAGAGCCGTCCCCAGGGGTAACTACAGTCCCGCGCGAAATCCCTGCAAACAGGTGGAGGGGGAGTCGTGGACACATCCAGGGTCAGCCTTGGCGAGTGGATCGCCGCGGTCGCGGCGGCCGCGCTGTTTCTGTTTCTGTTCCTCACGTGGAGCGCGAGCCTCAGCGCGTGGGAGCTGTTCGACTTCGTCGACGTGATCCTGGCCGTGATTGCCCTGGTCGTGCTCGCGATCGTGCTCATACACGCGGGAGGCCGCGAGGTGGCGCTCCCGATCGAGCGCGACCGGCTCATCGCCGGCCTCGGCGGCGTCGCGTTCGTGATCGTGCTGAGCTTCCTGCTCGAGGCGAGCGACCGTGGCGCGGGCATCTGGCTGGCGCTGCTCGCCACGATCGCGATCGTGTACGGCGGCTTGAGCGCCACCCGCGGCGCCGACGCGGCGCTCGGCACGCGGCCGCGCCCACGGACCCGGCCTGTGCCGCCGCCCGCGGACCGCGACGCGCTCTAGCGCGGCTACGCTAAGCGAGCCCGCCCGGGTGGCGGAACGGCAGACGCGGAGCACTCAAAATGCTCTGCCCGAGAGGGCGTGGGGGTTCGAATCCCCCCCCGGGTATCAGCCCGCCACTGGGCGGGGTTCGCTGCGCGTGTCTCCGTACGGCGGCTCTTCGCCGCGCGGCACTTCTACTTCCACGTTCCACTTCTGCTGGAAGCCGCGCATCGCGAAAGCGATCAGCAGCAGGGAGACGGGGATGAGCAGCACGCAGAGCAGGCCGAGGATTCCGGGCGGCAGGCCGGGGTTGTCGAAGCCGCTCTTGTCGCGGTCGAACCAGCTCGGCGCGGCGACCGCCGCGAGGACGGCGAGCAGGATCGCCATCGCGGAGGCCACCGGCAGCACGCCGCGGTTCCAACGCCCGACGTAGTACGCCATCAGCACGTAGATGAGCAGCCACGCGATCGCCACGACCTGAGCGCCCTGGAGGTTGTCCCAGCCGCCCACCGTAACGATCAGGATCAACCCCGCGCTCGTGAGCAGCAGCAGGATGACCGCGGCCTTCGTGGCCTTGGCGGCGGCGGTGTCCCGGTTGGGATGCCGAATCTCGACAGAAGACGACGCCTCCATCAGGGGGAGAAGTGTAAGCCGAACGGGGGCGCCGATGTGCTGGTTCAGGCGGGCGGCGCTGCCATCAGCTCCACGAGGTTGCCCGCCGGGTCGCTGACGAACGAGCGCGGCACACCCCAATGCTCCCGGTGCGGGTCCACCTCGAAGCCGGCCGAGCGCAGGCGCTCGACCGTCGCGTCGTAGTCCTCGACAACCACGGCGAGATGTCCCGCGGGCGGGTTGACCGGGCTGTCGGTGTGCAGAAGATGCACCTGAGTGCGTCCCCACTGCAGCCACGTCGCCACGCCCTTGAGTGTCTCGGGCGCCTCGACGTGCGCGAAGCCGACGAGCTCGTAGAAGCGCACGCACGCGGGGACGTCGCCGGGCCGAACCTCCACGCTCACGTGCTGAAGTATCCGGTCTCGTAGGGTACGCAGGCATGCTGCCTGAGGCGATTCTGTTCGACATCGACGGCACGCTCATCAACTCGGGCGGCGCCGGGGCACGCAGCTGGGCGTTCGCGTTCGAGCGCCTGTACGGACACCCCGTCGACATCGGCGCCTTCACCGACGCCGGCATGACCGACCCGGAGGTGGGGCGCCTCACCTTCGCGAAGGACCAGGGTCACGAGCCCAGTCCGCGCGAGCTCGCTCGCCTCATCCACACCTACCTTTCAGTGTTGCCCGACTTCGTATCCGAGTCCGAGGGGTACCGCGTGCTGCCGGGGGTCCAGGACCTGCTGCCGCGGCTGATGGACGAGGGCGTGTTCCTCGGCATCACGACCGGCGCCGTCGAGGCAGCCGCGCACGTGAAGCTCGGCCGCGGGCGCCTGAATCACTTCTTCTCCTTCGGCGGATATGGCTCGGACTCGGCCGACCGCATCGAGCTCACCGAGCGCGCGTTCCACCGCGGACGCAACGTTGCCGGCCACGAGCTCGATCCCAAGCGCACGATGGTCGTCGGCGACACGCCGCTCGACGTGAAAGCCGCGCAGGGCGCGGGTCTGATCGCGATCGGTGTCGCGAGCCACCACAACACCAAGGAGGAGCTCGCCGCGGCGGGCGCGGACTACGTGCTCGGCTCGCTCGAAGAACCGCTGCCCGAGCTCTGAGCTACCGGGACCGCGAGGTCGAGTAGAAAGGCGAGCGGTTCCTCACGTTGCCGCGGTACGGCAGGTTCACGTACACCTCGCCAACGTTGTTCGTCTCGTTCGACTCCGCGATGTGGTTCTTAGGATCGACGATCTGCCGGTAGAGGAAGCGCCCGCGCAGGCCCGTCACGTCGATCCACTGCTGGTGGTATGACGCGGGGTAGATGTCGGCCCACCCGGGTGAGGTTCCGAGCGTGACGCGACGTGCGTTCGGATTCTGGTTGCACCCTGCGTAGACGAAGCGGCGCGGCGAGATCGAGCTCGGGTGGGTGCGCCGCAGGTCGCGCAGGCAGTAGTACTGCTTCGGGCCGTGCCGTACGAGCCGCCGCGCCTGCCCGTTCTTGTAGGTGGACCAGAGCTCGAAGCGGGCGGCGTCGCGGAACTTCCAATAGCGGTACTGGCCGGGGATCGGGAAGAAGTACAAGCGCGCTGACGGGGGCAGCCGAAGCGGAACGAGGACCCGGCGCTTGATCGCCTGGTGAGCGCTCATCGTGCGCGCGCCGTCGCGTATTCCGCGCAGCTCCACCGGGCCGGTGCCGATGTTCTCGATCCAGTTCGTTGCGCGCAGGAGTACGCGCCCGGGGCGCGTGCGGCGGTCCACGCGGAGGTCGCTCGGCGGGTGCATGATCAGGTCTGGGCAGAGCAGGTCCGCGTAGGTGGCGGTGTCCAGGCATGGGTTCGCGTCCGTCGGCGATTGCTGAGCGGAAGCGGTCACGGGTAGGGCGAGCGTCGCCGCGGTGGCCAGAGCGGGGAGGAAGCGCATCCCTTGTTCCAACGTACAAGTCGGACGATCGATGCGCCTCTCCGGCGGGCCCGACGTTCACCCCCTTGGGGTGATGACGCGACGTCCGTGTGGCGCGAAGGTCTGCTCCAGATGGGCAGCTTCTTCCAAGTCATGCCGCTCGCGTTCGTGATGGTCGCGGGCCCTCAGATCCTCAGCCCGATCTTCCTCGCGACGACCGCCGGGTGGCGAAAGAACTCGGCCGCCTACGTGCTCGGCGCGGCGATCTCGATCGCGATCGTCGTTGTCGCCGCGTATTTCATCGTCAAAGGGCTGAAGAGCACGAGCAGCGCGTCGAAGAGCACCAAGAGCAACGTGGTCGACTACGTGATCCTTGGTCTACTCGCGTTCCTGATCGTGCACGTGTATCTGACACGCAAGACAGCGAAGAAGCCGAAGTGGATGGATCGCTTGCAGCGTGCGACTCCGAGGTTCGCATTCACGCTCGGCTTCGTGCTGCTTGGGTTCTTCCCCACCGACATCGTTTCGTCCGTGACAGTCGGCAGCCGTCTCGCGGGCCACAACCAGCCGCTGTGGCAGGCGCTCGGGTTCTACGGGCTCACGCTGCTTCTGATCGCGGTTCCTGCGCTGATGGTGCTGGTGATGGGAAAGCGCGCCGAGACCCTGCTTCCCAAGATCCGCGACTGGATGGACACGAACTCGTGGGTGGTCAACGAGATCGTGCTGCTGTTCTTCGTCGCGATCGAGATCAAGAGCGTCGTGAGCTGACAGCGCACGCGATCAGACGGCGTCTGCCTCGAGCTCGCGTCGGAGAACGATGCCGAGAAGACGTCCTTCCGGGTCGCTGAGGATCGCCGTCTTCAGATCCTTCTTGCGGAGCCGTTCGGCGAGCTCGCCCGCCGGCGTGTCCGGGCGCACGGTCGTCGGACCGGGTTCCATCACGGACTCGGCGACGGCGTTGGGATCGCCGTCGAGCGCGCTCCGGCGAAGGCGCCCCAGAAGCACGCCCTTCGGACTGAGCACCAGCGCAAACCCGTACGGCGTCTCATCGATCCGTTCGCGGACCGGACCCACCGGCTGATCAAGCTGACACGTAGCAACGTCGCGGCGGACGAAGCTGCCCGCCGTCGGGCGCGAGGCCAGCTCACCCTCGGACGGAAGATTGCGTGCCAGCCAGTCGACCTTCCCGGGCGCGTAGTCGTACACCTGGTCGAATCCGAGCGTTTCGAGCCGGCACGCGGCTCGCGGACTCAGGTCTCAGATGTAGTCCCAGCAGTACACGACGACCGCGCTGCGTTTGTCCAGCACCGCGGTGGTCTCGCGGTCGAGCTGCGTGAGCGGGATGTTGACGGCGCCGGGCAGATGCTGCTCGCCGTACACGCGGGTCGGCAAGACGTCCACCAGCTGAGCTCCGCCCCCGAGTAGTTCTTGTAGCCGGTCGATCTCGATGGGCGTGGGCACAGCGACTCCTCGTTCGATTATTACCCGGTCCGGCGAGGCGCTGATGACTCGAACGCCGGTGTCAGTCCGACTCGTCGCGGGCGCGCCCGTAGCGCTCGTAGATCACGCGCGAGCCGAACGTCCTGGTATCGATCAGGTCGAGCGGGACGTCTTCGGTGACCGGCGGCAGGAAGGGCGTGCCGCCACCGACGACGACCGGGTAGCGGAAGATGCGCAGCTCGTCGACGAGGCCGAGCTCGATCGCCTGCGCGGCCAGGCCGGCGCCGCCGATCGAGACGTCCTTGTCGGTCGCGTCGAGCGCCGCGGCGATCTCCTCGGCCAATGACGCCTCGGCGAGCCGGGCGTTGCCCTGGACGCTGTCGAGCGTGTGGCTGAAGACGACCTTCGGGATCGCGCACCAGACGTCGGCGAACGTAGCCCTGAGCTCGTTGTCGCGCATCGACGGATCCGTCTCCCACACAAGCATCGTCTCGTAGAGCCTGCGGCCGAGTAGATACCCGCCGAGATCGCTTACCAGCGCGGTGTGGAAACGAAACAGCTCCTCGCTAGGGGCCCCCCACTCAAACGCGCCCTCGCGGTCGGCGATGAAGCCGTCCACCGAGACGCTCATCGAGTAGATCAGCATCGCTTCAAGCCCATCGCACCGGAGCGACGGACGATGATCGCGGTGAAGTTCACCATTGAGCTTGACATCGGGCACGCCTTCCTTCTGCAGGTTGCTCCGCCACAGCTAGTGACCGATCGCGAGACGAAAACTCATCGTCGTGGGCGGTTCAGCGATCGTACGGCCATTGCCGACGCCGCCCGAACGCCTCGTTCGTCCTCGACTGGTTGATGCGGATGGAGGGACTCGAACCCCCACGAGCTTTCGGCCCACCGGCTCCTAAGGCCGGCGCGTCTACCAATTCCGCCACATCCGCAGGCGCCGCCCGATTCTAGGCCCGACCCGTGTCT
>DASVXS010000227.1:0-35403 GCA_036392575.1 Thermoleophilaceae bacterium | reverse complement strand
GGCATCGGCGAGCGTCTCTCCCCGGTGGGCCGACGCGAGCGCCAGGGCCACGGCCAGGTCCGCCCCGGGCTCGTCCACGCGGACGCCCCCGGCCACATTCACGAAGACGTCAGCCGAGGCCAGGGACGGCCCCCCATGCCGCGCGAGGACAGCGATCACCATGGCCAGGCGGTTCCGATCGATGCCGGTGGCGACACGGCGCGGCGGCACGACCTCGGTCGGCGCGACCAGCGCCTGGACCTCGACCAGCAGCGGCCGGGAGCCCTCCATGGCGGCGAGCACGGCGCTGCCCGGCGCGCGCGTGGCCTCGCCCACGAACCGCGCCGAGGCGTCCTCGACCTCGACGAGACCGCCTTGGCGCATCTCGAAGACGCCGACGTCGTTGGTCGACCCGAAGCGGTTCTTGAGCGCGCGCAGCGTGCGGTAGGTGCGCTCGCGCTCGCCCTCGAACTGCAGCACGCAGTCGACGAGGTGCTCGAGCACGCGCGGGCCGGCCAGCGCGCCCTCCTTGGTGACGTGGCCGACGAGCAGCACCGCGATGTCGCGCGCCTTGGCCAGCCGCGTGATCCGGTCGGCGACCTCGCGGACCTGGCCCACCGAGCCGGCCGCGCCGGTCAGGTCGGCGGCGTGGAGCGTCTGGACCGAGTCGATCACGCAGACCTCGGGCTGCTCGGCGTCCAGCGTGGCCAAGACCGTGTCGAGGTCGGTCTCGGCCAGCGTCGGCACCTCGAGCGCCGCGCCCGGCAGCCGCTCGGCGCGCAGCCGGATCTGCGCCGCCGACTCCTCGCCGGACACGTACAGCGTGCGCTTGCCCGCCTGCTGCAGGTTGCCGAGCGCCATCGAGGTGAGCGTCGACTTCCCGATGCCCGGCGAGCCGCCGATCAGGACCAGCGAGCCGGGCACGATGCCGCCGCCAAGAACGCGGTCGAGCTCCGCGATGCCGGTCGAGAAGCGCTCGACGTGCGGCGCCTCGACCTCGGAGAGCAGCACCGGCTTGAGCGCCCGCGCGGCGCGCTTCGCCCCCCCGCCGCTCGGCGCGCCGCGCGGGGGCGCGGCGGCGCGCTCCTCGACCATCGTGTTCCACTCCCCGCAGCTCGGGCAGCGGCCATGCCACTTGGCGCTCTCAGCGGCGCACGACGAACAAACGAAGACGGTCTTTGCCACCCGTCGAAGGTAAGGACGGGAGCGGACGTTTTCGCCCTACCCCCCGCAGCAGGCAGGCGAGTGCAATGCGTTGGATACCCTCACCGAGGATGGCCCTGACCAGCGTGCTGGCGGCAGCACAGAGCGCCGCTCCGGCGCTTGGCCCGGTCGACCAGCAGCATCTCCTGTGGGCGCGTGAGCTGCAGGCGATGTCGTTCGCCTTCCACATCCCGCTCGTCTGCTTCGGGGTGGGCTTCCCGGCGATCGTGCTGTTCGTCGAAGGGCTCTCGCTCCGCACCGGCGACCCCGCCTACCGCGCGCTCGCCAAGCGCTGGTCGAAGGCGATGACCGTCCTGTTCGCGATCGGGGTCGTCACCGGCACGATCCTGTCCTTCGAGCTCGGGCTCTTGTGGCCAGGGTTCACGGGCACGTTCGGCGACGTCTTCGGGGTGGCCTTCGGGATCGAGGGCACTTCCTTCTTCATCGAGGCGATCTTCATCGCCATCTACGTCTATGGCTGGGAGCGTCTTCCCCCGAAAGTTCATCTGCTGTCGGGAGTGCCGATCGTCGTGACTGGGATCACGGGGTCGCTGATGGTCATCTCCGTCAACGGCTGGATGAATCATCCGGTGGGCTTCGACGTGACCCCCGGCGGCCGAGTTACCAACGTCCGGCCCTGGAAGGCGCTGTTCAACCCGAACTTCTGGCATGAGTTCGTCCACATGTACTTCGCCGCGTTCATGGTCGCCGGGTTCGTCGTTGCGGGCATTTACGCCGTGTCCTGGCTGCGCGGCGATCGGTCACGCTATGTGCGCGCCGCGCTGGCGGTGCCGTTGACCGCGGCCGCGCTCGCCGCGCCGGTGCAGGTGCTTGTGGGCGACTGGAACGGGCGGACGGTCGCCAACTACCAGCCGACGAAGCTCGCGGCCTTCGAAGGGCTCTATCACTCGGAGCACGGAGCACCGATCCATGTCGGTGGCATCTACCACGACAACAAGGTCAAGTTCGGCATCCCGCTTCCCAACCTCCTTTCAGTGCTGGCGAAGCACGACCCGAACGCGAGGATCCAAGGGCTCGAAGAGGTGCCGCCGCAGGACCGCCCACCAGTCAACACCGTCCGCTACGCGTTTCAGTTGATGGTCGGAATCGGGACGCTGCTCGCGGTGCTCGGCGTCGTGTTCGTGCTCACCTGGTGGCGACACGGCCGGCTCCCGCGCACGCCGTGGTTCTACCGGGCCGTCGTGGTGGCTGGGCCGGCTGCGGTCGTCGCGCTGATCTGCGGGTGGGTCACAACTGAGGTCGGCCGCCAGCCATGGATCGTCTACGACGTCATGCGCACCAAGCAAGCCGTGACCAATGCTGGAGGATTGCCCGTGGTCTTCTTCGGCATGCTCATCGTCTACCTCGGTCTTGCGGCGGTGGCCGTGTGGATGACGCGCCGGCTCGCGGCCCGGCCACCGGAGGCCGAGCTCTCTGACACGGAAGGGGCGCCATGGCCGAAACCTGCCTGATCCTGGCACTGGCCACGCTTACCGCGTACGTGGTTCTCGGCGGCGCAGACTTCGGCGGCGGGTTCTGGGATCTGACCGCCGGCGGCGCTCAGCGCGGCGGCCCGCTGCGAGGACTGCTGGAGAGATCCATAACGCCGGTCTGGGAGGCAAACCACGTCTGGTTGCCCTTTCTGCTGGTGGTGCTGTGGACGGCGTTCCCGCGCTTCTTCGGCTCGGTGACGTCGACGCTCTACATTCCGTTGTTCGGCGCCACCGCCGGCATCATCCTGCGGGGCACAGCGTTCGTCTTGCGCCCGCACGCGACGAGCCTCGGGCAGGCGCGACTGTTCGGCGCCGGGTTCGCCGTGTCCTCGGTGCTCGTGCCGTTTTGCTTCGGCGCTGCGATCGGCGGCATCGCGTCGGGCCGCGTTCCGGTCGGCAACGCCGGCGGTGATCCATGGAGCTCATGGCTCAACCCGACCTCGATCACGGTTGGAGTGCTCGCAGTCATCACTGGCGCGTACCTCGCGGCCATCTTCCTCGCGGGCGACGCGGAACGTGCCGGTGAGCCCGAGCTCGAACGTGCAACGAGACGCCGAGCGCTCATCTCCGGCGTCGTAGCAGGGGCCGTGGCGCTCGGCGCGCTCGCGGTCGTGCGCAGCGATGCGCGGGAGCTCTACGACGGCCTGACGTCCGGCGCGGGGCTCGCGCTCGTAATCGCGTCGGCAATTCTCGGCATCGCCACGCTCGTCCTGGTCTGGACCGAACGCCTGACCGTCGCCCGATTCACAGCGGCTGCTGCCGTAGCGTGCGTGATCGCCGGCTGGGCCGCCGCACAGAGTCCGTACCTCCTACCGGGCGAGCTCACGCTCGACCAGGCCGCCGCGAGCAACGCAACGCTCGTCGCGCTGGTGATCGCCGCGGGGGCCGGCCTCGCGCTGGTGCTGCCCTCGCTGTTCCTGCTGTACCGACTGGTGCTGCGCGGCCGGCTCGACCAGCCCTACCAACCCCTCGACATGCGCTGGCGCTCATGACCGCGCGGCGCGGATGGCTGGCCCTTGGCGCGCTCGGCGTTGCACTGCTGGTGCCGTTCGAGTTTCCGGTGACGGTCACGCTCGGGATCATCGCCCTGCTCGGCTTCGTCGCCTGGGGCGTGTTCCTCATCGCGACACCCGAGTTCCTGCGGCGCGGGGAAGACGAAGAGCGCAACTCGTAACCGCGCGGCTCGAGCCTTGGCAGGCTTGCTACCGCGCGATTCGACTCGCGGGCGAACCCCGGCGGACGATTTCTGGACAGCGGGCGGAAGTGCCGCGGCCCTCTCGCGGCGAATATCAGCTCAGCCGCTCGAGTGTGCGGCTTGTTCGGAACACAGCGATACGTGCCGGGCGGGGTGGCCGCGCGGTGTCATCGCCTCTGTCTCCCTCGAGGGACCTGCGGGCGGTCGGCCAAGATCGTCCCGCAGGTCCCTCATCCTTCCGCCGCCCCCGTGACGACCGCCTTCTCCGCGGCAGCGAAGCCATTGCGCTTGTGAGTGCCGTCGCAGAACGGCTTGGTGGAAGAGCCACCGCAGCGGCAGAGCGCGATCACCTCGCCGTGCTCTGCGAGGTCGAACTCGTTGCCGTCGGCGTCGATGATGCGAACAGGGCCCGTGACCTTGTACGGGCCGTTCAGGCGGGTCTTGATCTCGACTTGGGGTTCCATCGTCAGATTGCTCCTAGTGCAGGGGGAACACCCGCAATATGCCCGCGCGGGCGCAAGTCAGACTTACGACTCCCTCAAACCGGGTATACCGGGGTCGCATGGAGGCTGCCAGCGCACATGCGCCGCTAGTCCCGCCGGGCCCGAGCCTGCGAGCCCTTGCCGCGGGCCGTAGTACATGCGTCGATGTTGGTGGCTGGCGCGCTGGCACAAGTCGTACCTTGGAATCCGTGGCAGGGCCTGTGAACCTCATCGCTCATTTCGCGGACGGCCCCGTGGCAGGACGCATGGAGCTGCTCGAAGCACGGATGCCGACGCGCAAGGTGTGGGCGCCCCGCGGTTGGCTCCGCAGGACGCTCAAGCGCGGGCCGCGCACCGCCAACTACACGCTCGAGCGCTCCTGGCTCCAGGACGGCGAGCACCACCTGCTCTACCGCTTCGCCGGGACGAGCCGCGCGTAGCCTGGCCCTACCGCCCCGAGCAGGCTACGACGCCGGCGACGGCGGCACCGCCGAAGTCCTTCACGACGACGCGTTCGCTCCCGAATCCAGCGCTTGACAGCACGTCGCCCAGCCGCGCACCGAACTGCTCGGCCGGCTCCGGCGTCTTCCACCCGGGCTCCTGGTTGAAGAGGTACAGGCGGCCGCCGGGTGCGAGCCGCTCCTTCACTACCTCCAGCGCTCTTCCGGGCTGGTGCAGGGCCGCCACGCCATCTCGATCATCTTCGGCGAGCGGTCGACCGCCGTGATCCTGCCGCCGTCAAGCCGCTCGCACGCCAGGGAGACGGCGACCCCGTGGCCGCATCCGACCTCTAGTAGGCGATCCCGGGGCTGAACGTCCAGCGCGTCGACCGCCCAGGCGAGCCGCTCGGAAGCCTTCGTCGTCTTCGGCGCCACGGGCGCCCGACTCTAGCGGCGCAAAGAGAAACGGCCCGCCGAAGCGGGCCGTCTCGAATGCTGTTGATGCTTGGGCGCTAACCCTCGTCGGAGGTGTCACCCTCGCCGGTCGGCGGCTCTTCCGCCGGCGGCGCGTCGGGCACCTCGGGCAGGACGTCCGGCTCATCGGGCAGCGAGCCGCCCTCGTTGCCGTCGCCCTTGGCGCCGACCCCGACCGCCTCGCGCTTCTTCGTGGGCGCGGTGATGCTGATCTTCACCGGCGGGTCCTCGTCGTCGCCTGCCTTGTCGACCTGGACCGTGGAGCCTGGCTCCATCGTCGACCGCAGCACCTCGTCGGCGACCGGGTCCTCGATGTAGCGCTGGATCGCGCGGCGCAGCGGACGGGCGCCCATGGCGGGATCCCAGCCCTTGTCCACCAGGAGATCCTTGGCGTCCTCGGACAGGTTGAGCGACAGCTCGCGCTCCGCCATCGACTGGCGGATGTGACGCAGCAGCAGCTCGACGATCGACTTGACCTCGTCCTTCGACAGCTTGTGGAAGACGATGACCTCGTCGATTCGGTTGAGGAACTCGGGCCTGAACACCTTCTTCAGCTCGCCCATGATCCGGTTCTTCATGTCGTCGTACGTGATCCCGGTCTCGTCGTCGGAGACGGCGAAGCCGAGCGGCGTGTTCCGAGCAATCTCGGAGGCGCCGATGTTCGACGTCATGATCACGATCGCGTGACGGAAGTCGACCGTGCGGCCCTGAGCGTCCGTCAGACGGCCGTCCTCCAGGATCTGGAGCAGGATGTTGAAGACGTCCGGGTGTGCCTTCTCGATCTCGTCGAGGAGCAGCACCGAGTACGGCTTGCGCCGGACTGCCTCGGTGAGCTGACCGCCCTCGTCGTAGCCGATGTAGCCCGGAGGTGAGCCGACCAGTCGCGACACGGAGTGCTTCTCCATGTACTCCGACATGTCGATGCGCACCATCGCGTCCTCGTCGCCGAACAGGAACTCGGCGAGCGTCCGCGCCAGCTCGGTCTTACCAACGCCCGACGGGCCGAGGAAGATGAACGAGCCGGTGGGCCGCTTCGGATCCTTGATGCCGGCGCGGGAGCGGCGGATGGCCTTCGACACGGCCTCGATCGCAGCCTGCTGGCCGACGACGCGCTTGTGCAGCTCGTCCTCCATGCGCAGCAGCTTCGCCGTCTCGGCCTCGGTGAGCTTGAACACCGGGATACCGGTCCACATGGACACGATGTCCGCGATCTCCTCCTCGCCAATGTCGGGGCGGTTGCCCGACTCGCCCTGGCGCCACTGCTCCTCCAGCTCACGCTTCTTGTTGGTGAGCTGCCGCTCCTGGTCGCGTAGGTTCGCCGCCTTCTCGAACTCCTGGGCCTCGATCGCGGCCTCCTTCTCGCGCCGCGTGTTCTCGATGTCGTCCTCGAGCTCGCGGTACACGGGCGGAGCCGTCATCGACTTGATGCGCGCGCGTGAGGCGGCCTCGTCGATGAGGTCGATCGCCTTGTCAGGCAGGAAGCGGTCGGAGATGTAGCGGTCGGCCAGCTCCGCGGCAGCCTCCAGCGCCTCGTCCGTGATGGCGACGCGGTGGTGCTGCTCGTAGCGGTCGCGCAGGCCCTTGAGGATCTGCACGGTCTCCTCGGTCGAGGGCTGGTCGACGCGGATCTGCTGGAAGCGACGCTCGAGCGCCGAGTCACGCTCGAGGTACTTGCGGTACTCGTCGAGCGTCGTGGCGCCGATGGTCTGCAGCTCACCGCGAGCCAGAGCCGGCTTGAGGATGCTGGCGGCGTCGATCGCGCCCTCGGCGGCACCCGCCCCGACGAGGTTGTGGAGCTCGTCGATGAACAGGATGATGTCGCCGCGCTGGGTGATCTCCTTCATCACCTTCTTGAGGCGCTCCTCGAACTCACCGCGGTACTTCGAGCCCGCGACCAGCGCCGCGAGGTCGAGCGTGTAGATCTGCTTGTTGCGCAGCAGCTCGGGCACGTCACCGTTCGTGATGCGCTGGGCCAGGCCCTCCACCACGGCGGTCTTGCCGACGCCCGGCTCGCCGATCAGCACCGGGTTGTTCTTTGTACGGCGCGAGAGGATCTGCATGATCCGCTCGATCTCGGTCTCGCGACCGACGACCGGATCCAGCTTGCCCTCCGCAGCGAGCTTGGTGAGGTTGCGGCCGAACTGGTCGAGCAGCTTCGAAGACTTCTTGGCCTCGCCCTGCTGCCCGCCCTGCTGGCCCTGACGGCGGCCACCCGGGCCCGAGAGCATGCGGATTACCTCGTTGCGGATCTTCTCCGAGTCCGCGTCGAAGTCGAGCAGGATGCGGGCGGCAACACCCTCGTTCTCACGAACGAGGCCGAGCAGGATGTGCTCGGTGCCGATGTAGTTGTGGCCAAGGGACAGGGCCTCGCGCAGCGCGAGCTCCAGCACCTTCTTGGCACGTGGTGTGAACGGGATCTGCCCGGACGTGACCTCCTCGCCGGACCCGACGATCCGGACGACCTGGGCGCGCACGCGCTCGACGGTGATGTCGAGCGACTCGAGCACACGCGCAGCAAGGCCTTCCTCCTCCCGAAGCAGGCCGAGCAGGATGTGCTCGGTGCCGATGTAGTTGTGCTTCAGGATCCGGGCCTCCTCTTGTGCGAGGACGACCACTTGACGAGCCCGTTCGGTGAAGCGCTCAAACACGACCTAAAAATCCTTCTGGTTGGAGGGGTGAGCCAGAGGGAAGTACCCCGAGCCCTTTGTCTCCTAATCGGCACATTCGCCGTGAGATAAAGGAACCCTCGACTCCCTGAAGCCTAGGCTCAGTCTAGCAATGGGGCTACTCGGCCCTTCGGGCCTTAACCGGCCGTAACAGCCTGTCTGGCTGCCGGTTCAGAGGCCCCACAACCAGAGTAGAGACCCTGTCGAGGCCCCCCTCTACTCCGGCCGCATCGCCGGCCAGAGCACCACGTCGCGGATCGACTGGCGGCCCGACAGGACCATCACGAGGCGGTCGATCCCCACACCTATGCCGCCCGTGGGCGGCATTCCCTGCTCGAGGGCGCGCACGAAGTCCTCGTCGTAGGGCTGAGCCTCCTCGTCGCCCTCGGCCGTGTGTCGGACCTGCTCTTCGAAGCGAGCGCGCTGGTCGTCCGGGTCGTTCAGCTCCGTGAAGGCGTTCGCGAACTCCATTCCGGCTGCAAATGCCTCGAAACGCTCGACCAGCCCGGGTTCGGTGCGATGCGCCTTCGCGAAGGGCGACAGCTCCACCGGGTAGTCCAAGATGAAGGTTGGCTGGGTCAGCTCGGGCTCGACGTACTTCGAGAGCAGTTCGTCTACGAGCTGGCCCCAGGTCTCGTTGGGGTTCAGGCTGATTCCCTTCTCGGCGGCCGCCGCCAAGAGCCCGTCGCGGTTCCGGTTCGCCAGCACGTCGATCCCGGTCTTCTCGAGGATCGCGTCGCGCAGGGTGATGCGGCGCCAAGGCGGCGTGAAGTCGATCTCGCCCTCGTAGCCGACCTCGTTTGCCACATATGAGACGAGGTCCTCCAGCTCAGCGGCGATGTCGCCGTAGTCGACGTAGGCCTCGTACCACTCGAGCATCGTGAACTCGGGGTTGTGCTTGTGCGAGATGCCCTCGTTGCGGAAGTCCTTGCCGATCTCGTAGACCCGCTCGAGGCCGCCCACGATCAGGCGCTTGAGGTAGAGCTCGGTGGCAATCCGCAGGTAGAAATCGCGGTTGAGCTGGTTGTGGTGAGTCACGAACGGGCGCGCCAGGGCGCCGCCGTAGAGCGGCTGCAGCACCGGCGTCTCCACCTCCAGGAAGCCGCGCTCGTCGAGCCAGCGACGTATCGCGGCGATTACACGCGAGCGCAGGATGAACAGCTCACGCGTCTCCTCGTTCGCCATCAGGTCGAGCTCGCGGCGGCGGTGGCGGGTCTCGACGTCTTCGAGGCCGTGGAACTTCTCGGGCGGCGGGCGAAGCGACTTGGCGAGCAGGGCCCAGTCCTCAATCCGGAGCGTGAGCTCGCCTCGCCGGCTCATGAAGGCGGTGCCGTCGACGCCGATGATGTCGCCCAGGTCGAGCGAGACGAGACGCTCGAACGATTCCTCGCCGAGCCGGTCGCGCTGGGCGTGCAGCTGGATCCGGCCGGAGCGGTCCACGAGGTCGAGGAAGGCGGCCCCGCCGTGCCCGCGACGGGCGGCGAGCCGGCCGGCCACGCGGTACTTCGCGTCGGTTTCCTCGCCCGGTTCGAGGCCACCCTGCTCGGCGCGCACGATGGACGTCGGGACGACGCCCGGGTACTCGTGCGGAAAGGGGTTGACCCCGTCGTCGCGCAGGCGCTCGAGCTTGGCGCGGCGGTCGTCGAGCGGGTTATGGCCAGCGTCGGTCATGGATGCGCGGGGAGGCTATATGCACCCGCCCTAGGGCGAGCGAAAACCGAGCATGGCAAGGAAGAGCGGTCCGACGTGTGCGCACGCACACGAGGGCCGCGATGACGCCGCCAGGCGAAGGTTTGCAGCCGCCCTAAGCGGTCTCGATTTTGGTGATCTTGAGCTTCCGGGCGGGGCCGCGGGGCACCGGCACCGACACTACGTCGCCGCGCTTGTGCCCGAGCAGCGCCTTGCCCACCGGCGACTCATTCGAGAGCTTGTTCTCGGATGGATTCGCCTCGGCGGAGCCCACGATCTGGTACTTGACCGACTTGTCGGTCTTCTGATCCTTCACGTGCACGAGGTTGCCGACGCCGACGGCCTCGGTTGAGACCGTCTTCTCGTCGATGACCGTCGCGTTGCGAAGCTTCTCCTCGAGGTCCGCGATCTGCTTCTCGAGCATCGCCTGCTCGTTCTTCGCGTCGTCGTACTCGGAGTTCTCCGAGATGTCGCCGAACTCGCGGGCCTCCTTGATCCGCTCGGCCACCTCGCGGCGCCGATCGTTGGAGAGGTAGTCGATCTTGGCCTTGAGATCCTCGAGGCCAGCTGGGGTGAGAATGACGTCCTTTGCCATTAGAAAACCCTCCGCTCGGGGGGCCGGAGGGACGCGAGAGTGTAGCACCCGCATTTGTGGTAATCGACGGGCTCCGGCGGACCGCAAATAGGGGTACGGATCAGGCCGCGATGGGGGTTGAAAGCGACCGCAGGGCGGCTCTCGCGTCGTCCGTCGTGGCCGCCGTGACGAGGTCCTGGCGCTCGCGCTTGTTGAGGCCGAGCGTGTCCGCGTACCAGGGATAGAACTTGCGCAAATAGCGGCCTGCCCGCTCAACCCCGAGGTGGTCCTCGGCCTGGTCGATCACCCACAGCAGCTCCTCCACGACCTCCTCCGTGGCCGGAGGCGTCTGGCGGCGGCCGAGCAGGCGCTCGAAGCGCCATGGGTTCCCGAGCGAGCCGCGAGCCAGCATCACCGCGTCGGCGCCCGATGCCTCGAACGCCGCCAGCGTGGCGTCTTCGTCGCTCAAGCCGCCGGAGAGCATCACCGGCACCGGCAGCCGCTCGACCAGCTCGCTCGCGAGCGCGTAATCGGGCCGCCCCTTGTGCTGCTGCGAGGCGTGGCGCGGGTGGAAGCCGATCGCGGACACGCCGGCGTCGTGAACCAGCCGCTGAGCCAGCTCCACGCCCGTGCGCTCGCCGGGACGGTTCCCGCTGCGGATCTTCACGCTCACGGGAAGGCCGCCGCCGCCCTCGACGGCGGCGCGCGCGATTGCCACGCCCTGGTCCGGGTCGTCGAGCAGCGCCGAGCCGGCACCGGTCTTGCAGACCTTGCGTACCGGGCAGCCGAAGTTGAGGTCGATGATGTCCGCGCCCGCCTCGGCCACGATCGCGGCGGCCTCGCGCATCACGGCGGCGTCGTGGCCGAACAGCTGCACCGCCATCGGGTGCTCGTCCGGGTGCAGGCGCAGGAACTCGCGGTGCGTGCGCTCGTCGCCGTACTTGAGCCCGAAGCTCGAGACCATCTCGGACACGACGAGGCCCGCGCCGTAGCGCTTCGCCTGCAGCCGCACGAACCAGTTCCCGATGCCGGCGAGCGGCGCCAGCACCAGGCGGTTCGGCAGCTCGATGCCGCCAAGCGTCCAGGGGGTGTCGAGCGATCGGTTCATCGCCCCGGAAAGGCTAGCCGTGGCGGTTCTTTTCCCACACTAGCCGCAGGCCCGTGAGCGTGAGGAGGTCGTCGAGCTCGTCGATCTCCTCGCAGTGTGGGCCTATGGCAGCCGCGTGGCCGCCGGTGGCGACCGTCGTCGCCGGCTCGCCCAGCGCCTCGCGCACGCGCCGCAGCACGCCGTCGACCATGCCGGAGAAGCCGTAGATCGAACCCGACTGGAGCGCGGTGACCGTCGATCGCCCGATCACCTCGGGCGGCGGCTCGAGATCCACCTTCGGCAGCTTCGCCGCGCGTGCCGCGAGGGCGTCCATCGAGATCTCGACACCGGGAGCGAGCACACCGCCGACGTACTCGCCCTTGCCGGACACGATGTCGAAGTTGATGGCCGTGCCGAAGTCCACCACGATGCAGGCCGACTGGTACTTCGCGTAGGCAGCCACGGCGTTCATCAGACGGTCGGCGCCGAGCTCGTGCGGGTTGTCCATCCGGATCGGCATGCCGGTCTTGATCTTCGGCCCGATCACTATCAGCGAGCCCTTCAGGTAGCGCTCCGACACGAGCCCGTACTCGTGCTCGAGCTGCGGCACCACCGACGACACGATCGCGCCGTCCACGTCGTCGAGCGACAGCCCGCGTAGGTTGAGCAGGCCGGAGAGCCAGGCCGCCAGCTCGTCTGCCGTCGACTCACGCACGGTCGCGAGCCGCCAGTGCTCGACGAGCTGCCCGTCGCGGAACATGCCCACGTGGGTTTGGGTGTTGCCGTTGTCGATCGCAAGCAGCATGCGCGCGCGGATTATGGCTCGCTCAGAGGTTGGGCTCGCTCAGAGGCGGCCGACGCGCTCCACGCGCTGGCCTTCGAGTGCGGAGAGGGCGTCCGCGAGCCGCGTCCCGTTTGGAAGCGCGAGTTCCGGGTCGAGCTCCAGCAGGGGTACGAGCACGAAGCGCCGCGCCAGCACGTCGCGGTGCGGCAGCGTGAGCCGCTCCGAGCGGTGCTCGAGCCCGCCGAGCAGCAAGAGGTCCACGTCGATGGCGCGCGGCCCGTGGCGCACACCGCCCGGCTCGCGCCCGAGGTTCGCCTCCACCGCCTTGCACTCGTCGAGCAGCTCTTCGGGCCCGAGTTCCGTCTCGACCGCGACGGCCGCGTTGAGGAAGTCCGGCTGGTCCCTCACCTCGCCCTGAGGCTCGGTCTCGTAGACGGACGAGCCGCCGACCACGTGGATGCCCCGCGCTTCGAGCGCGGCCACCGCGGCCCGGAGGTTGTCCAACCGGTCCCCGACGTTCGAGCCGAGGCCGAGGTAGGCCCTCACAGCGCCGCGATCTCCTCCAGATCGCGCTCGTCCACCTGGCCGAGCGCCTCGACGGCGAGCGGGTCGAACTGCCGCCCCGCCTCGGCGGAGACCCGCTCGCGGGCCTCGTCCATCGAGGCACCCTGGCGGTAGGGGCGGTCGGTGGTGATCGCGTCGAGCGTGTCGGCCACGGAGAACACGCGCGCGGCCAGCGGTATTTCCGGGCCTGCGATGCGATCGGGGTAGCCCGCGCCGTCCCAGCGCTCGTGGTGCGAGCGCACCACCTGGCGCGCCGCGCCGTGCAGGAAGTCGATGTGGGACACGATCTCGAAGCCGATCAGCGGGTGCCGGCGCATCATCCTCATCTCCGGCTCCGTGAGCGCGCCGGGCTTGTGCAGGATCGCGTCAGGTACGCCGACCTTGCCGACGTCGTGCAGAAGGAAGCCGAACTCAAGGTCCGGCCGGCGCGCGAGCTCGGACGCAACCCGGTCAGCCCGCCTGCTTCGAGACCTCTACCGAGACCTCATCCACCGGCAGCGGGATCGGCGGCTCGGGCTTGGTCGCACGCACGGTGACCCACTCGGTCTCGTAGCGGTCGAGCAGCCGGTCGCAGATCGCCGAGCAGAGCCGCTCGAGCGTCGCGTAGGAGCGGGCCTGCGCCGCGAGCGCCACCTGCTGGCACACGTCGGCGTAGTCGACCGTGTCCTCGATCCGATCCGTAACGGTCGCGTCGCAGTGGTCGAGCTCGAACGAGATGTCGAACACGAGCCGCTGCCCCACGTCGCGCTCGGCCTGTTCGACGCCGTGGTGCGTGTAGACGGAGAGGCCCGTGATCTCGACCGATACCGCAGGCTCGAGCTCGTCCTCCCCCTCGTCCTCGTCCTCGTCGGGCTCTAGGTCCTCGTGCTCGCGCTCGTCGTCCACTTCCCGCGGACCGTAGCAGCGGCCACCTCAAGGGCATCCACGATGGGCGCCACGTCATGCACCCGGAAGATGCGCGCCCCCTTCTCGTAGGCGAGCACGTTGGTGGCGATCGTGCCGGCGAGCCGCTCGCCCACGTCGCGCCCGGTGATCTTGCCGAGGAAGCTCTTGCGCGAGGTGCCGATCACGAGCGGCCGGCCGATCGCCGCGATCTCGTCGAGCCGACGCAGCAACTCGAGGTTGTGGTCGACGGTCTTCCCGAAGCCGATACCGGGGTCGAGCCACACGCTGTCCTCCGCGATTCCCTGCGAGAGTGCGAACGCGAGCCGCTCCTCGAGGAAGGCCTTCACCTCCGACACCACGTCGTCGTAGCGCGGATCCTCCTGCATCGTGCGCGGCTCGCCGAGCATGTGCATGAGGCAGCAGTCCACGCCGGCCTCGGCCACGACCGAGGCCATCTCGGGATCGAGACGGAAGGCCGACACGTCGTTCACCACGAGCGCGCCCGCCTCGAGCGCGGTACGCGCCACTCTGGACTTCATCGTGTCGATCGAGATCGGCGGCGCCCCCTCGTCCACGAGCTGCTCGATGACCGGCAGCACGCGCCGCAGCTCCTCGGGCTCGCTGACCGGCTTGGCGCCGGGCCGCGTCGACTCACCGCCCACGTCGAGGTAGTCGGCGCCCTCGGACGCCAGCAGGCGGCCGTGCGAGATCGCGCGGTCGGCGTCGAGGAACATCCCGCCGTCCGAGAACGAGTCCGGCGTGACGTTCACCACGCCCATCACGAGTGGCCGGGTATGCGCGCTCATGGCGCGCAGCCTACGTCGCTAGGAGATCTCGGGCTTCTTGGGCTCGTCAGAGCGCATCTCGGCTCCGGCGAGGCCCGGGCGCGGCAGCGGCCGCGGCTCGATGCCCGGCTTGCGCTTCGGAGTCTCGGGCGCGGGCGGCGTGGGCTCCGGCAGCTCGGGCTCCTCGGCACCGAAGACGTCGTCCTCGGTCTTGCCGTCGAGCAGCTGCAGGAACTGGTCCCGGTCGATCGTCTCGCGGCGCATCAGTATGTCCGACACGTTGTCGAGCTGCTTGCGATAGCGCATGAGGATGTCGCGGGCGACCTGGTGGGCCTCCTCCACGATGCGCCGGATCTCGTCGTCGATCTCGCGCGCCACGTCGTCCGAGTAGTCCGGCTCGGCGCTGAACTCGCGGCCGAGGAAGGGCTGCCCGTGGTCGTGGCCGAACACCCGCGGGCCGAGCTTCTCGCTCATGCCAAAGCGCATGACCATCTGCTTGGCGGTCGCGGTGACCTTCTCGAGGTCGTTCGAAGCGCCGGTTGTGACCTCGCCGAACACAATCTCCTCGGCGGCGCGGCCACCGAGCGTCATCGCCATCGTGTCCGACAGCTCGGCGCGCGTCGTGAGGAACTTGTCCTCGGTCGGCAGGCTGATCGTGTAGCCGAGCGCCTGCCCGCGCGAGATCACGGAGATCTTGTGCACGGGGTCCGTGTTCTCGAGGAAGTGGGCGACGATCGCGTGGCCCATCTCGTGGAACGCGGTGATCTTGCGCTCCTTCTCGCTCATCACGCGGGTCTTCTTCTCCGGGCCCGCGATCACGCGCATGATCCCCTCCTCGAGGTGGACATGCGTGATCTCGCGCGAGCCCTGGCGCGCGGCGAGCAGCGCGGCCTCGTTCACGAGGTTCGCGAGGTCGGCGCCGGTGAAGCCGGGGGTCTGCGCGGCGAGGTTGTCGAGGTCGATCTCCTTGGCGAGCGGCTTGCCGCGCGTGTGGACCTCGAGGATCTTCTGGCGGCCCTTGCGGTCCGGGCGGTCGACCACGATCTGGCGGTCGAAGCGGCCCGGGCGCAGCAGCGCCGGGTCGAGGATGTCCGGACGGTTCGTGGCGGCGATCAAGATGATGTTGTCCTTCATCTCGAAGCCGTCCATCTCGACGAGCAGCTGGTTCAGCGTCTGCTCGCGCTCGTCGTGACCGCCGCCCAGGCCGGCGCCGCGATGGCGGCCGACGGCGTCGATCTCGTCCATGAAGATGATGCAGGGGCTGTTCTGCTTGGCCTGCTCGAACAGGTCGCGCACACGCGAGGCGCCCACGCCGACGAACATCTCGACGAAGTCCGAGCCGGAGATCGAGAAGAACGGCACGCCGGCCTCACCCGCGACCGCGCGGGCGAGCAGCGTCTTACCGGTGCCGGGCGGCCCGTAGAGCAGCACGCCCTTGGGGATGCGAGCTCCGAGCGCCTGGAACTTCTTCGGGTTCTCGAGGAACTCCTTGATCTCGTGGAGCTCCTCCACCGCCTCGTCCACGCCGGCGACGTCGCGGAAGGTGATCTTCGGCGAGTCGACCGACATGCGCTTGGCGCGCGATTTGCCGAAGGACATGACCTTCGACCCCCCGCCCTGCATCTGGTTGATGATGAATAGCCAGAAGAGCAGGAAGATCACGAAGGGTAAGACGTAGGTGAGCACCGAGAGCCAGCCGGACGATCCCTTCCCCTTCACGTCGATCGGGACCTTGTGCTCGCGCAGCAGGTTGGTGATTTGCGGTTCCGTGTTGTCCGGGTAGCCCGTGGAGTACTTCTTCGCGTTCGGGCCGACCGGCGTCACGTCGATCGTGTTGTCCTTCGTGTTGACCGTGACGTCCTTGACCTGGTTCTGATCCACCTGGGTCAGGAAGTCCGAGTAGGTCGGCGTGGGCGTGTGGTCGCCCGGGCTGATCAGCCGCTGGGCGAAGAAGGCCAGCACTACCACGATCAGAATCGGGAAGGCGGCGCTCTTGAAGAACCGGCTCACGGAACTCTCTTTCGGTGGTACGCCCCGTCGAAGAAGAGGGGGAAATCAAGCGTAGCAGCGATACCCGGGCTGGATTGAAGCCTGACAGCGCCCGTACGACCGCTTACGAAAGCCGAACTAGGCCGGATCAGCGAGGCTCGCGACGTACGGCAGGTTGCGATAGCGCTCGACGTGATCGAGCCCGTATCCGATGGCGAACCTGTTCGGGATCTCGAAGCCCACGTAGCGGATCGGCAGGTCGACCTCGCGCCGTTCGGGCTTGGTGAGCAGGGCGCACACCTCGAGCGACGCCGGCTTGCGCGCGTTCAGCATGCGCAAGAGGTACGAGAGCGTGAGCCCGGAGTCCACGATGTCCTCGACGATCAGAACGTCGCGGCCGTCGAGCGGGGTGTCGAGGTCCTTCAGGATGCGGACCACGCCGGATGAGTCGGTCGAGGAGCCGTAGGACGCCACCGCCATGAAGTCGACCTCGCACGGCAGGTCGATCTCGCGCATCAGGTCGGAAAGGAAGAACACCGCGCCTTTGAGCACGCAGACCAGCATGAGGTCGCGCCCCTGGTAGTCCTTGGTGATCTCCTGCCCGAGCTCTCGAATGCGGCGTCTGAGATCGTCCTCAGCAACCAGCGTCTCGCCGATCGAAGAGTTGTTCACCGTCACGAGTCTATGTTCCGGCGGGCCGGGCCGACAGGCTGACCACCTCGTCCGCGTTGGGCACAGCACGGAAGCGCTCACCGATCGCGACGCCTGCCACCCACGCGATCTCTCCCTCGGCCTCGACGACCGGCAGCGACCGGCGCATCCCGCGCGGAACCTTGCGGTCGGTGAACAGGTCCTGGAGGCTCTTCGAGCCCCCGAGGCCCGCTGGGCGCATGCGGTCGCCCTCGCGCCAGGCGCGCACGGTCACGGCCGTGCCGAGCTCGGCGCCGGCAAGCTCGGCCTCGCCGCCCGGACCCAGCTCTGCCACCACCTCCCACGGGCCGAATCGGGCGCTTCCCGGAACGGTGAGCAGTACGGGCTCCGGCGGCGGCTGTTCGCCTTCGGGTGCCTCGCGCGTGAATCTGAGCGTGCCGTACTCGGCCACGGCGCGGAGGCCTCCGCCGAGGTCGAGCGAACGGGTGCCGCCGCGGTCGCCGAGGTGGAGAACGGCGTCCGCGTCGCGCCTCGAGAGCGCCACCTGTCCGCCGGCGGCGCGCTCGGCCATCCGCCTCAGCATGAGCCGCGCGAGCGCGCGGGGAAGCGCGCGCAGTTCCGCGAGCGGCACGGCGGCCTCGCCGCCGATACGGGCCAGCGCTTCGTCGGCGGCCGTGTCGAGCACCTCGGATTCGTCGCGGAGGAGGTCCGCCGTCTCGGCGATGTTGCGCTCGGCGCCGGGGTTCAGCTCGCTGAGAACCGCCAGCACCTCTCTACGTACCCGCGCGCGCGCGAAGCGCGGATCGACGTTCGAGCGGTCCTCGCGCCAGGCGAGCCCGCGCTGCTCGCACCAGGCGTGCGTCTCGGCGCGCGTGGCCTCGAGGAGCGGGCGCACGAGATGGCCGCGGCGCGCCGGCATGCCCAGCAGCGCCCGCCGCCCGGGCGAGACCGCGAGCCGGTAGAGCACTGTCTCGGCCTGATCGGTCGCCGTGTGCGCGGCGGCGTAGTCGCCACGGCCGCGATGGCGCTCGGCGAGCGCGTAGCGCAGGTCGCGCGCCTCCGCCTGGAGGTTGGAGCGGCCCGGGGGCCGGGCCTGCTCGACGGCGAGCGGTACGCCGAGCCGGCCGGAGAGCTCGACGCAGAACGCCTCGTCGTCATCCGCCTCCGGCCGCAGCCCGTGGTTCACGTGTAGCGCCGAGACGTCCGCGCCCAGCTCGCGCGCCACGTCGAGCAGGCAGACCGAGTCGGCACCGCCCGAGAGCATCACGAGCAAGGGCTCGCCCGCCACGATCAGCCCGCTCTCGCGGGCGGCATCGAGCGCGCTCACTCCGCCGAGTGCGCGCGGCAGAGACTGCGCGGCTCGTCGAAGCCCTTCAGCTTCACCTCTCCCACTGGCTCGAACGTGAGATGCGGGCTGTCCTTGACGAGCTCCTGCACGGTGTCGGTGATCAGCACCTCGCCGCCACGTGCACGCGCAACAACGCGCGCGGCGAGGTTCACCTCGCGGCCGAAGTAGTCGCCGTCGCGGTAGATCGCGGCGCCGGTGTGGATGCCGATGCGCGGCGCGGGGCGGTCGTCGAACAGGCGCTGGAAGCCGACCGCCCAGTCCACGAGCGCCGGGACGTCGGAGCCGACGATCATCACCTCGTCGCCGATCGTCTTCACCACGCGCGCGTCCTCGGGGAGCGTCTCGGTGACGGCGTCGATGAAGCGCTCCACGTAGCTGAGCGCCTCCTCCTCGCCCATCTCCTCGGTGTAGCGGGTGTAGCCGGCGAGGTCGCAGAACGCGATCACCACCCGCACGCGGCCGAGCTCCGACTCGTCGTCGAAGTCCACCTCCATGTGGCCGATCACGTCCTGCTCCACGAAGTGCTGGAGGAAGCGGCGGTGGATGAAGTCCATGATCGGCGACGAGAGCGGCAGCAGGTCGCGCGCGAGGTGCTCCATCTCCTCGGCCATCTCCAAGCCGGGGACGCCCTCGCGCATCAGCGGCTCGTGCACGTAGAGGTGGAACAGCCGGGTCTCGGCATCGGCCATCTGCGAGACCGCCTGGCCGTACACGCGCACGAGCTGGAGGAACGCGACGAGCGGGAAGCCCGAGGCGAGCACGGCGGACACGTACTGAAGCGCCTGTACGTCCTCGTCGGTGAACTCCGGGTCGTCGTCCGACTCCGGTCGCGGCAGGCCGATGCCGCCCCAGATGCGCTTGATCAGCTCGGGCTCGAGGTCGGTCTCCTTCGCCACCTCCCTCAGTGTCCGCCGCCGCTTCGGCGTCGGGAACAGGTCCTCGAGGAAGCCGAAGGCGAGGCGGCCCTCGTCGTTCGCCTCCTTGATCTTCTGGAGCGAGTGACCGCGCTCCCTGAGCCGCGCGACGATGCGCGCGTGCGCAACCGCGGCGGGCGGCCACGGCCTCCCATCGGTCTCGCCAGGGACGACCCCCTGGTTGACCCACCGCCTGAGCGTCGCGGGCGTCACGCCGACTTCTTCGGCCACCTCGCGCAACGTCAGACCGCCGCTCGGCGCGGGAGTGGATCTGGCGTTCGCGGCCTCGGCGGTCATACGCTCGCTGAAGCTACAACGGCGGGGCCGTAAGCGACGGCCCCGCCGCACGCGGGCTTAACGTCCCGCGACGTCGACCGGCGGCGCTGCGCGCCTAGCGGGGCTGTGAGTTCCCGCTTTCCGGCCTGCTGCCTAGTGGGCTGCACGAAGTGTTCCGCCGCTCGTCGGATCCGTCAATACCGCGTCCGTAGGCGGTCGCTACCCGGTCGCGGATGAGCACTCACGCTCTATAGACTCGCGCCCGGAGAAGGAGATCCACTGAGGGGGAAAGCGTGAACTATTTCGTCACTGGCGCCACCGGCTTCATCGGCCGGCATCTGGTGCAGGAGCTTCTCAAGCGTGACGGGACCGTTTACGCGCTCGTCCGCGAGGGCTCCCGTGGGCGCCTCGACGACCTGCGCAAGAGCCTTGGTGCCGAAGACCGGATCGTGCCCATCGTCGGCGACCTCTCCAAGGAGAAGCTCGGCATGGAAAGCTTCGACGAGAAGATCGACCACTTCTTCCACCTGGCCGCCGTCTACGACATGGAGGCCGACGACGAGTCGATGCAGCGCGCCAACGTTGAGGGCACGCGCAACACAATCCAGTTCGCGAACTCGATCGACCTCGGGCGCTTTCACCACGTGAGCTCGATCGCGGTCGCGGGCCGCTACAAGGGCCTGTTCCGCGAGGACATGTTCGACGAGGGTCAGCCGCTCCCGCACGCGTACTTCCAGACCAAGTTCGAGTCCGAGAAGCTCGTACGAGAGCACGTCGAGGCGCCGTTCCGCGTGTACCGGCCGGGCATCGTGATCGGGCACTCGGAGACGGGCGAGATCGACAAGATCGACGGCCCCTACTACTTCTTCAAGCTAATCCAGAAGCTCCGCCACGCTCTGCCCGAGTGGTTCCCGCTGGCCGGCCCGGAGGGCAAGAAGGCGAACATCGTTCCCGTCGACTTCGTGGCGAAGGCGCTCGACCACATCGCCCACCAGGAAGACGACGACCTGCCGGGCAACACGTTCCACCTCGTTGACCCGAAGCCGCTGTCGGCCGGCCAGGTGCTGAACGAGTTCGCGAAGGCCGCGCACGCGCCGCGCTTCGCGATGCGCGTCGACCAGAACCTCACGAACGTCCTGCCCAAGCAGGTGCGAGCCGGGCTCATGGCGGTGCCCACGATCAAGGGCATCCGCGACGAGGTGCTCGACGATCTCGGCATACCGCCGGTCGTGCTCGAGTACCGCGACTTCCGCTGCGACTTCGACGCGCGCGACACGCAGCGCGCGCTCAAGGGCACCGGCATCGCCGTGCCGCCGCTGTCCACGTACGCGCCGAAGGTCTGGGACTACTGGGAGCGCAACCTCGACCCGGATCTCTTCCGCGAGCGCTCGCTGTCGAAGTCGGTCGAGGGCAAGAAGATCGTCATCACCGGCGCCTCCTCCGGCATCGGCGCCGAGACCGCGCGCAAGATCGGCGAGGCGGGCGGCGAGGTGATCCTGATCTCGCGCACGCGCGAGAAGCTCGACGCGGTGGCGGCCGAAGTCGAGGAGGCCGGCGGCATCGCCCACGTCCACCCAGCCGACCTCTCGGACCTCGAAGACATCGAGCGGGTGGCGCAGGAGATCCTCGACGAGTACGGCGGCGTCGACGTGCTCATCAACAACGCCGGCCGCTCCATCCGGCGCTCGATCGCGGCCTCGTACGACCGCTTCCACGACTTCGAGCGCACTATGCAGCTGAACTACTTCGGCGCGCTGAAGCTGATCATGGCCTTCCTGCCCGGGATGCGCGAGCGCAAGAAGGGCCACATCATCAACGTCTCGTCGATCGGGGTGCAGACGAACACGCCGCGCTTCTCGGCCTACGTGGCGTCGAAGGCGGCGCTCGACGCGTTCTCGCGCTGCATGGCGCCCGAGGTCGTTGGCGACAACGTGAGCGTCACGACGGTCTACATGCCGCTCGTCCGCACGCCGATGATCGCGCCCACCTCGATTTACGACGCGTTCCCGACGCTGTCGCCGGACGAGGCCGCGCAGCTGATCGCCGACGCGATCATCGACAAGCCCAAGCGCGTGGCCACGCGCCTTGGGACGTTCGGCCAGGTGCTCTACGCGCTGTCGCCGAAGGTCGTCGACCAGATCATGAACACCGCGTACAAGATCTTCCCGGACTCGAAGGCTGCGAAGGGCGATAAGGAAAAGGCGGCGGCCGGGGCTGGCTCGGACGGCGAGAAGCCCAAGGACGGCGAGATGTCGACGGAGGCAGTGGCGATGGCCTATCTCCTTCGCGGAGTTCACTTCTAGGGCGCGTTCGTTTCTTGTACGGCCTTGGAGGAGGGCATTCCCCTTCGGGCTCCGTTCGGCTTCGCCTCACTCTTGACGCCCTTCGGGGAACGCCCTGCCTCCCGGCCTACTCGGGCCGGCCGTAGTGCGCCGCGCGTGGGCTCGCGGCGGTCCGTCGTCACTTAGGGGCGACTATTCCCCCTAACTGACGACGGGCGGCGTTGGCAAGAGCGGGTGTCGTCATTACGGGCCCACTATGGGCCCAAAATGACGACGCTCGGCCTGGGCGCCAGCCCGCGTCCCCATCCGTCAGTGCTGCTGTCCCGGATCGCCGCGGCGTCGTGCGGCAGCGCTTCGCAACGCCACGCTCGCCATCTATCAGTGCTGCTGTTTCCACCCCGCGTCGCCTTGGCTCTTCTGGAAAGCAGCACTAACGAGTGGGAGCCCGGCCGCCGGGAACGCTCGAGTAGGCCTGGAGGCAGGGCGTTCCCCGAAGGGCGTCAAGAGTGAGCGCGAAGCGCGAACGGAGCCCGAAGGGGAATGCCCTCCTCCAAGGCCGTACCAGGAACTACTCGAGCAAGTCCGGGTGATCCTTGGCCAACATCGCCCGGTAGCGCTCGAACACGGGCTTGGTGATCGGGATCAGGTTCAGCGCCTTCTTCACGTTCCCCGACGTCTTGATCCGCCGGCGGGCGATGGCCATCGCGATGTTCTCCTTGCCCTGGAAGTAGCGGTTCGCGACGTCCGAGTCCATCGTCATCTGGACCTCGGGCTCCCAGTCCACGTTGTCCGACCACTCCCAGCGCAGGTTCTGGCCGTTCGCGGCGGCCTCGGCGTCCTCGACGTAGGTGATGTTCACGACGAGGTCGAGATCGGGGAACTCGAAACGCTGCGGCGTCCGTGCGTCGCGCAGCTTCGGGCCCATCTCGGAGTCGGTGCTCATGATCGTGAACACCTGATCCATCACTTCCCGGAACTCAGCCGGAGACTTGAAGCCCACGGGCCAACCCTAACCTCGCGCGCCGCGGCGTGCGCAAGTTCGCGCTCCTCAGCGAGACCCGGGCCCAAAGCGGAAGCGGGTGTAGCCGAGCCGCACCTCGTCACCGTCGCGGAGTTCGCTCTCGCGCACCCGCCAGCCGTTCACCCACACGCCGTTGGTCGAGCCGAGATCGCGCAGCAGCCAGCCTCGGTCGCTGCGCGACAGCTCCGCGTGGCGCCGCGATACGAACGGGTCGTCGAGCGGCAGCGAGCAATCGCTGCCGCGGCCGAGCGTCAGGGTCTCCCCGTCCGGCACGAGTGGCGGCACGAGACGCTGAGCACGGCGGAACAGCGAAGCGAGCGTGCGCCGCCTCGGTAAGTCGGCCACGACGGCCTGCACCTCGCCACGGTCGCGTGCGGCGAACAGCCGGTCGAGCCTCGCGCTCAGCGTGTCGACGCTGATGCGGCCGTCCGCGCACCCTTCGCGAAGACGCCTCGCCGCTCGCTCCCGGGTGTCGTCGGATGCCCGCACGACACCGTCATTGTCACCCGGCTCGCGTGCGCGCGTCTATAGGAAGGCGGAACCGCGCTCCACGAGATTCTCGTAGAGCGTCTGCTGAATCGTGTCGCGCACCCGCTCTGACAGCTCGAAGACGAGCGAGCGGTTCTCGGCCGCATCAGGGCCGTAGTGCGCCGTCTCGATCGGGTCGCAGAACTCGATCCGCCACTTCGACGGCAGTGGCACCACGCCGAGCGGACCAAGCGCAGGGAACGTGGGCGTGATCGGGAAGAACGGCGCACCTACTGCGCGTGCGAGCAGCGGGGCCTCGCCGATCTTGGGATAGATCTCCTCGCTGCCGACGACAGCCACCGGCACGATCGGCGAGCCGGTGCGAAGCGCGATCTCGACAAACCCGCCACGGCCGAAGCGCTGTAGCCGATAGCGGTCGCGGAAGTGCTTGCCCGTGCCCTTCACGCCCTCGGGGAAGACGGCGACGAGTTCGTCCTGCTCGAGCAGCCGCATCGCGTTGTACGGCGAGGCGACCACGCCGCCGACCTTGCGGATCAGCACCGACACGTACGGCAGCTCGAACGCCCAGTTCAGCACCAGGAAGCGCGGGTAGCGCGGCAGCGGGTGCTCGCGCAGGATCGCGGTCGAGATCATCGTCGCGTCCCAGGGCAGGATGCCGGCGTGGTTGGAGGCGAGCAGGGCTCGGCCGTGCGACGGCACGTTGCTCACCCCCTTCGCCTCGACGCGCCACCACGCGTCGTAGAGGAAGTCGAAGAACGGGCGGACTGCTTCGGCGAACTCCTCGTCGAAGCCCCACTCGTCCTCCTGGTAGTCACCCGCGAGCCGCCTTCGGCCGGCGTCGATCGCCTCGCGCACCTCGCGCGGGAGGGCCAGCGTCGCCTCGGCGAACGCCTGCGGGAGATCGACTCTCGGCCCGAGCGCGCCGCGCAACCTACGCAGGAAGCCGATCGCGGGGCCGAAGGCGAACGAGCCGCGCGGGGCGCCGCTAGAGCCGACACGCGACTGGTCGGTGCCTGGCGAGACGCCGCCGTCGGGAGCCGCCCGCTTCGAACGCGTCCGCGGGCCGCGCGTCTCCGTGCTCACAGCGACACCACCTGGCGAAGCGGCGGCGCGAGACGCCGGCCACCGAGCGTCCGTACGTAGTCCTCAACGGCGTCGGGCGTGGAATAGGCGGGTGTGAAGCCGACCTCCTCGGTGAGGCGCGTGATGTCCACCGCGCGCCCGTAGTGGAGGAGGCGTACGAAGTCGTCGGAGAAGTCGAGCAGTCCGAGCCGTTTGGCCACGGCGCTCACACCTCCGAAGAGCGGCGACACGATCGGCAGCGTCAGCTTGCCCGCCGCGCGCACGAGCTTTGTGAGCCCGACCGTGCCGGCGCCGGCCACGTTCACGGCGCCCCGCACCGGGCGCTTGATCGCCGCCACGGTGGCCTCGATGGCGTCGACCTCGTGCACGAACTGGAGGCGCGGGTCGAAGCCGAAGTAGGTCGGCACGATCGGCAGCGATAGGTAGCGCGTGATCTGCGTGTCGAGCGTCGGCCCGATCGCCGGCTCGAAGCGGAGCATCGTGCAGGTGATCGCGGGGTGCCGGCGCGAGAAGGTCTCGAAGTAGTTCTCGATCTCGGCGACGTCGCGCTGAAAGCGCGTGCGCAGCGGATACAGCCGGCTCATGTCCTCGGTGAAGAACTGCGGCGCCGCCGGCTCCGAGCCGTATATGCCGGCCGAGCCGCGAATCACGATCGAGCTGAGCGTGTCGGCCTTCTCGCAGGCGGTCAGCAGCTGCAGCGTCCCGATCACGTTGATGTCGTGCGCGGCGCGAGCCGAAAGCGTGGGCCCCGGTCGCCGCACGATCTTGTTGTGCACGATCGTGTCGACGCCGAGCTGCGGCACGATCCGCGAGATGATCGGGCTGCGGATGTCGGCCTCGACGAACTCGGTGCGCTCGAGCCGGGCGCGCGGCGCGCGGTCGTCCACTCCGGCGACGAAGTCGAACTCCGGGTCGGTCTCCAGCCGGCGGGCGAGCTCCGTGCCGAGGAAGCTGCCGACGCCGGTGATCAGCACCCGGCGGCCCATCAGCTCTTCTTGCGGGTGCCCGACGAAGATCGCTGCTTCGGAAGGCGCTTCTCGATCTCGTCGAGGCGCCTGACGATCGCGCGTAGCTCCTTCTGGAGTTCGCGCACGTCGTCGTGCGTGGCCGGCAGCTGGCCCTCGAACGCGCCGCGCACGCGCTCGCGGACAGCGGTCGCCCCGGCCTCGGCGCTCTTCACGATCTCGTCCACCGCCTGCTGAGCGCGCGTGCGAGAGTCCTGCGCAGAGCCGATCGTGGCCTGCACGGTGCGCTCCACGGCATCGCGCAGAGCCTCCTCAACCGGCTGTGTGGGCCGCTTGGCCATCGAGCGCGGAGTCTCGCATATCGTCAGCCGCGTGCCCGCCGCGTCCGCGCCCGAGCCGATTCATCTGAAGCCAAACGCCGAGCTGGCGCCGCGGGTGCTGCTGCCCGGCGATCCACACCGCGCCCTCGCGGTCGCTACCGACCTGCTCGAGAGCCCGAAGATGTTCAACCATCACCGCGGGCTCTGGGGCTACACCGGGCCGGCGGCCGACGGCGAGCTGCTGACCGTGCAGTCGACCGGGATGGGCGGTCCGAGCGCGGCGATCGTGGTCGAGGAGCTGATCGCCCTCGGAGCGGAGACGCTCGTCCGGATCGGCACCTGCGGGGCGTTCGGCGGCGGGCTCGCCCTGGGCGATGTCTTCGCGGTGAGCTCCGCGCTCCCCGACGACGGCGCAAGCCGCGCGCTCGGCGCCACGGGGCCGATAGCTCCGGACGCGGCGCTCGAGCGCTCGCTCGCCGAGGCGGCCGGCCGCGAAGGCGCCGTCGTCTCCACCGACCTCTTCTACGACACGCGCGACGGCCGGATGGCGGGCTGGCTCGACGCCGGGGCAATCGCCGTCGAGATGGAGTGCGCGACGCTGTTCACGCTCGCCGCCCTGCGCGGTGTGGCGACCGGCGCCGTGCTCGCGGTGTCGGACGAGATCGCCGCCGGCCGCGTGCGGATCGACCGCGAGGCGCTGGAGGAGGTGGGGCTGGCGCTCGGCCGGACGGCCTACGCGGCGCTCAGCCGTCGCTGACGGTCAGGCGCTCCTGCGCGCGCGGCGGTGGCTCGCTGCCCGGCGCCACCGCGTCGCGCAGCGCGGCAAGGTCGCGAGCCAGCCGGTCGAGCCGGTCCGAGATGTCGGAGAGCGTCGACTCCACCTCATCGCTCGAACCCGCCTTGCCGGCCACCTCGCCGATGCGCCGGTCGATGGCCTCGAGCCGCTCGTCGAGCCGGTCGACGGAGTCCTCGATGCTTTCGAGCCGTTGCGAGACCGAGCGCAGCCGGCGGGTTAGCCGCTCGATGTCGGCGGCGGAGGGGATGCCAAGCGCACCCATCGCCGCCTCCTGGGCCTGAGATGCCTTCTCGCGAGCCTCGAACGCACGCGAGATGGCGCCGGCCACCGCGGGATTCGACAGCAGCTGCTCGGCCACTTTTCCGAGCGCCTCTTCACCCTGCCGCGAGAGCCGGTCGACCAGGCCCTCGTCGTGCTCGTGCTCGGCCACGCGCGGCAGCGTAGCGCATAGCCGGGGACGCGCTTCACCTCATGCGGCGTAACGTGTAACCCTAACTCTCAACCTCAGGTCGAACGTACCGGTGCGGCTTGTTTGCTCATTGGAATGGGTAGAACCAAGCGCACCTTTCAACGCCGGCGGGACGTTGGAAGGACTGTAGGTGGGGAGCATTTCGGCCGATAGGAACCCACAGGGTCCCGCGGCCCTCCATACGCGCGCGACTCTACCCCTCCATGAACGGTTCCCAGTTGCACAGCCAGATATCAGCAAGTAGCGTTCCTGCCGCAGCGGGCAGGTCTGGTAGCTTGCGCGCGTCCAACGGCGGCCATGGCGGGGCCCTCACCAAGCGGGCCCAGAGGGGCACGGGAGGAGACAGAGACCAAGGATGAGGAAGAGCCTCCTCTACATCCTGCTTTCGGCAGGCCTGGTCCTTGCTGTCTTCACAGGCCTCTCGTTCCCCGCGGAGGCGCAGGACGCGACCGGCAGCCAGTTGCCCGTGCCGACCGTTCCGTCCACGGGCACGCCCCTGGACGGAATCACGATCCCGACTGATACCACCCCCGTCCCGACCCCGACCGTTCCGCTCCCCACCCCGACCGTCCCGACGGTGCCGGGCGTGCCAACGCTCCCCGGCGGTGGCGGAGGCAGTGGCGGCGGCGGTGGGAGCACCGGCGGCGGCACGACCGGCGGCGGAGGCGGCGCAGGCGGCGGCGGCTCGACGGGCGGCGCCGGTGGCGTGACGGGCACGGGCCCCAACGCCGAGGTGCCGAAGGTCCCCGGCGCTCCGAACACCCGAGCTGGACACCGTCAGCGGCGCTCGGGCGCCGAACGTCTGAAGGCTCGACGTAAGGCTGAGCGTGACAAGAACACCCCGAAGACTCCCGCGGGCAATCCGATCCGCCGGCCGGACGGCGTCCCCACCCCTCACAACCCGACCTTCTTCGACGCGCTCCCGGGCCCGGCCCAGGTGAGCGGCGTGCCCAACTTCGTCATCAGCAAGTTCCGCGTCCCGCCCTTCCTCCTGCCGATCTACCAGGCGGCAGGCATCCAGTACGGGATCCGCTGGGAGATCCTCGCCGGCATCAACGAGATCGAGACCGACTACGGCCGCAACCTCAACGTCTCCTCCGCGGGCGCCGTCGGCTGGATGCAGTTCATGCCCTCGAGCTGGAAGATGTACGGCACCGACGCGAACAAGGACGGCCGCAGGGACCCGTACAACCCGGTCGACGCAATCTTCGCCGCGGCCAGGTACCTCAAGGCGGCGGGCGGCGACCAGGACATCCGCCGCGCGATCTTCGCCTACAACCACGCTGACTGGTACGTCGACTCGGTGATGCTCCGCGCGAAGCTCATCGCTGGCGTGCCCCCCGACGTGATCGGATCGCTGACGGGTCTCACCGAGGGCCGCTTCCCTGTTTACGCGCACGCGCGCTACGCGGACGACATCACCGAGGCACAGGCCGAGAAGAAGATCAAGAAGGGGCACAACGCCGCGCGGCTCGTCGGCAGCGACTCGAACCGCAAGGGCATCAACATCTTCGCGCGCCGGGGCGCGCCGGTGGTCGCCACGAACGACGGCGTGATCAAGAAGATGGGCCGCTCGAAGAAGCTCGGCCTGTTCGTCACGCTCCAGGACGCGTACGGCAACCAGTACACGTACTCAGGCCTGAGCAGCCTCGCGCGCGTGCACCCGGTGCCCAAGGACACGGGCAAGGTGACGAAGACGAGCGCCAACGCGGTGCCCGCGAACCAGAAGCTTCCGAAGCCCACGCAGCCCGCCTCCGCCGGCCGCCAGGTCACGAAGGCGAGCAAGAAGCAGGCCGCCAAGGCCAACGCGAAGCGCTCGAAGCAGCTCGCGAGGAAGCAGGCTGCGAAGCAGCGCCTCGCCGCGCACGGCAAGTCGAGCGGTCAGGGCGCCGCCACGCCGACCGTCATCACGAAGCAGCGCCTGTTCGCCAACCCGAGTCGCGCCGGCGCGAAGCGCCATGGCGGCCTGGAGCAGATCTTCAACTCGCGGTCGGCGGGCGCTGGCTACACCACCTTCCGTAACTACTTCTCGCGCGCGCTCGGGCTGAACAGCAAGAACGCGACGCTGCGGCGCCTCCACAAGGGCTCGCACGTGGTCGGCGGCACGATCCTCGGCCGGATCGGCAAGACGGACGCGAAGCTCGCGCCGCACGTCTACTTCCAGATCCGCCCGGCGGGCAAGGGCGCCCCGAACATCGATCCGAAGCCGATCCTCGACGGCTGGAAGCTGCTCGAGGCCACCGCCATCTACCGCGCCTCCGGCCGCAACGCGCTCTACTCCTCGAGCGGCGACAACTTCTCGATCGGCCAGGTGCTGCTGCTGCCGAAGCCGCTCCTCGAGCGCCGCGTGCTCTCCGACGGCCGCATCGACCTCTACGCCGCCGGCCGCAACGACATCCGGACCGGCCAGATCGACCGCCGCGTGCTTGCGACGCTCGAGTACCTGGCGGAGTCCGGCCTCCGGCCCACGGTGACTTCGCTGAAGAGCGGCCACGGCTTCTACACGGCGTCGGGCAACGTGTCGGAGCACTCCTCCGGCAACGCCGTCGACATCGCGGCCGTCAACGGCATCCCGATCGCCGGTCACCAGGATCCAGGCGGCATCACCGAGACCACGGTCAAACGGCTGATGATGCTCCAGGGCACCATGCGCCCGCACCAGATCATCTCGCTGCTCGACTTCGGGCAGAACACACTGGCGCTGCCCGACCATTACGACCACATCCACGTCGGCTTCCAGCCGCTGTTCGGCACCAATGCGAAGGCCGGCAAGGATGCAATGGCCGTCCTGAAGCCCGGCCAGTGGGACGACCTCGTGAAGCGGCTGGGCGAGATCCAGAACCCCGTCGTGCCGACGAAGCCGTCGAAGTTCGCGCTGCCGGTCCACAACGGCAGAAGGACCGGCACCTCCGGCGACTAGCGCCGCGAGCGCCGCCGTGGCCGCTCAGGGCTCCTTCGCGTTCGTACAGCTCGAGTTCGGCTTCGTCCTGGGGCCCGACGACGGCCGCTACGTGACCCGGGCCGGGCCGGGCGCGGCCCCCGAGCGCGTGGTCGTGATCTCCACGTTGAACGCGCCGAAGCCGGCCCCGCGCCTGTCGCGCAGGCGGCGGCCGAAGCAGGTGACCCATGCGGCGACGCCGGCCATGCCGCTCGCGCGCGTGACGATGATCCACGCGGGCCCCTTCCCCGCGCCCGCCGACGCCGCCTCGTGGCTCGGCGCGCTCGTGACCGACTCCGAGGCGCTGCATTTCGAGGTCGACTTGGCCGTGCGCGAGCTGAACCGCGTGCTCCGCGCGCACCGCGCCGCCGCCGCCGACCCGTACGCGCGCGACGTGAGCGCGGCTCAGGCGATCGCCGTCCGCGTCGGATACGGCGACGGCTCCGAGGTCGCGGACGGCAACTACACGGACGCCTACGAGGTCCCCCGCGACGAGCGCCGGCGTAAGCGCTCGGAGATGCTCCTGCCGAACGAGCGCCTCGCCGCTGTGCTGGCCGGGCGCGAGGACATCCTCGCCTCAGAGGAGCTCGTGCTGCGCGCGCGTGCGGACGTGGACGCCGGGCGCCACCGCGAGGCTGCCCTGCAGACGCGCGTGGCGCTCGAAGCGCTGCTGGCCGAGCTCGGACCGGACGAGCTCGGCGACCGGCGCGCCGAGGTCGCGGCGCGGCGGCCGCTCGTGGCCGACGCCGCGAACGCCGCCCTCGCGGGGGACGTCCCCAGCGAGCTCAGCGAGGGCGTCGCGGAGACCGTCACGCTGCTCGAGTCGGCCCTCGCACGGGCGCGCGCGAAGCAGGCCTCCGGCTCCTAAAGAGCGCCGGATCTTTCCTCCCGCTTCACGGACCGTTCACATCGCCGCTAGACGCTCTCCCTACCGTGCGTGGCGACAACAGGGAGAAAGAGATGAGCGGAATCCCCGACACCCGTACATACGAACCTCCGGAAGCCGCTGGGACCATCAGCGCCATGAGCGACGCCATCCCGATCCAGAACGCCCGGCGCCGCAGCGGCCGCCGCTCCGACGACCGCCCGGTCGCGCGAGCAATCGAAGCCCGCAAGAGCCTGGGAACCGGCCGCGGCCGGGTCTGGCTGAACGGGAGCGAAGTAGGCGGAACCGACCCCAGGTTCTCGCACCTGGCAGCAAGCTACGACTGAAAGCGCCGCGAAGCACAGCGCCACCGGATCGGCGGCGCAGGCGCCGGCAGGAGAGCACTAAGGGAGAGCACGCAGGGCTGCAGAGCAGTGAAAGTTGCCGACGGCGGAGTTGCTTGCCGACGGCGGAGTGCTTGCCGACGGCAAGCTTTTTGGTTGCGAAAACCGCGGATGGCAAGGACGCAGGGCCGAAGCCGTATGCCAATACGGCGAGTGCCCGAGGACGCAGCCAGGCGCAGGTTTGCAGCCACCAAAAAGCTTGCCGGTCCGCGGGAGCCCGAGTAGCCCCGCGGACCGGCCATCCCTCCCCCGAGGACGGGATCCGCACCTCCGCTTTGCAGCGTCTGGGCGAATCCGTGGCGCCAGTGTAAGGCCGCCTAGTGCGAATCGCAACAGGTTGGACGGATTGTCTCAATGCGCCAGCCCCCGACCGGCGTAGTAACCGGCCGCCGCGGCGGCCACTCCGAGGACCACCGACAGCCCCAGGTAGAGCAGCGCCTCGCCACCGCGCCCGGATTCGATGTCGGTGAACACGTCGACCGAGAACGTGCTGAACGTGGTGAACCCACCGAGTACACCCACGGCGAGAGCGGTGCGCACCTCGGCGCTGAACCAGTCACCCACGGTGACGAGCAGGCCGAGGAGGAAGGAGCCGCTCACGTTGATCGCGACCGTGAGCCAGGGGCGGGCGTCGTTCGGCACCGCGGTGCCGAGGCCGTAGCGCGCGAGCACCCCGGCAGCGCCGCCGAGCGCGACGAGCAGTGGGGTCAGAGGTCGAGTGCCTCCAGCACGTCCTCGAGCTCGTCGACCACGTCGCCCTCGAGTTTCGCATCGGCCTCGCGGTCATATGGCGTGGACCCCTGGGTGATGATGGCGAGCTTGCCGCCTGCGTCGCGGGTGACGGTAGGCAGCGAGGCGACCGGATAGACCTCGAGCGAGCTGCCGATGCAGAGCATGAGGTCGGCCTCGCTCGCGAGCGCGTAGGCCTCGGCCATCGCGCGCTCCGGCAGCAGCTCGCCGAACAGCACGACGTCTGGCTTGAGCGGCCGGATGCAGACCTCACACTCCGGCGTCCCGACGCCGGCCTCGAGCTGCTCGAGCACCCGGTCGATGCCGACCTTCGCGCCGCATTCCGGGCAGACGCAGACCTCGATTGAGCCGTGCACCTCGATCACGGTCTCGGAACCGGCGCGGCGATGGAGCCGATCGATGTTCTGCGTGATCACGGCACGGACAAGCCCGCGCTCCTCGAGCTCGGCGATGATCTCGTGCGCGCGATTCGGCCGCTTGTCGCCGAGCGACGCGAAACGGCTGCCGTAGAAGTGCCAGAAGCGGTCGGGGTCGCGGCGGAACACGTCGATGTGCGCAACCTCCATCGGGTCGACGTTCTCCCACAACCCCTTGCCGGGGGTGCGGAAGTCCGGGATCCCGGACGGCACGGACACACCGGCCCCGGTGAGCACCACAGCGCGGTGCGACCGCGTGAGCAGCTCCGCCACCCTCGCAGCGTCGCGGGCCGATGCGCCGGTCTCGGTCGTCACTTGCCCTGGAATCTCGGCCGCCGCTTGCCGAGGAAGGCGCCGATGCCCTCCTTCGCGTCCTCCGAGCCGAACGCCTCTCCGAAGGCCTCACCCTCGAGTCGGAGGCCCTCGTCGAGGTCGCCCTGGGCTGCGACCGTCTTGATCTTCGAGATCGCGATCGGCGCCTGCTCGGACATCTTGCGCGCCCACATCAGCGCCGTGTCGAACAGCTCGTGATCCGGCACAACCTGGTTGGCGAGCCCGGCCCGGTACGCCTCGTAGGCGCCGATCGGCGTGCCCGTGAGGTTCATCTCGAGCGCCTTGCCCTCACCAACAAGCCGCGGCAGCCGCTGCGTGCCGCCGAAGCCGGGGATGATCCCGAGGTTGATCTCCGGCTGACCGAAGGTCGCCGATTCCGCGGCGAGGCGGAAGTCGCATGCCATCGCCAGCTCGCAACCACCGCCCAGCGCCAGGGAGTTCACGGCCGCGATCGTCACGGTGCGCGAGCGCTCCATCGCACGCATGAAGCCGTGTGCGGACTCGAGCAGCTCGCGCCCCTTCTTGTCTGGCGACATCCTGGTGAACTCCTTGATGTCGGCGCCCGCGGAGAACGTGAAGATGTTCGACGAGGCGAACACCACGGCGCGGGCGTTGCCGTCGAGCTCGCTCCAGAGCTCGGCCAGCTCGCGCACGACTTGCGGCGAGAGCGGGTTGGCGGGCGGCCGGTTGAGCCACACGATCGCGATGTCGCCGCGCGTCTCGAGCGCGATCGTCTCACGCGACTGGCCCTCGTCCGGCTGCGCGTAGGGGAAGAAGCCCTGGCCCGTCTTCTTGCCGAGCCGTCCCTGGTTCACCAGGCGGCGCAGGATCAGCGGCGGCGCGAAGTACTCGCCCCAGTCGCGCTCGGCGCGCTCGAGCGCCGCAAGCACCTCGTCGAGGCCCTGCTCGTCGGCGCGGGCGAACGGTCCGGGCAGGATGCCCGCGCCCATCATCATCCCAATCTCGATGTCCTTCAGGGACGCGACGCCCTCCTCGAGCACGAGGCAGGCCTCCACCAGCGCCTTCAGGCCGAAGCGCTCGACGAGCGTCCCTGTAACGGTCTGATCAGCTGCCGTGCTCATAGAAGCCCTTTCCGGTCTTGGCGCCGAGGTTGCCTTGCTCGACCAGCTCCTTCATGCCGGAGTGGACGTAGTAGCGGTCGCCGTAGCTCTCCTTGAGGTGCTCGGCCACATGTAGGACGGTGTCGAGCCCGAGCAGGTCGGTGAGGAAGAACGGCCCCATCGGCACGGTCTTCGACTCCTGCACGACGCGGTCGATCTCCTTGTAGTCGATCCCCTCCCCCTCCTGCACGCGCCACACCTCGGCGACCGCGGAGTTGAGGATGCGATTGACGACGAAGCCCGGGACCTCGCCGCAGACGATCGGCGTCTTGCCGATCTGCATCGCGAAGTTGCGCGCGGCGCCGAGCGTCTCCTCGGACGTCTCGTCGCCCTCGATCACCTCGATCAGACGCATCATCGAAGCGGGGTAGAAGTAGTGGAAGCCCACGACCTTGTCGGGGCGACTCGTGGCCTCGCCGATCTCGGTGATCGAGAGCGAGGACGTGTTCGAGCTGAGGATCGCGTGGCCGGGCGTGACGGCGTCGAGGTCGGCGAACACCGACTGCTTGATCGGCATGCGCTCGGGCACGGCCTCGATCACGAAGTCCACGTCGCCGAAGCCCTCGTAGTCCGTCGTGCCGGTGACGCGGCCGACGATCTCCTCGAGCTGGGCATCGGCCTGCTCCTGGGTGATCTTCTCCTTGTTGACGAGCCCGCCGAGCTGGCCCTGCGTGACCTGGCGGGCCTTCTCGAGGCCCTGGTCCACGAACTTCTGCTCGACGTCCTTCAGCACCACGGCGATGCCCGAGCTTGCGATGGTTTGGGCGATCTCGCCCCCCATCGTGCCGGCGCCCACGACGGCGGCTTTGAAAACGAACATTTAGATGAGTCCCTTCCGGTCTGGCGGCCCGCGGAAGGCTACAGAGATGCCTCTTCGTGAGCCTCCGTCGTGAAGCGTCTGATCGTCCGCGCCAGCGAGTCCGACAGCGCCCGCCGGATGAAGAGCGCGTTCGTGATCTTTCCGAGCACGCCGGTGCGCATCACGGTGTTCGGCGCCAGCTCGTATTCGAGCTCGAGCGCCATCTCGCAGCCCACGTCGGTCTGGGTGAACGTGGCGGTCTGGGTGCCTGTGAGCGCTTCCTCGAACACGCGCGAGACGATGCGGGTGGAGCCGTCGTCGTCGCGCGTGTGCTCGAGCACACGCTCGGTCACGATGCCCCGACCGCCGGGGATCGAGCGCCAGACGATCTTGCCGCCCGGCTCCGGCCAGCCGTCGCGCTTCTCGTTCACGTGCGCGAAGCCCTCCACGAACGTGGCCCATCGGTCCGGGTTCGTCCACAGCGCCGCGGCGGTCACCGCGGGCACCTCTACCGGGCCGTCAGCCCGCGCGATGCTCACCGCTCGCCGTACACCTCGCTCACGATCGCGTCGATCGAACGCGCGACGGACTCGAGGAACGGTCGCACCTCGGTCTCGAGCCGCTGGTACTCCGCGCGGCCCTCGTCGGTGATCGAGTAGTAGCGGCGGCTTCGGCGCTCGGGGTGCTCCCATTCGCCCCTGATCAGGTTCCGCGCCTCGAGCTGGCGCAGCAGCGGGTACATCGTGTTCGGATTCACCGAGAGCACGCCCGCGGTGGCGTCGGAGATGCGCTCCATCAGCTGGTTGCCGTAGGACGGGCCCGCCTGGATGTAGTGAAGGACGAGCAGCGGCAGCACCGCGCGCCGGCGCAACTC
>DASVXS010000226.1:0-9758 GCA_036392575.1 Thermoleophilaceae bacterium | reverse complement strand
ACGTCGGCGAGCTCGGCGGCGCTGCGGCCCCTGAAAGGACCGCCCGAAGCCGTGAGCACAAGCCGGTCGACCGTGCCGGGGCGCTCCGAGTCGATCAGCTGCTTGAGCGCTGAGTGCTCGGAGTCGACGGGGATAACGCTCGATCCGGTGGCCTCGGCGAGCGCCATCACTAGCTCGCCGCCGACCACGAGGCTCTCCTTGTTGGCGAGCGCCAGGTCGATCCCCTCACCGAGTGTGGCGATAGTCGGCCCGAGGCCTGCCGAGCCGACGAGCGCGTTGAGAACGAGATCGCAGTCGGTGTCGGTGATCAGGCCGACGAGCCCCTCGGCGCCCGTGAGCACCTCGCCCTCGGTCCAGGACTCCGCCGCGCGCGCCGCGGCGCGCTCGTCGGCGAGGGCGATCCGCTCGACCCCGTGCCGGCGCGCCTGCTCCAGCAGCTGCTCGAAGTTCGAGTACGCGGCGAGGGCGACCACCTCGAGGTCGGGTGAGCGCTCGATCACGTCGAGCGCCTGCGTGCCGATCGAGCCGGTCGAGCCGAGGACGATGACCCTGCGCATGTGACCTGAGTCTAGGAGGCGGCGAGCTGAAGAAAACGGCTCGAGAGCTGCCGGCCGAGCTCGTTCCAGTCGCCGATCAGATCCTGGCTTTGGCGCTGCACCGCCACGGCATCCAGGCCGATCGAGCGGGCGTCCTCCCCATCCGCGCCATCGCGCAGCCAGGCCTCGAGCGTGGCCGCGGTCACCTCGGCGTGGAACTGCACTCCCCAGGCACGCTCGCCGGCTCTGAAGGCCTGTGCGGTCTGCGGCGTGCGCGCCAGCACCGGCACACCGGGCGGCGGCTCGAACGTGTAGCTGTGCCACTGGAACGAGCGAAAGCGCTCGGGAAGGATCCCGAGCAGCGGGTCGCGGGACGCCCCGTCCGCGAGCGTCACCTCGCGCCAGCCGATCTCGGGTCGCTCGGCCGGGTGCGCCCGCCCGCCGGCGGCGTCGGCCAGGAGCTGCGAGCCGAGGCAGACGCCGAGAACCGGCATCCCGCCCTCGAACGCCTCGCGGATCCAGCGCTTCTCCGGCCCGAGCCAGGGGTGCTCGTGCTCCTGGTCGACCTGGGGAACGCCGCCGAACACCATCACCGCGCCCAGGTCGTCGAGTGCTGGCGGCTCGTGCCCGTCCGGTGGGAACCACTCCTCGAGCTCATGACCAGCGTCGCGCGTGGCGTGGCCGAACACGCCTGCCGGAGCATCGCGGTCGTGAATCACGGCGAGCACCTTCATCGCCACGTGACCTTATTGTCCTCGCATGCGCGTCCTCACCCTCGTAGTCGTCACGACGGCCCTGCTCGTCGGCTGCGGCGGGGGCGGCGAGAAGCATCCGTCCGCCAAGGAGGCGCAGGCCTGCCTGAAGAAGGCCGGCGCGACGGTGCAGGCGATTCAGCCAAAGGCGACGGGCACCGACTCGGCCCGCACCGAGCTGATCGTGCGGTTGAAGGACACAGGCGCGCTCGTGGGCTTCTTCGAGTCGGAGAAGGCGGCAGACAATCCGTCAGGCGTGAAGAAGATCCAGCAGTCCGGCGGTGATGTGACCGTGAAGGGCAGCACAGCGCTCGTGATAGTGCCGGGAAGCGGCCAGGGTGGCCGCGCGACGATCGAAGGGTGTGTGTTCTGATGGAGCAACGGGTCAGCGTGATCACCCTCGGGGTTGAGGACATCCAGCGTTCGCAGCGCTTCTACGAGGCGCTCGGCTGGCAGGTCGGGAACGACTCCGAGGCGCAGGGCGTGGCGTTCTTCCAGGCCGGCGGCTTGGTCTTCGCGCTCTGGGGCCGCGACGAGCTCGCGGAGGACAGCGGGGTGGAGCCCTCGCCGGCCGGGCCGTACGGCGGCATCACGCTCGCTCACAACGTGCGCTCGCCGGCAGAGGTGGACCGGGTGATCGGCGAGGCAGAGGCCGCGGGCGCCACGATCACTCGAAGGCCCGGGGAGACGTTCTACGGTGGCTACTCGGGCGTGTTCGTCGATTTCGACGGCTATCCGTGGGAGGTCGCCCACAACCCGCACTGGACCATCGCCGAGGATGGCAGCGTGACGTTCTAGGCGCCGGGCGCGGTCCAAGTGGCGCGAGCGGCCGAGGCCCGCTAGAAAGGCTCTATGAAGCGCCTCCTCGTCCCACTCGCCGCGGCCGCCGTATGCGCCGCCGCGCTGCCCGCTACATCGCCTGCCAGGTCCGCCTGCGTGAACCTGAAGATGTCGAAGTCCACGAAGTCGCTGATCCGCGCCGCACACAAGAAGGTGGACCCCGACGCGATCGGCCCGAAGCGCGGCTCCGTCTATTACGGCCGGTGCGGCAACACCTTCTACGCGCTTGCGTCCTTCAAGAACCCGCGCACGGGCTACGACGACCAGCCCGAGGGCTTCCGCTCGCGCGGCACGACCGCGCCGTGGCGGGACATCGGCGACAACGGCTGCGCCAAGATGCCGAAGCGCCTGCTCGCCATCTGGAGCTACGACTGTCCCTTCTGACGCGCATCCGCGGATCGGCCAGGCTCCGCCGCCTCCGCAAGCGCAGCCCGCCGGCGCTGGTGGTGCGGCACGCCGCCGCGGTGCACGAGCCACTCCGCTGGGTGGCGGGCACGCTCGCGCGGCGGCGATCGCCCGCGTCCTACCGGCTGCGCGAGAACGGCCGCACGATCCTCATCCGGCACCGCTCGCTCGACCCCATGACGCTCGACCAGGTGTTCGTCACCGACCGCGAGTACGAGCCTCCGCCCGAGGCCGCCGGCTCGATCGAGCGGCTCGGCCGGGCGCTGCGGATCGTCGACGTCGGCGCGAACGTCGGCCTCTTCTTCCTCTTCGCGCTCGGGCGGTTTCCCGGGTCGACGGTGCTCGCCTACGAGCCCGACCCGGAGAACGCCGCGCTGGCGCGGCACTGCATTGAATTGAACGCCATCGGCGACCGCGTCACCCTGATCGAGGCCTGCGCGGCCACGTCGGCGGGTGAGGTGGCCTTCGCCGCCGGGAAGTCCGCGGCCTCGCACGCGGCCACACCCACGGAGTCCGCGCTTCGCGTGCCTGTCGTGGACGCGATGCCGGAGCTCACGGGCGCGGACTTCGTGAAGATCGACGCCGAGGGCGCCGAGTGGGAGCTGCTCGCTGATCCTCGGCTGACTGGCGCGCGGGCTGCGGCGATGATCGTCGAGTACCACACGCGGATGTGCCCCGATCCGGACCCGCGGGCGTATGCGACGCGGCTGCTCGAGTCGGCCGGGTACCGCACCTCAAACCCCTGGCACAACCCCGGCGCCGGCGACGACGACGGCATGGGACTGCTCTGGGCCTGGCGGCCCGCACGCTCCTAAGCTGCGGTGGGCAGCGAATCGGCGTCCGAGGCGAAGATCCGGGCGAGCACGCGCTCGAGCTCCGCGTCCACGATCCGCTCGGCCACGCGGGCTTCTCGCCGGCGGAGCGCCAGGTTGCGGTCCACCGCGCGCGAGAGGTCGTCGACGTCCTTGAGCGTCACCGCGGAAAGCACGTTCACCGCGGGGTCCACGTCCCGCGGGACAGCCATGTCGACCACCACGAGCCGCCCGTGGCCGCGTGCCGCGACGGCGCGCTCGAGCGCCGCGCACGCGAGCACATGACCGGGCGCGGCGGTGGCGGAGATGACGACGTCCGCGGCCGCCAGCTCTTCGAGCCTCACGGGAAAGCGGATCGGGCGCCCGCCGACCCGCGTCGCGAGAGCGCGAGCGTGCGCATCGGTCCGGCTTGCGACGGTGATCTCCTTCAACCCCCGCCCGCGGAGCGCGTGCGCAACGCCGTCGGCCACCCTCCCCGCTCCGATGACGAGCGCCCTGCGCCCGAGCAGGCCCTCCAGCTCGTTGCGGGCGAGCTCCACCGCGGCTGACGCGGTGGACACAGCTCCGGAGGCGATGCCGGTCTCTCGCCGGGCCCGACTGCCGGCGGCCAGGGCGGCGCGGCACGAGCTCTCGAGAATTGGGCCGAGAGACCCATTCAACGCGGCGAGCCGCTGCGCGTGCTTCACCTGGCCCTGGATCTCGCTCTCCCCGAGCAGCGCCGAATCGAGGCTCGCCGCCACCCGCATCAGATGGCGAACGGCCGCCGCGCCCCGCTCCACGTAGGCGACGCGGGCGAGCTCGGGAGCGCTCAGCCGGCTGTGACCGACCAACGCGCAGCCGAGGGCGGCGCGAAGCGCGCCCTCGTCCGGTCCTGCCCCGTAGAGCTCGGTTCGGTTACAGGTCGAGAGGACGAGGGCCTCGTTTACGGCCGGCATCGCGGCGAGCTCGCTGAGAAGGGCCTCTACGCCCCGGTCGCATAGCGCTGCCCGCTCACGGAGTGCCACCGGCGCTGTGCGGTGAGAAAGCCCTAGACAGACGACTCGCTCGCTCATCGCTCCCCGCGCTGTTGCCGCCGCCGCAGCTCCGCTAGGTCGCGCTCGGTGCGCGCAACCTTCGACGCCATGATCCCCACGTAGAGCACGACCAGCGTGAGGAACACGATGTAGGCCGCCGCGACGTACGCGCCTGCGGTGTCGAGCGGGAGCGCCGGCATCGGTCAGGCGGCCATCGCGGGTTCGCGCGGGTCGACGGCCGCCTCCGACTCGATCTCCCGCCGCAGCCGCTTGAGCTCGATGCGCGCACGCTTGGACGAGATCTCGACCTTGAAGAGGGCGAGCCAGAGAAGGGCCATCGCGACAAGCGACACGTAGAAGGTGAGCCGCATGGCGCCGGGCATGTTGCCGCCGGTCGTAGAGAGGACGCGCGGGTGGCTGAACGCCTGAGCCAGGCGCACCGCCAGGAAGTTGAACGGCACGAACGCGGCCGCCACGACCGCGAAAACGGCCGCGTAGCGCGCCTGCCGCTCGCGGTCCTCGATCGAGAAGCGAAGCGGCTGGTAGCAGCAGTAGAGAAGGAACACGATCAGGAACGAGACGAGCGTGGGCTCCTGCCAGACCCACCAGTGCCCCCACGACCCGCGTGCCCAGATCGAGCCCGTCACCAGGACGCCGACGGCGAGGATCAGCGACAGGTGGATCGCAACGTATGAGCGCATGTCCCAGGCCGGGTCGCGCGTCCTCAGATACTTCAGGCCCATCACGCCACCGGCGACGAAGCCGGAGAGAGCCACGATCGCGAGCGGCACGTGGAGGTAGAAGATCTTCTGGATGAACCCTTGGTCGGCGTCGAGCGGGGCGTAGAAGAACACGAGTTCGAACGCGGCGGCGAGTCCGGCGGCAGCGGCGCCGGGGAGTGCGCCCTCCGCCTTTCTGGGCACCACGCGCATCGCCGTTCTCAGCCCTCGCTCACAGCGATTTCAGGTACTGGACGAGGTCGCCTTTCTGTTGCGGCGTCAGGCCCAGGTTCATGCAGCTGTTGTAGTGGTCGACCACCGCCCCGAGATTCGCGAAGCGCCCGTCATGGTAGAAGCCGCCCTTCGAGTGCGTGAACAGGCCGCGGAGTGGAGCGGTCCGGTACATGCCCGTAGGCGAGCGCTCTGCCTGGAACGAGTCGGTGCAGACCTCCGCTGGCGTGTGCAGGTTCCAACCGGCCTCGGTGTAGGTCGGCGGCGTATGGCAACTCGCGCACTTGCCCTGGCCATCGAAGACCGCCTTGCCGCGCCGCGCGGCCGCCGCGTTGAAACTGTGCGGCGAGGGCTTCGGCACCTTCAGCCCCAGCTGGTAGAACTGCAGCGCCGGCAGCTTGCTCGTGACCAGGTCGTGCTTTACGCGCAGGTGCCCAAAGCCGTTCTTCGCGGCGATCGGGAACTTGCTCGCATCGTCGAGTCGCGAGTCGAAGAAGTTGCCCTGGCCGTGCATCTCCAGGTTCGCCACGAAGGCGTTCCAGTACGGCACGGAGCCCCACCCCGTCCACGTGTGCAGGTTCACGCCGGCAAGTCCGAACGCAGGCGGGATCAGAGTGGCCGCGGACTTGCCGTCCGGGCGGAAGCCCTTGCCGTCGAGGAACAGCTCGGCGTCGAACTTGCCCGGGCCCCAGGCCGCGAGCACCTTCTTGACCGTCGCCTCGTCCGCGCCGAGCAGATCGGTAACCGGCTTGAGATTCGGGGCGAGCGACACGATCGCGCCGACGTTGAGGTCGCGGTTGGGCCAGCCGTCGAGGCGCTTTCCGATCCCTGGCGCGAAAGAATTGTCAACCGTCGAGTGGCAGACGGCGCACGTGAGGCCGACCGAGCGCAGCGTGCCGCGGTGGTTGAAGAAGCCCTTCACACCGACGACCGCGTTGAGCTTGAGCAGCGCGAGCGTTGTCTTCGGGTCGTTGAGGTCGATCTTGCCCTGCTTGATCCCCTGGACCACCTGCTTCGGAAGCGCCTGAGAGTCGACCTTCAGGCCCACCGACAGCGCGGTCTTCGGGCTCACGCCGCCGCCGACGCCGCCGAGCTTCGATCCCTCGATCGCCCGGTGCAGCTGGAGCCCACCGCCCCAGAAAGCCTGGTCGCCGAAGGTGTCGAACCGGAACACCTGCCGGCCCTGGTCGAAGAGCCGCTGCTGGCTGGTGGCGTGCCGGGCGTGCCTGCTCTTCGAGACCGCGCTGAAGCTGAACAGAGCGCCGCCGATGAGGAGAAGTCCTGCCGCGGCAGCCCCGATCTTGAGGTACCTGCCGAGCCTGCCGCTAGCGCCCATCGCTCCTCCTCACCGTCACCCGAGGGCCAATTGACACGGCGAATTGGATTTATATACAGTGCCATGAATCTTTGTCAAGCGGAGGAGAGCCGTGGCAAGGGACCCGTCCAGAAGCAGGAAGCGACGCCTCGTGGTCGCGCTCCTCGCAGCCGTGGTCCTGGCAGGCGCGCTCGTGTACACGAGCTTCAGCTCCGCGAGCAGCGCCCGGAGCCCGAGTCAGCTGATCCGGTCCGCGCAGCCCGGGCGCAGCTACGACGTGACTGGCAAGGTGCTCCCCGGCTACACGCGAAACGGTGACGAGCTGCGCTTCCGCCTGCGCGATCGTGGCGGCAGTGCCGCTATCGCCGTGCTCTATCGCGGCGCCGTGCCGGATCCATTCCGCGCCGGACGCGAGGTGATCGTGACCGTGGCTCGGCAAGACGGACAGTTCGTGGGCCGCCGCGACTCGCTGATCACGAAGTGTCCGTCCAAGTTCAGCGCCGCGCCTAAGAGGACGTGACGTGATCACCCTCGGGCGTGCGCTCCTGCTGCTCGCGCTCGCGCTCGCGGTGGGTGGCGCCGCGGCCTCGATCTACGGCGCACGGACGAGACGGCCGGAGTGGGTGGCTGTCGGCCGCCGCTCGGCGTACGCGCTGGTGGGCGTGCTGACGCTGGCGTTCGCGCTGCTCGAGGCAGCCTTCCTGCGCTCCGACTTCGCGCTGCAGGTGGTCGCCGGCCACTCGAGCACCACCACTCCCCTGTTCTACCGCGCCACCGCTGCCTGGTCGTCGCAGGAGGGCTCGCTGCTGCTCTGGGTCTGGCTGCTGTCTTTGTGGTCGAGTGCGGTGCTCCGCTCGAGCCACGCACGTCTGCGGGAGCTCGCGCCGTACGCCACTGCCGTGCTGCTCGGCTTCGCTGCGTTCTTCGGCTCGATGCTCGTGTTCCTCGCCAATCCGTTCCAGCTGCTCGACCCGGCGCCCGCCGACGGCAGCGGGCTTCAACCGCTCCTCCGGCACCCCGCGATGATGGTTCACCCACCGCTCCTCTACTCGGGGTACACGCTGCTCACGGTGCCGTTCGCGTTCGGCGTCGCCGCCCTCGTGACGCGCCGCCTCGACGCGGCGTGGATCGCGGCCACCAGGCGCTTCGCGCTCGCCGCATGGCTCTGCCTCGGTGCCGGCATCCTGCTCGGCGCGCGCTGGTCGTGGTCCGAGCTCGGCTGGGGCGGGTACTGGGCCTGGGACCCGGTCGAGAACGCCGCGCTGATGCCCTGGCTCACGTGCACGGCGTTCATTCACTCGGTGATGGTCCAGCAGCGGCGCGGGCTGCTGAAGACGTGGAACATGAGCCTCGTGCTCGGCAGCGGCATCCTTGCCGTGCTCGGGACTTTCCTGGTGCGCTCGGGGATCCTGGACTCGATCCACGCGTTCGGCGCGTCCACGCTCGGGAAGCCGTTCCTCGCGTTCGTGGCCGCCCTCGCGTTCGGCTCGGTGCTCCTCGTGGCGAGCCGGCGCGCGGAGCTCCGCTCCGAGGGGCGCGACTGGTCGCTGGTGTCGCGCGAGTCGGTCTTCCTGCTGAACAACCTGGTGCTCGTCGGACTCTGCCTCGTGATCCTGTGGGGAACCTTCTTCCCGCTGATCTCCGAGGCCGCGACCGGCGACAAGGCGTCGGTCGGACCGCCCTGGTTCGACCGCTACACGGCCCCGCTCGCGATCCTCGCTGTGGCGCTCTCGGGACTCGGGCCGCTGCTCGCATGGCGACGGTCGTCCGCGGAGGGCGCCCGGCGCGCTCTGCTCCGGCCGCTTGCCGCATCCGTCGCGGTCGTAGCCGTCGTTGCCGCCGCCGTGCCGGCCGCGGCTGGCAGCCCGCGCACGCTGCTGCTCTTCGGGGCGGCGGCGCTCGCCATCGCGGCGGTCGCGCAGGAGCTCTGGCGCGGTGCTGCGGCGCGGCGGCGCGTATCGGGCGAGGGACCGGCGCGGGCCGTCGTCTCGCTGGTGCGCCGCAACCGGCGGCGGTACGGCGGCTATCTGGTTCACGCGGGCGTCGCCGTGATGCTCGTTGGTGTAGCGGCCTCCTCCGCGTTCCAGCACGTGCGCGACGTGCGCCTGAGCCCCGGACAGGACGCGCGCGTCGGCTCTTATGACGTGCGCTATGTGAGCGCCACGGGCGCGGTGGGCAAGGAGAAGGTCAGCCTCGGCGCAGTGCTCGACGTGCGCAGGGACGGGCGCCACGTGGCGACCCTGCGGCCGAACCGCGGCTATTACCCCTCGCGGGACCCGGGACTTGGGCCGGCCGGCCGCTGGTTCGACGGTGAGGCCGCGAGCGAGGTGGGCCTCTGGGTGCGGCCGCAGGGCGACGTCTGGACCGCGGTGCAGCCCGACATCCAGTCGATGCAGCGAATGATCGACGGCATCGACCGCCGCTTCCCGTTGGCCGACGCAGCGAGCGAGCGCTTCATCCTCCAGGCGATCGCCGACCGCTACCGCATGCTGCCGCCGGCGGCCAGCTTCCGGCTGATCGTCTCGCCGCTCGTCGAGTGGGTCTGGATCGGCGGGGCGCTGGCCGTCCTGGGCGGACTGATCTCACTGTGGCCGCGACCGCGCAGCCTGCGCGTGCGGTCGGCCGCGTGGGCGGCGGCCGGGCGGCTCGGTAGGGCGCTGGAACGCGCCTAGCCATGGACTTCCTTCTGATCATGGTCGTGCTCGTCGCCGTCGCCGTGGTGGTGTTCGCGCCGCTCCGGTCGGATCGCAGCGAGCGGGGCGAGGATCCGGAGGTAGCCGCCCTCGAGGCCGAACGCGACGCGAAGCTGCGCGAAATCCGCGACTTCGAGATCGACTTCGAGACCGGCAAGCTGTCGCTGGCGGAGCACCGGGCGCTCGACCTGACGCTGCGTGCCGAGGCGGCCGCGATCCTGCGGCGGCTGGATGCCGCCCGCGAGGGGAGCCGTGAGCGGAGGGTGCGGGCGTGAGCCGCGTGGCCGCGCCCGCCCCGCTCGCGGCCCTGATCGCCGCGGGGGCGCTGGTGGCCCTGCTCGGCTATGGGATGACGCAGAGCTCGCCGCGGCGCGGCTTGGACAGCGCGCTCGCCGGCGGCGAGCGACCGGCCGCGCCAAACCTCTCCCTCCCACGCCTCGAC
>DASVXS010000225.1:0-10294 GCA_036392575.1 Thermoleophilaceae bacterium | reverse complement strand
GGATCAGGACGTGTAGAGGCCGTGACCCGTCACGAGCAAGCGCACGGTCTTGGCCAGGATCTGGAGGTCGAGCCGCAGGGATCGGTGGTCCACGTACCAGACGTCGAGCTCGATCCGCTCCGGCCACGGCAGCCCGACGCGGCCGTTCACCTGCGCCCAGCCGGTCAGCCCCGGCTTCACCTCGAGCCGCCGCCGCTGGCGCGGCGTGTACTGGTCGACCTGCACCTGGATCGTCGGCCGGGGGCCCACGATCGCCATCTCGCCGCGCAGGACGTTGATCAGGTTCGGCAGCTCGTCGAGCGACGTGCGGCGGAGGAAAGCGCCGACGCGTGTGATGCTGGGGTCGTCCTTCGGGATCGCACGGTCAGGACCGCGATCGGATCCCAGGTACATCGTGCGCAGCTTCCAGATCTCGAACGGCTCGCCATCCAATCCCACGCGCCGCTGCTTGTAGATCGGCGAGCCGGGCGACTCGAGCCGGATGGCGATCATCGCCGCGGCGATGATCGGCGACGTGAACACGAGCGCGACGCCCGCGACGACGATGTCGATCGCGCGCGTGATCACCGCGTGCCCTCCGGCTTCTCCCAGGTGAGCGGCATGCCCCGCCGCAGCCAGTCGAATAGGCCGGCGGCAATCGAGGCGGTGATCGTCACGTAGTAGTAGGCGATCGCGAACGGGCGGGCACGCACGAACGGTGCGAGCGCCGCCGCCAGAAGCAGAGCGCACTGCGCGGCGAAGGTGAGCACGTAGACCCAGCCGTTGCCGAGCAGCGCGATGTTCGTGCCGAACGCGACCACGTGCAGGAACGGCGACGCGTAGCGGAGGACGCGGTGGCTGAAGATCTCGTACGCGTACAGCGGCGGGTAGCGGAGCGGCGACAGCATGCCGCCCTCGAGCACCGTCCCCCAGGCACGGCTCATCATGCGCCGCTTACGCCGGAACTCGCCCTCGATCGTCGGCACCATCTTCTCCTGGGCGAGCGCCTGAGGCTGATAGACGGAGCGCAGGCCGCGCTTCGCCAGCTTGAACGGGAACGAGAGATCGCCCCGCAGCGGGTCGAGCCAGTAGGCGGATCGGCGCACGGCGTAGATCGCGCCGTTGCCCGCCGTGATTCCGGCCGCCCGCGACTCGAGGCCCCGCACCGCCATCTCGTAGCGCCAGTAGATGCCCTCCTCGTTCGTTCCGCCCTCGTCGCGCGAAAAGCGCACCTGCCCGCACACGTAGCCCACGCGCTCGTCCGCGAACGGCTCGACCAGGCGGCGCAGGGCATCGCGCGCCCAGGTGGAGTTGGCGTCGGCGAACGCGAGGATCTCACCACGCGCCCGTTCCGCGGCCGCATCTTGCGCGGCAACCTTGCCGGCCCGCGGCAGGTCGAGCACCACGTCCGCGCCGGCCGCGCGAGCCTGCGCGACGGTGGCGTCGGTTGAGCCGTCCGAGGCCACGATCAGCTCGAGCCGGTCGCGCGGGTAGTCGAGCGCCAGAGCGTTCCGCACCTTGTCCCAGATCACCGGCTCCTCGTCGTGCGCGGGCACGATCAGTGAGACGCGCGGCAGCTCGCCTGCGCCCTTCGCCTCGCCGCGGCGACCGCGCAGGCGCTCGAGCAGCGCGAGCGACAACCCGTAGGTCACGTGCGTGTGCACGAGCCCGGCGACCGAGAGCCAGAAGAGGATCTCGACGACGGTCACGCGCCCGTCAGCTCCCGGTAGAGCTCGAGGTGGCCGCGCGCCGCCGAGTCCCACGAGTAAGGCCCTGCCGCCGCGGCGGACGCCGCTTGGGCAAGCCGATTGCGCTCGGCAGGGTCGCCCACGAGCTGCTGGATCGCCGCGGCTAGGGCGGCCGGATCGCCCGGCGGCACGAGCCGCGCCGCGCCGTGCTGCTCGGCCACCTCCACGAACCCGCCCGCCGCCGAGGCGACGATCGGCTTGCCGAATGCAAGCGCCGTATACAGCACGCCGGACTGGTCGATCTCACGGTACGGCAGGACGACGAGGTCCGCCCGCCGGAACAGCGCCGGAATCTCAGGGTCGGTGACGAAGCGCGGCACGAAGCGAACCGGCGAGCGCGAGTCGCGCGCCTGATGCTCGAGCGGCTCGAGCGGCATGCGCGGCGCGCCGACCACCCAGAGCTCAGCGCCCTCGACCTCGCGAAACGCCTCGACGAGAACGTCGACGCCCTTGTACGGGCGAAGCAGCCCGAAGAAGAGAACGACAGGTCCCTCGACATCGCGCAGCTCCTCGAACAGCGGCTCCTCGTGCGGCAGGCGCGTGAGGTAGTCGAACACGCCGTGATGCACGACGCGCACACGCCCGGGCGGCACGCCGAGTCGTTCGCTCATCTGGCGGGCGCCGAACTCGGAATGCACCACCACCGCGTCCATACGCCGCAGCAGGCGGCGACGGGCGCTCTCCCAGCCGCGCGGTGCGTCATGAGCGACAACGTTGTGCGCGGTGAACACGCGCGGCCGCTTCGGCGGCAACAGCAGCGCGTCGATGGGCTCGAGCGGGAGCCACTCGTAGTGGACCACGTCGGCATGTTGTGCCTCGCCGCGATAGGACAGCATGCCGGGCACGTGCTCGGCGAGCTTCGCGAGGCGGGAGTCGCCGTGGCGGTAGAAACGCTCGGACACGCGGTATCCGCCGCCGACCTCGGGCAGCGGTCCATGCCGGAAATGGCTCGTGACCAGCTCGACGTCGGCGCCCGCGCGCGCAAGGGCGGCGGCCAGCGAGTGGTCGTAGGGCGGCGTGTATGCCGGGGGGTCGACGATCTGAACGCGCATCGCAGGCGATGATTCAACAGTGCTGATCAGCTATTGCGTCGTGAACACGAACGGCAGGGACTTGCTCCTCGCCGGTCTCGAGGCGATCGAGCGCACTGCGCCGGCGGGCGTCGAGCGCGAGGTGATCGTGCTCGACAACGCCTCCGACGACGGCTCCGCGGACGCGGTGCGCGCGCTCGGGCGCGACTACCGGCTGATCGAGCTCAGCGAGCGTACCGGCAAGGCCGAGAACGACTCGACGCTCATGCGCGAGTCGCGCGGGCGCTACTCGCTGTTGCTGAACGAGGACGCCGAGCTGCAGCCGGGCGCCGTCGAGGCGCTGCTCGAGGCGCTCGAGGCGGACCCGCGGGCGGCCGCGGCGGGAGCGCAGCTGCTCGACTCGGACGGGACCCCAGTGCCGTGCGCGTGGCGCCTTCCGGGTCTCGGGACCGCGCTCGCCCAGGCGCTGTTCCTACACAAACAGCTCGTCACCCAGAGCGGCGGCTCTCGCACCCGCGAGGTCGGCTGGGTGCAGTCGAGCGCGATGCTCGTGCGCCGCGACGCGGCGGAGCAGGTGGGCTGGATGGACCCCGACTTCTTCGTCTACTCCGACGAGACCGATTTCGCCAAGCGGCTGCACGACGCCGGCTGGCGGCTCCTGCACGTGCCGGCCGCGCGAGCCATCCACCACGACCAGCTCGCGAGCGACGTCGAGGGTCAGCGCAGGCGGATCGTGGAGTTCCACCGCAACCGCGACCTGTACATGCGCAAGCACCACTCGATGCCGGTTGTGCTCGCCACCCGCCTGCTCTACGCGCTTCCCTACCTCGTGCGCGCGGCGGCAGCGCTGGCACTGCCGCGGCATGATCCGCGGCGCTACATCACGCACGCCCGCCAAGCGCTCCAGCCCGGGCGCGGCGAAGGTATTCGGGAGGCCGCGGAGGAGCGCAACCGGTGCCTGCGCAAAGCGGCTTGAGGATGCCTTCAGGTGGCTTTCCTACCATTGCCGCGTGCGCAACTGGAGTCGGCGGCGGCGCTGGCTCACGATCGGCGGGGGCGTGCTGCTGGTATTGGCGGTGGGCCTTCTCGTGGCCTACCTCACCGTCGGCCAGCGGCCTGGCGATATCACCAACCCCGACGTCGAGTTCACCACGCCGCCGAAGCAGCCCGAGCAGAAGCAGGAGCAGGCCAGAAGAAAGGGCAAGCCGTTCGCTTGGCCGGTCTATGGCTTCGATGCGCAACGCACGCACTGGCTCGATCCGCCGAACCACCTGGCGCGGCCGCCATTCCGGCGCGCGTGGACGCTCGGCGGAAGCCACCTGATCGAGTTCCAGCCGGTGCTGGCAAAGAACACGCTCTACTTCCAGAAGAACAACGGCGAGGCGTACGCCGTGAATGCCCTCACCGGGAAGGTGCGCTGGCGCAAGCACATCGCCCGGCTCGCCGCCTCGTCGCCCGCGGTCTCCGGCAAGCGTGCGTTCTTCACAACGCTGTCGGGGCGAATCGTCGCACTGAACACGAAGAACGGCCGCATCCTCTGGGCGCGCAACCTCGGCAGCCGCAGCGAGTCCTCGCCGCTGGTGATCGGCGACAAGCTCTACTTCGGCTCTGAAAGCGGCGAGGTGTACGGCATGCGGCAGCGAGACGGCCGCGTGCTCTGGACCTACCAGGCGGGCGGCGACGTGACCGCCGGGCCGGCCTACTCGAACGGGTTGCTCTACTTCGGCGACTATGGCGGCAACATGCAGGCGGTCCGCCGCACCAACGGCCACCTGGTCTGGAAGACGCACACCTCCGGCCTTCCGCTCGGCCGCTCAGGCGGCTTCTACGCCACGCCCGCCGTCGCGTTCGGCCGCGTCTACGCCGGCAACCTCGACCGCAAGGTCTACTCCTTCTCCGCCCGTTCAGGGAAGATCGCCTGGAGCCACACCACGGGTGCCTACGTGTACGCGGCGACCGCCGTGGCAGATGCCGACGGGAGCCCGCCGAGCGTCTACGTGGGGTCTTACGACGGCCATTTCTACGCGCTCGACGCGCGGAGCGGCCGGCAGCGCTGGGTGTACAACGCGAACGGCCACATCTCTGGCGCAGCCACGGTGGTGGGCAACATCGCCTACTTCTCGAACCTCTCGGCGCACTCCACCACCGGGCTCGACGTCCGCAGCGGCAGGCCGGTCTTCAAGATCGGCCGGGGCGCGTACAACCCGGTGATCTCCGACGGGCAGCGCCTCTGGCTCACCGGCTACTCGAGCGTCTACATGCTCGAGTCGAAGGCCTTCCTGCGCGCGCAGGCGCGCAAGCGCGCCCATCGCCATCTCACGCCCGCCCAGAAGCGCAAGGCGGCCAAGCGCCGGCAGGCCGCCCGCAAGCGGGCCGCGCGCAAGCGCGAGCTGCAGGCGAAGCGGCGTGCGGCCGCGCGCAAGCGGGCGCAGCGCCGGCAGATCTGCACCCGTGGCCCCAACGGGACCGTCGTGTGCCGGTACTACGGCCGGAAGCTCAGCTGCCGCGTGCACGGCCGGCATCTCCACTGCCGCGGCGTCCAGCATCGCCTGGTCTGCCGGCGCAGCCACGGTCGGCTGACCTGCCACAGAGACACGACACACCGCCGCCGCAGTAACCGCTGAGTCCGATATCAGACCTGGCGGATGGGTTTTCGGGCCGAAAACTGTTAGGGTTCCCTAACGGTGACCGGTTCGGCGCTGATCCTGCTGCGGGAGGGCCTCGAGGGCGCTCTGATCGTCGCGATCGTGCTCGCGTATCTTCGCAAGCTCGACCGCCGCGACGGGTTCCGCCATGTGTGGGCGGGGACCGCGCTCGCGGTCGGCATCTCCGTCCTCGTCGGCGCGATCCTGTTCGTCACGATCGGAGAGCTTCAGGGCGACGCGCGCAAGACCGTGTTCGCGATCATCATGCTGTTCGCTGCGTGCGTGCTCACCTGGATGATCTTCTGGATGGGCCGGCAGGCGCGCATGCTCAAGGGCGAGCTGCAGCACAAGGTCGATACCGCGCTGATCGCCGGCGCCGGTGGGGCGCTCGTGGCCGTGGTGTTCTTCGCGGTGCTGCGCGAAGGCATCGAGACGGCCCTCTTCTTCGTGGCCGCGGCCGGCCAGAGCTCCACGCTCGACTCGCTCGTGGGCGGGTCGCTCGGCCTGGCCGGCGCGCTCGTGCTCGCCTACGCCTTCTACCGCGGCGCCCGCTGGCTCGACCTGCGCCTGTTCTTCGCCGTGAGCGGCGGCCTGGTGCTGCTGTTCGCCGCCGGCCTACTGGCACGCTCCGTCGCGCAGATCCAAGAGGTCGGCGCGCTCACCACCTACTGGTACCCGGTGTTCGACGCGAGCTCGGTCGGCCTCGTCTCCACCGACCATTTCTTCGGTGAGCTCCTGCGTGGCCTGTTCGGCTGGGACCCGGCGCCCTCGATCGAGGAGCTCGGCGTCTGGCTCGGCTACGTGGTCGTGGTCGGCACCCTCTACGCGCGGTCGCTGCGTGGCATGAGGAAGCCCCGCCCGACAGCCGCCCCCGCGGCAGCTGCCGCGCCCCAGCGGCAGCAACCCGAGATCGCCCGGGCGCCCGAAGCCGCGGACGCTTAGCCCGCCGCCGGCTCGGCGGGTACCTGTTCGCTCGCGGTTGCGGCCGCTGCGCCCGTCCGCACCCTGCGCGGTCGCCTCTGCAGCGCCAGTCCGGCTCCTAGCAGCGTCCACGTGATGGGGTCCTCCAGGAAGGACGCGTACAGCAGCGTGTGCACCACGAGCGCCGCGAACGCCGCGGCGATCGCCGCGCGCGCGAGCGCCTTGTCGCCCGGAGGCTCCCGTCCGCGCAGGGGGCCTGAGAGACTCCTGAAGAGCAGCCTGAACGCCGCCCACAGCACGGCGACGTAGGCGGCGAACCCAACGACCCCCTGCTCCGCGGCGTACGTGAGCGGGATCGTGTGCGAGGCCGAGGCGGCGCGCTGCGAGCTCACCTTCTCGCGCTGCCGGAACTCCTTCGAGAACGAGCCCGAGCCGAAGCCCCACACCGGCCGGTCGGCGAACATGCGCAGGCCGCCGCCTATCAGGTCGAAGCGGCCGCTCGAGGCCTGGCTCACCGAGCGTGAGGAGCCGACGTCCAGGTTCACGGCCGATGGCACGGCCACGACCACGATCGCCGCGACGATCGCGGCGGCTGCCACCGTCGCCACCACCGGCCGGGCACGCCAGCGCAGCGCGGCGAGCACGGCGAGGCCCACCAGCAGCGCCACGAAGCTCGACTGCGAGAACGTGAGCACCAGACCCGCCCACAGGAACGCGAGCAAACCGGTGACGACCCAGACGTTGCGTGTCCGCCGCGCCCACAGCAGGACCGTCGCCAGGCCGATCATCACGAGCGCGAGGAAGCGGCCGTAGATGCTCGGGTCGAAGAACAGCGAGTTGACCCGGAAGTAGGACTCGAACTCGTTCGACGCGATCACCTTCGGGTTCCACAGCAGGTGTCGCGTGGCGTACTCCCAGAAGCCGATCGAGACGAACACCAGCGCGAGCAGGAGCGCCACCCCGAAAGCGCGCCTCACCACGCGCTCGTTCCACTCGAGCGACGTGAGGAAGCGGAACAGCAGCGCGAACGGGACGTAGAAGAAGACCACGTTCTTCAGCGCCGTCTCGAAGTCCGTGGAATAAGCCGCCTGCAGCGTGTAGAGCACGACCGCACCGATCAGCACCGCCTCGAGCGTGCCCGGCGGCCGCTCGTCCGGGCAGAACGGGCGCCGCGCCTGCCCGTTCCAGCCACCGTTCGAGCCGCGCAGCCGCTCCCAGGCGTAGGCAATGGCCGCGCCGCCCACGACCGCGTAGAGCGGCACGAGCAGGTTCGCCGTCTGGCCGCCCGCTTCCACCGGGATCCGGAACGGCAGCGTGAACACGGCCAGCAGCGGGAAGGCCTCGGGCCTGCGGAGGAAGACCGCGGCGAGCGCGCCCATCACCGCGACACCGAGCACCGCGGCACCCACGGCGGGAGCCGGGTGATCGCGGATGCTCACGAACTGGCTGCTGTCCCACAGCTCGCCGACCAGCAGCACCGGCGTGAGGACCAGCGCGACCAGCACGCAAACTGCGCGGCCACGCGCGGACGGAACGAAGAACGCTCCGGCGACCGCGAGCGCCGCCACGATCATGCCCGCCTCCTTGGCGGCGACGCCTACCGCGAGAGGAGTTGCCATGTCCTTCGGGTGACCTGCGCCACCTCGATGTCGCCGTTGATGCTGGTCGCCCATTCGGGCGTGCCCATACGGATCACGAGTCCGTCGCCGAGCTTGTACGCCACCAGTGCGGGCTGCTTCGGATCGCGGCCCGCTGCAGACTGCACTATCGCTCCGCCTACCAGCTTCCGGGACTGCTCGAAGTCCTGGAACTGGCCGATGAAACCGTCGGTGTGGGCGAAGAGTTGAATTGCCGGTGCGTCGCGGTTGACCACCATCGGCGCCGGCTCGATGCGCGTCTCGCCAACCTGCTCTCCGAAAACGTTGACGGCCTCCGGCGCGCTCGGCGAGCTCAGCGTTGTGGGCCCGACGTCGACGCGGCGGCGGAACGCGTCGGTGCCGAACGACGCCACCTTCCCGCCCTTCTCCACGAAGCTGCGGAGCGCAAGGTCGAGCTTCTCGGTGAGCCAGCGCTCACTCCCGGCAAAGATGATGCCGCCGTGCCCGTCGATGCCCGGTCCCTGGCCGCGTGCGAGCGCGAGGTCGGTGGTCACGTCATATGGCAGTTTCGAGCGGTCGAGGAAGCGGAGCAACGGTATCTCGGTCGAATCCAGGCCGGCCGGCAGGCGCCCGTGCGCGAACGGGCGCGCCGCCTGCACGCTGAGCGAATCCGACAGCGTGTCGGCGAAGCCGTCGCGGTCGTCGTCGACCGGGTTCAGTCCCTGCCAGGTGATCGACGGAAGCACCACGAGCACCGGTCCCCGTCCGCGGCCGCGAACCACGAGCGGCTCGATGGCGCGATGACCCGCCGCCTGCACGCGTACGAGGTAGAGACCGGTGCGCGCGTCGCCGGGCACACGGATCGCCACCTTCGTGCCGTGCGACTCTCCCCGCGCGACCGGACGCCCGGGGCCGATTCGCGTGAGGTTCCAGCGCGCACGGCGCGCCTTCGGGCCGATCGTGAGCTTCACGACGCTTCCGGCGTTCACCGGCTCGAGCGGGCCCATCAGGGTGAGGTATCGCGCCGACACACCTGAGCGCCGCGTCACGCTGCTGCGCGACGGCGGCAGCGTCGCGGGCGCGCTGCCGGCGTTGCCCGCTTTGTCCTGCACAGTCACGCTGATCGAGTAGATGCCGTCGGGCGCGAGTCGTCCGTCCTGGAGGCGCCCGTCCCAGACGCCTGTCTGGCGGCCGCGACGCCCCGAGAAGCTCCGGACGAGCCGGGGCGGTCCGGCGACATCGGTCCGATAAACCCGGAACAGCGGCTTCGGGTTCGACGGACCGCGGAAGCGGATGCGCGCATCGCCGCGCTTGGCGGTGTCGCCCGGCAGGATCGTGGGCGGCGTGACCGCGACGATCGCCGGCCGGGGCGGCTTCGTGTCCACGATCAGGTCACGCGGCGAGGTGACGGCCCGGCCCTCGGTCGGCAGGGTCACCCGCAGGTGGTACACACCGTCGGGCACGATCGCGCCGTCATCGTCGCGGCCGTCCCAGGTCATGTGCACGGTCCCGCGCGAGCGGCGGCGGTCGTCGAGCAGCGTGCGCACCGGGTCGCCGGCGTCGTTCACCATTGCGGCCGTCACGCGCTCGCGCTTGGGCAGGTCGAAGCGCAGCGAGGCTGTGTCCTTGCGCCTGTCGCCGTTCGGGGACAGATAGGGCTTGTAGAAGACCCTCTCCACGATCGGGGTGGAGCGCTTCAGGCGCTGCGTGACGAAGAACGCGCCGACCGTGGACAGCACGAGCAGGCCGAATACGGCGCGGACCAGGATGCTGCTCGGCACGCGCGTAACGGTAATGGCGCTCAGCCTGTGGCGGCAGCCTTGTCGGCGCCCAGAATCACGATCACCTGGGCGTCTCCGGCAAGCTGCTGGGTGGTGGGGTCGGCCTTCTCGAACTGCGTGATCCCGAGCTCGCGCCCCACCGCGCGAGCCGCCGCCACGTTGCCATCCGAGTACTCGACCACGGATTCCGCGCGCTGGCCCTGATCACCGCTCGCGTTTGCGACCGTGCCGCGCTGGTAGCCCTTGTTCTCGAGCTGATCCGCAAGCTTGCTGGCCTGGCCGGTGACCGTGGTCCCGTTCAGCACCGACACGCGAATATCGGCGGGATTGACCTGGGTGCCGGCGCGCTTGCCGGGTTTCTTGCCGCCGCCGGTCTGACCGGTGTTGCCCGAGGTGACGGGAGCGTTCGAGCTGCCGTTGTCGTCCGTGAGCTGTTTCACGCCGTATGCGGCGCCACCGCCCAAGATCAGCACGCCGGCGACGATCAGCGCGATGTACTTGGGCTCTGGCCAATTGATGCGCCGGTACCAGGGATCATCCGGCCGCGCGCCGCCGAGGATCGGGCCGGTGCCCGGCCCGGGCCCGGGACCG
>DASVXS010000224.1:0-5688 GCA_036392575.1 Thermoleophilaceae bacterium | reverse complement strand
TTTACCGAATTGCAACCACGGTCTTAAGGCTGCTTTAGACACTCCATCGAACCTATGGATCGCCGGCTGTCTCCAGCGCTCGGGTCGCAGAGCCCTCCCCACCGCGGCCCGGGCGTGCGCCGGCCTTCCCTTCCAAGTCCCCGTTCAGCCGCCTCGTGGCGGAAGGAGAAGCGATGACCTCGGCCTCATCGACCAAGCCCGTGTCTCCCGAGCTCGAGCGCGCGCGAGAGCGACTGGCGGAAGCACTCGACACACGCGACCGTCTCCGCGACCGATTCGACGCGTCGATCGGAACCTCGTTGGAGCTCGGCGCCTACGCACGCCTGCGGCGGGCCGGCGAGGAGGTCGCGGCATGGGATCGCTGGCTGCGCTGGCTCGAGTCCGAGGACTTCCTGCGCGCGCCCACACCGGAAGACCGGCTGATGGAGGGACTGCTCGAGGCCGAGACCCCCGCGATGCCGCCGGGCGTCCCGCTCTACATCTGAGGCGAGGCGGCGCCGGCGCCGTAGAGCAGCTCACCGAGCGCGTCCGAGTCCACGGGGCGCGCAAAGTGGTACCCCTGACCCCACGTGCAGCCGAGGGTGCGGAGCGTCAGCGCCTGGCCCGGCTGCTCGACGCCCTCGGCCACGGTGCGCAAGCTGAAGTTCTCCGCCAGGTCGATGATCGCGCGCGCGAGCGCGGATGAGCCGCTCGGCGCGTCCACGTCGTCCACGAACGGCTTCGGGATCTTCAGCACGTCGATCGGGAAGCGGCTGAGGAACTGCAGCGACGAGTAGCCGGTGCCGAAGTCGTCGACCGCGATCTGCACGCCCAGGTCGCGCAGCCCGGCGAGCGTGGCGCGGACGTGGTTCGAGTCGTCCATCAGCACGGTCTCGGTGATCTCGACGACGAGCGAGGCTGCCGGGAGCCCCTCCTCGTGGAGCGTCTCGCTCACGCGCGCGACGACGTCGGCCTGCTCGAGCTCGATGCCCGAGACGTTCACACTCACGGTCGGCGCGGCGTCGCCGAGCCGCCCACGCCACTTCGCGGCCTGGCGCACGGCCTGCCGCAGGACCCAGGCGCCGAGCGGCAGGATCAGGCCGGCCTCCTCGGCGATCGGGATGAAGCGGTTCGGCGGGACCACGCCGAGCTCCGGGTCGGTCCAGCGCGCTAGCGCCTCCACGCTCACGATCTCGCCGCTGTCGAGGCGCACGATCGGCTGGTAGGCGAGCGTCAGCTCGTCGCCCTCGATCGCGCGGCGGAGATGGCGCTCGAGCGTGACGCGCTCCACGATGCGGTCGCGCATGCCGGGCTCGAACACCTCATAGCGGCCCTTGCCGGTGGACTTCGCGCGGTACATCGCCACGTCGGCGTTCCGGACCAGCTCCGCGGCGCCCTCTCGGCCGACCGCGATGCCGACGCTCACGGTCATGATCACCTCCTGGCCGTGCAGCGTGCAGGGCTTCCGCAGCTCCTCGAGCACGCGCTCAGCGATCCGGCGCGTTTCCTCCTGCGAGTCGACCTCCTCGAGCAGCACCACGAACTCGTCGCCGCCGAGGCGCGCAACGGTGTCGCCCGGCCGCACACACGAGTCAAGCCTGCCGGCGACCGTCACGAGCAGCTCGTCGCCCGCGGCATGACCGAGGCTGTCGTTCACTGACTTGAAGCCGTCGACGTCGATGTACATCACAGCCACGGGATTCATCCCGCGCGTGCTGCGCGCCAGGCAGTGGCCGAGGCGGTCCATGAACAGCGAGCGGTTGGGCAGGCCGGTGAGCGAGTCGTGCAGCGCCTGGTACACGAGCGCGTCGGCGAGCTTGGCGTCGCTCACGGCGAGACTCGCGTGCTCCGCGAACGCCACGAGGGTGTCGTGCTCGTGGGAGCCGTAACGGCGATCGCCGTCGTAGGAGCCGACGACGAGCGCGCCGACGGTCCTGCCGCTGTCGTGCACGGGCGCGGCGATGGCGGCCTGCAGGCCGCGGTCGGCGAGCGCGCCCGGCATCTCGCCGTATTCGTTGGTCACCACCACGCGGCCCTCGGCGATCGCCCGACCGCCGAGCCCCTCGCCCACCGGCGTCCGCCGCAGCCGCTCGAGCTGCTCGTCCGTCATGCCGGTCTGGGCGACGATCGTCATGGTCGAGGGATCGTCCTGCTCCACGAGCCGCACGCTCGCGACCGAGTCGCCGAGCAGCCCCGCCGCGCCTTCCACGACCGCTTGGAGCACGTCAGTGAGCGGCGCCCGACGCGAGATCATCCGGTGGATGCCCGCGAGCGTCTCGAGCAGACGCTGGCGCTGTTGTAGCGACTCGAGCGCGCGGATCATCCCGAGGTTGAGGCCGAGCACACGGCCCATCCCGCGCAGCAGGTCCAGCTCCTCGGAACTGAAGCCACCGTCGCACCGCGACACGATCAGCGTGCCGGGCACAGACTCGTCGAGCGGCGCCCTCACCGCCTCGCACACGCCGAGACCGGGAACGCCGACGTCGCGCCGCGTGCCGCGGGCCACCTCGAGCAGCTCCTGCTCGGGCACCTCGCCGGGCGGGAACCCGACCGAGGTCACCACGCGGTCGTCGCGAACAACCGCGGCCACCTCGGCCTCGAGCGCCTCGGCGGCGCGCTCAGCGCCACCGCGCGTGGCCGCGCCCTCGTCGCCGAATGACGAGACGGCCGCGAGGAACTCGACAAGCTGCTGGGTGGACCAGTTCCGGCCCATCGGCATCCTCAGCCCACCGCCATGACGACGAGCGTCTGGTTGTGGAAGCCACTGATTCCGCGTGTGCGCGCGAACTCGCCGTACGTGTAGAAGCCCGCGACCGGCGCATTGCCGACTCGCTCGGAAACGCGGTCCACCTCGGCCTTGATGCCCTCCTCACCAAGTACACCGCGGCGGGCGATGCAGTCGAAGGCGAGCACGCCGAGCGGCGCGCTGCCGCCGAGCGCGTCGACGGCGTCGGCGCAGGCGGCGTCGGTTGCGCGCAGCACGGAATCCGAGTCGCCCTCCATGAACCACGCGAGCCCACCCTGGGGCACCTCGGCGATGGAGATGATCGAGCGCTCCTCGAAGTCGGCCTCGCCGATGAAGCGCACGTGCTCCTCGCCGCTGCGCCGATCGAGGCCGAGCGGGTGCGTGAGCGCGAAGCGGGTGAAGGCTGCCGGGTCGTGGCGGGCCTCCTCGGGCGCGCCGAGCCGGTCGAGGTAGACGTCGAGCGCCGGCTCGCCCGCGAGGCTGTACACGCGGTTGTACGACGCCTTGGTCACGAGCATCGGCTCGCCCACCTTGCGCCAGCCGTGACGGACACCGATGCCGAGCGGCCCGTCCGAGCCCAGGGCCGCGCTCACGACCGAATCGGTGAGCACCTCGGAACCGTGGAACTGCACGGTCGACTTCATCTCGAGGCCGTCGCCCGCGCAGCCGCCGACGAGCGGAATTGCCGCGCCCGCTACGCCGTAGGCGCCGCGCACGACTTCCTGCTGGTCGCCGGCGAGGCCGTCCGTGAGCAGGAGCAGCACGCGCTCGTCGTGCCCGCCGTTGAGGCTCGCGACGGCGTTCGCGACGTCGGCGCCGGCAGCGCGTAGGTCGGAGGAAGCGCCGCGGCTCACCGAGGTCGACGCGCAGAATCCGTCGCCGCCGAACGCCACGACCACCGCGCTCGCGTCTCCGGGGCCGTCGGTTGCAATCTCACCCGCCGTGGAGCACCCGATCAGCGGCGCGCCGCCGGACTGCTCGTTCACTGCCCGAAGCAGAGCGGCGTGGTCGTACTCGTGCGAGCAGAAGACCACGAGCAGCGCGGCCTCGCGGCCGTTCACGGCCACTGCGGCCGCCTCGCTCCCTGCGCGGGCAGCATCGCTCTCGGCAGAGCGGCCAACATTCATCCAGCGATCGCGTCCAACATTCATCCAGCGTCCTCCGAAGCTCGTTCCCCCCGTGTGTTCGGCAGGTACCGGATTGGTCCTTAGCGGTTCGCTGACAGCCGTACCGCGTTTGGGGTAAATCCGCCGCTGTCGCGCCTCAAGCGGGACCGTGCAGGCGCCGAAAACCTGCATATGGGAACCGCGCCCACAGCGGCCCTTGCCATGCCTGCGCCCGGGGAGGCGGCGGAGGCCCGCGAGACGAGCGGGATCACCTCGCGCCTGATCCTCTCCTACGTCGAGCGTGAGGGCGGCCGCAAGGGAGCGGCTCGCGGTCGCGAGTCGGCTGGGCGCGCGACTGATGTCGCTGCAGGACCCGGCCGAGATCGCGCGAGTCACCGCCCGAGAACTCCAGCAGGCGTTCGGCTGCTTTCTCGTCGCGATCCTCTGGGTCGACGGCGACGGCGTGCTCGTTCCGGTTGCGGGCTGCGGACCGCTCGTCGACGAGATGGAAGACCCGTACGCATGGCGCCAGCACGTCCGAAGCGGCGTGATGGGCCGCGTGGCTCGCACGGGCGAGCCGGCCCTGATCTCGGACACTGCCCTCGATCCCGACTTCATCCACCCCGACGTGGAGACGCAGGCCGGATCGGAGCTTGCGGTCCCCATTCGTATGGGAGGAGACATCTGGGGCGTGTTGAACCTCGAAAACGTCGCGACGGGTGCGTTCGACACGGACGACCTGCTCTTCGCGGACATGGTCGCCATACAGGTGGGGAGCGCCCTTCAGCGGAGCTCCCTCCTCGAAGGACTCGAGGGAACTTTCATGAACACGCTCGCGATGCTCTCGGACGCGCTCGAGACGAAGGACTCGTATACGGCGGATCACGCGCGCCAGGTCGCGGATCTGACGGAGCGTGTCGGCGCGCGGCTCGGCCTGGTGGGCCAGCAGCTGCGGACGCTTCGCTACGGAGCGCTGCTTCACGACATCGGCAAGATCGGCGTGCCGACGGAGATCCTCAACAAGCCGGGGCCGCTCACCGACGACGAGTTCGAGCGGGTGAAGGAGCACACCGTGATCGGCGAGCGCATGCTCCGCCACATCCCCTTCTTCGAGTCCGTCCATCCGCTCGTGCGCTCGGCCCACGAGCGCTGGGACGGCGGCGGCTATCCCGACGGGCTCGAGGGCGACGAGATCCCGCTCGGCGCGCGGATCATCTGCGCCTGCGACGCCTTCCACGCGATGACCTCCGATCGCCCCTACCGCGCGGGCACTTCGCACGAGCAGGCGCTGCTTGAGCTGCGCCGGCACGCGGGCACGCAATTCGACGCGGCCGTGGTCGAGGCGCTCTGCGCCGAGATCCAGGCGGGCGGCTTCGATGCGCAGCTCGTCGAGGCGCGAACCGCGTAGGTCGCTCTCAGGGCACCGCGACGGTTCACGGCAGCAATCACGGCGTCCACACGCGTGATTGAAGCCTTTTGGGCGCTATAGCCACCAAAAGTCTTCGAACTTCGTCCGGGAGCCACGGCGACGCGGACAGCGAGGCTCTATGCAACTGTGGCGCACTTGTGGTCGTTATGGCAGCCACAAGTGCACCACGAGCGAGTCAAGCCGTTCGTCGCCCTCGTTGCCCCCGCGTGAGGAACATCGAGGGGATGTCGTCAATAACTGCACACGCCTTCCGGGGACCGGCGTGTCGTGTGCAGTTATCGATGTCCTGTTAGAACCCCAGCCGTGACTGGCGGCGACCTCCTGGTCAGAGGGCTCGAGGCGTGCGGAGTCGATGTGGCCTTTGGGCTACCCGGCGTGCACAACCTCGCGGCGTGGAAGGCGCTCGCGCGATCGGACATCCGGCTCAT
>DASVXS010000223.1:0-16881 GCA_036392575.1 Thermoleophilaceae bacterium | reverse complement strand
GGCCGTCTACGGGCGCCTGGTGCGCCGCCGCCACGACGGCCGCGGCGACCCCGCGCTGCGCTCACAGCTGCAGAGCCGGCCGCTCGTCGACGTCGACCTCCACATGCACACCGACCACTCGCACGACTGCGCAACCCCGGTCGAGTCGCTGCTCGACACCGCCGCGCGCGTGGGCCTCGGCGCCATCGCGGTGACCGACCACAACGAGATCTCCGGGGCGCTCGAGGCGCGCGAGCACACGAACGGACGCGTGAAGGTGATCGTCGGCGAGGAGGTGAAGACCGCCGACCAGGGCGAGGTCATCGGTCTCTTCATCGAGGAGAAGATCCCACGCGGGATGACGCTCGCGGAGACGATCGCCGAGATCCGCCGCCAGGGCGGCCTGGTGTACGTGCCGCACCCGTTCGACCGCATGCACTCGGTGCCGGACTACGAGCACCTCCTCGGCGTGGTCGGCGACATCGACGCGATCGAGGTCTTCAATCCGCGCGTCGCGTTCTCGGCGTTCAACGAGGAGGCAGCGCGCTTCGCGGCCAAGTACCGGATCGTGGCCGGGGCGGGCTCCGACAGCCACGTGGTGCAGGGGCTCGGGTCAGTGAAGATCCGCATGCGCGACTTCGACGGGCCCGAGGAGTTCCTCGAGTCGCTGCGCGACGCCGACATCGTGCGCAAGAAGCAGAGCCTGCTCTACGTCCAGGCGCTCAAGTTCCTGCAGACCAAGGCGCGCCCCTCGCAGTCGCGCCGCCGAGCCGGGCGCGGGGCATCCGCGCCGCAAGATTGACGCCAGAGCCGCAAAGACCGCTGCAACGCGGAGGAGCCGGGGACGCTCCGTCCAAACCCACGGTGAGAGTGCCGGCCACCGACGACGAGATACGCGAGAAGTACCTGGAGCGCGCGATCCGCGAGCTCAACCAGCTCACGCGGGAGCTCCAGGACTGCCAATACTGCCCGCGCGGAAACCTGATGCCGGTGCTCGGATCGGGACACCCGCAAGCCGACATCTTCCTAGTGAAGTACGCGCCCATGCCCTCGGAGATCGAGGAGGGCGTGGCTTTCTACGGGCGCTCCGGCAGTGCCCTGATGAAGAGCTTCAAGCGGCTCGCGATCGACCCGCTCGCCGTCTACGGCACGCTCTTCGTGAAGTGCCCGGTCCACGACACCGAGGACTCGGCGCCTGAGTGTCGCGCGCGCGTGCTCGACGAGCTCACGATCGTGCAGCCGCGCATCGTCGTCGCGATGGGCGAGGACGCGCTCGACGAGCTGAACGAGCTCGGCGTGCCGCTGTCGCGCCCGGTGGAGGCGCGGCCCGGAGATCTGCAGCGGCTCACGCCGGCGATGGACTTCCTCTACGTGCCGAACATCGACTCCGCGCTCGACGAGGAGAGCGCGAAGCGCTCCTTCTGGCGTGCCTTCCGCTCGCTCGGCGACTGGTACGCGGACCTCCCTCCCTACTAGCTCCTTGCGAGCGCCCGCCCCAGGGGCGTACCGTTTGGGACGGCTGAGTTGGAAGAGGAGGCATCGATGACCAATGTGCTGGTCGTAGCCAACCGCACCGCGGAGTCGCCAGAGCTTCTCGAGGCGCTGAAGCAGAGAGCCGCCGATGGGGACGTGAAGTTCACCCTGCTCGTGCCCGCCACACCACACGGCGTGGCCTGGGCCGCCGACATGCACTCGGGCGGCGAGGAGGCAGAGCAGCACGTGGCGAACGCCGTCGAGCGCCTACGCCAGGCGGGCCTGACGGTCGAGGGCAAGGCAGGCGATCCGGATCCCGTGGCTGCCGTGGAGGACGCAGTGAACTTCGACAAGTTCGACGAGGTGATCTGCTCCACACTGCCCGTGCACGTGTCGAAGTGGCTCAAGCTGGACCTGCCGCACCGGGTCGAGCGGGTCACGGGGTTGCCGGTGCAGCACGTCGTCGCGAGCGATTCGACGGTGCCGGCGGGGGGCTGACGCAGCACCCCTCCTGTGCGTAGACTCCGGGCGCGATGGACCTCGAAGAGCACACAGGCGTCGAGCCGGTGATCGAGCGCACGTGCGCCGAATGCGGGGCCAAGCTCACTGACCAGGAGATCCAGGCGTCGCTCGACAGCGGCGGTCCGTTCCTCTGCTCGGTGCACGCGGCAGAAGAGGTCCCGCTCGGCGAGGAAGACGCGCTCGAGCCCTAGGCGATCCGCTTTTGTTGCACCGCGGCGGCGAGGTGCGCCTCGAGCTCCTCGGCCGCCGTCAGGACGCGCGACAGTTCGTCGCCCTCCAGGCCGAGCTGCTTAGCGATGGCGCGCGCGTAGGCCGTGACGTCGGCGCGGTTTGCAGGCTGCGCGACCTCGCGCGGGGCGCTCTCGCGCGCGATGGCTCGCTCGTGCTTCGCCCCGTAGAGGTCATTGTCGGCGTGGCGGTGGAGCTCCTCGCGCTCGCTGCCGTCGGCCGGGAAGGCCGCGAGCCCGATAGTGGCCTGCACGCGCGGAGCCAGCGTCCGCTCCACGCGTTCCGCGACCTCCAATGCCTCGGCACGGTTCGCGCCCGGTAGCACCACAGCGAACTCGTCTCCGCCAAGCCGCCCGAGAGCGTCGACCGGCCGTAGCGTGGCCCGCACGGTCGCAACGACCCAGCAGAGCAGCTCGTCGCCGGCCGCATGCCCCCGCGTGTCGTTGACGAGCTTGAAGTTGTCGAGGTCGAGCAGCAGCAGCGCAAGCGGAGTGCGCTCTCGGTGGGCCTCCGCGAGCGCCGCGTCGAGCCGCTCCTCGAAGCCGCGGCGGTTCAGCGCCTCGGTGAGCGGGTCGGTGCGCGAGACGCGCCCGAGCTCCGCGCGCTGGGCGTGATGGTTGCGCGCCTGCGCCACGCAGAGCCCCGCCGCGCAGGCCAGCGACGCCGCCACGAACGCGATGTAGGTGAAGCCGGGCGGATCGGCCGCCGCGCTCACGGCGACGTAGGTGATCACGTCGAGGAGAGAGATCGCCACGACGGACGGCAGCGGGTACGAGAGCGCGGCGAATGCGAGCGGCAGGACATAGATCAGGACGGTGGGGCTGCGGGCGCCGCCATCAGCCGCCTCGAGTGCGCCGACGATCGCGACGTCGAGGGCCGACCAGAGGAAGAAGAACGGCTCGCGCCAGCGACTGCGCACGATCTTCTCCGCGTCCATGAGAGCGATCACCCAGGCGCTGAGCCACGCGAGCGCGAGCAGCACGACGATGAGCGAGCGGTTCGCGTGGTTCCAGGTGGCGATCGCGTAGGCGATGCCCACGCTGCAGACGGCCAGCGTGATCCCCACGCCGATCTTGATCGTGCCCACGCGAAAGCGGACGTCGGAGACGTCAACGATGCGCGCAGCCGCACGCGAATCCCTCACACGACGTGGTATCGGCGGCTGCTCAGGCTTTGTTAAGCACGAGACAGCGCAGCCACACACTCGATGTGCGGAGTCTGCGGGAACATGTCCACCGGCCGGACCGCGTCGAGCCGGTAGCCGCCCTCCACCATCTGTCGAGCGTTTGGCGCCAGCGTGGTGGGGTTGCAGGACACGTACACGATGCGGGTTGGCTCGGCCCCGAGGATGCGCCGCACGATCTTCGCGGAGAGGCCCGCGCGCGGCGGATCCACGACGAGCACGTCCGGGCGGCCCGCCTCCTCGACGAGTTCGCGCATAGCGAGGCGCACGTCGCCCGCGAAGAAGCGTGCGTTGTCCACGCCGTTGAGGCGCGCGTTCTGGATCGCGTCGGCGACGGCCTGCTCGATCACCTCGACCCCGAAGACCTCACGGGCCTCGGTGGACATCGCGAGGGCGATCGTGCCGATCCCCGAGAAGAGGTCGAACACACGCTCGCGGCCCGACAGGCCGGCGAGCTCCATCGCGGTGCCGTAGAGGATCTCGGCCATCTCGGTGTTCGTCTGGAAGAACGCTTCGGGCGAGATGCGGAAGCGAAGGCCACAGATCTCGTCCTCGATCGTCTTCTTGCCGCGAAGCAGCTTGGTGCTGCCCTCGCGCGTCGTTTCGGCGACGCCCTCGGTCTGCGTCCACAGCACGCCGTGGGCGTCCTCGAGGACCGCCGCCAGCCCGTCGGCGTTGAACTCGCCGGGGCTCGTGACGACCCGGACCTGGAGCTGCCCCGTGCGACGCCCCTCGCGGACCACGAGGTTGCGCAGGAAGCCGGTGTTGTCGCGCCTGTCGTACGCGCTCAGGCCCTCGTCCCGGCACCACTCCTTCACACGCTCGCGCACGCCGTCGATGCGCTCGGAGGCGAGGATGTCCTCAGTCACGTCGTCGATGTCGTTCCAGCGCCCGGGGCGGTGGAAGCCGAGCACGAGCCGGCCGCTCTCGTCCTCGCCGAACGAGTACTCGAGCTTGTTGCGGTAGCGCCACTGCTCGACTGCGGGCACGATCGGCTCGACCGGTGGGTCGCTGAAGCCCCCGAGCCGCGTCAGCGCGTCCTCCACCTGGCTGTGCTTCTCCTCGAGCTGGCGCTCATAGGGGAGCACCTGCCACGGCGCGCCCGGGTGAGGCGCGCGCGGTTCGACCCGCTCGGGCGAGGGCTCGAGTAGCTCGACGGCGCGCGCCTCGGCGTAGGCGCGCTTGCGCTTCTCCACGCGCGCACGGACGCGATCGCCCGGGACCGCGCCCTTCACGAACACGACGTAGCCCTCGGTGCGGGCCACGCCGTTGCCGCCGTGAGCGAGCGACTCGATCGTCAGATCGAGCTCGTCACCCTGCTTCGGGCGCGCCCCTGTCTGCTGCTGAGTCACGGTCTCCTATGCTGGCAGCCCGTGGATCTGAGCGCCTATCGAGAGGAGGCGGAGGCGTTCGTCTCCGCGCTCGACCGCGAGTACTACCTCCATTTCTCGGGGCAGAAGGACGAGCTCGAGATCGAGCCGATCTACGAGCGCCATGCCGGCCTAGTCACGCGCGAAGCCGTGGAGCGCCTGCGTGAATCCGGCAACCGCGAGCTGCTCGACTTCGCGGCGAAGGGACTGATCGGCCAGGAGACGAAGCACCTCGACGCCGAGCTGGCGCGCCGCGAGGCGGCGCTCGAGATCGAGGTCGACGGCGAGCGCATGCCGGTCCGCCAGGCGCCCGTCGTGCAGGCGAACGAGCCCGACCGCGAGCGCCGCGCCCGGATCGATGCAGCCCAGCGCGAACTGCTCGAGCGCGAGCTGCAGCAGCTCCACCGCGAGAGCTTCGAGCGCACGAGCGAGCTGGTTCGCGAGCTGGGCTGGCGCAGCGTGCGCGCGATGACCGAGGCGCTCTCGGGCATCGACCTGGCCGCCCTCGCCGACCAGACCGAGGCGTTCCTGCGCGACACCGAGCCGAGCTACGAGCCGCTGGTGGAGCCGCGCCTACGCGAGGAGCTGGGTTACGGCTTCGACCGCTTCCAACGCGCCGACATCGGCGCCTTCTTCCGCGCACCTGCGCTCGACGGAGCGTTCCCGGCGGAGCGCCTGCTCGAGCGCTACCGCCACACGATGAGCACGATGAGCGTGGACGGTCGCGGCGTGCTGCTCGACGTGGACGAGCGTCCGAAGAAGGCGCCCCGGGCGTTCTGCTCACCCGCGCGCGTGCCCGACGAGGTGTACCTGGTGATCGCCCCACACGGCGGTCGCGAGGACTACGAGACGCTGTTCCACGAGGCCGGCCACGCGCAGCACTACTCGCACGTGGACGCGGCGCTGCCGTTCGAGGACCGCTACCTCGGCGACAACTCCGTCACCGAGTCGTTCGCGTTTCTGTTCCAGAGCCTGTCGGCCGATCCGAGCTGGCTGCGCGACGCGCTAGGCGTGGCAAGCCCGGACGAGGTGGTGGAGCAGGCGCGCGCGGCGAAGCTGGTGCTGGTGCGGCGCTACTGCGCGAAGCTGTCGTACGAGCTCGAGCTGCAGGACGCGCCGGCCGATCTCGACGCGCTGCCCGACGTGTACCGTCGGCGCCTCTCTGACGCCGTGCACGTGGACTGGCCGCGCGAGACCTGGCTCTCCGATGTGGACCCGTTCTTCTACTCCGCCCGCTATCTGCGCGCGTGGGCGCTCGAGACGCACCTGCGTCGCCATTTCCGTGAGCGCTTCGGCGAAGCCTGGTGGTCGTCACCGGAAGCGGGCGAGCAGCTGCGATCGCTGTGGCGCTATGGGCAACGCCTGAACGGCGACGAGCTACTGGCCGAGCTCACCGGCGGCGATGCTCAGCTCGACTTCTCGGCGATGCTCGCGGAATTCGCTGAACAGCAGCAGTGAGGGCAGGGCTCGGCGGGGGGTGCGGGCGTTCGTGGCGCACTTTGGGTCGCCATAGCAGCCACAACTGCACCACAGCCGGACATCCCACAGCGTCTATGCGTTCAGGCGCTGCTCAATGTCGTTCAGAACCGTCTTGCGGTTCGCGTTGCGGCGCTCGTAGTCGCGCACCTTGCGCAGCTCGGCGGGCGTGAGGCTCCCGAGGCGGCTGCGCACCTGTGCCACGCTCAGGTCGGCGTAGCCCGCGATCGGGAAGTTGGATCCGACACCGGCCGTGCGCCGTGCGCGGTCCGCCTGCGCGATCACGGGATCGGCCGCCCGGCGGACACGTGCCGTGGCATCACCGACCTGCCTGCGGGCTCGACTCGCGGTATCAACGCCGCGCTTGCGCAGGTCGCTGCCACCCATCAGCTGCTCCAGGTCGCGCAGCACCTCGTTGGTCTCCTTGCGACCCCGCTGCACGAGGCCCTGCACCAGCTCCTGCGCATCGTCCGAGGTCACGCGTCCGCGCGACACGGCGTCGCCGAGCACTTCCTCGATGCGATCGCGGGTGAGCATCACGATGTTGAGCGGGCGGATGAGGTTCTTGGTGAGGGCTTCGCGGAAATCGGCGACGCTCTTGCCCGAGAAGTCCGCCGCGGCGGCCGGCTTGGTAGCCGCCGAAGCCGTCTGGCGCGCGCGCTTCTGCGCGGTCTGCTGACGCCCGCGCGCCTGACCGCCCTTCTTGGCTGCGGCGCTGCGCTTGGTGCTGCCGCCGCGCGAAGACGATGACGCCCGTGCGGAGGTAGAGCGCGACGATGATGACCTCGATGAGGATGAACGCGACGACGACGCGCGGCCACCCGACGAGCGGCTGCTCGAGGAGCGCTTGCTCGACGCCGAGCTACGCGACCTGCCTCTGGACGACCCGCTGCTTCCCTGTGCCATTGCGTGCTCCTCCTCCCGGGCTTTCGCCCCAATTCCCGCGACAGAAGATCTGGCGGGCACTATCTCATGAACGCGGCCACAACCGGTGCATGGTCCGACAGACGCAGTGCGCGCCCACACGGTTGGCGCAGTTCGCGCGCCTCCGGCGGGAGTCGGCGGGGCGGCTCGGCGACCTCCAGCCCACGTGTGAGCACATGGTCGATCGCGTTCGGAATGGTCGGCTGTGAGAAGCCGTGCTCGCGTGCCAGCCAGTCGAACAAGTCCGTCCGGTTCGGGCGCAGATTCATGTCCCCGCCGAACACGAGCGGAAGGTCTCCCGACCAGCGAACCGCGGTGACCGCCGCCTTGCGAACGTCCCGCTCGGCAGACTCCGGCACGTGCGCGGTCGCGTGGAGGTTGGCGACGCAGAGATCGCCATGCTCCGGATGCTCGAGGCGCGCCCAGATCATCCGGCGCCGCTCGGGCAGGAGCGTGAGCGTTTGCCGTCGCACCTCCGCGAGCCGCCACGGCGGGCGCGCGAGGAGCTGGTTCGAGCCGCCCTCGTGCGATGCAACCAGGTCGGGATTCCAGCGGGCGATCAGCGCCCGCAGCGCGTGCCCCGTGTTCCTCGAGGTCCGGACCGACGCGCCGGACGCACCCGCCGCGCGCGCAAGCGGACGCAGCCAGCCGGGCGGCGCTTCCTGAAGCAGCGCGATGTCCCACTGCCAGCCCGCGAGCGTGGCGGCGAACTCGCGGAGCAGACGGCGGTTCACTTGAACGTGGGTGTCGTCGCGCTCGGTGACGCGCAAGAGACGCGATCGCGACGTGAACAGCGCGGGGTCCGGCGGAGCGTCGCGGCCGTGAAAGAGGTTCCAGCTGAGCGCGCGAATTACGATGCCTGAATGCCGCGCCACTTCCTCACCGGCGGAGAGCTTACGAGCGACGAGCTCGATGCCCTGCTACGCCGCGCCGAGCAGCTCAAGCGCGAGCGACTCGCGTCGCGCGCCCTGAGCGGGCGCAAGGTCGCGCTCATCTTCCAGAAGCCATCGACACGCACAAGGGTGTCGTTCGAGGTGGGCGTGGTCGAGCTCGGCGGCCACCCGGTCGTGCTTCGAGAGGGCGAGATGCAGCTCTCGCGCGGCGAGTCGGCGCCCGACACGGCGCGCGTGCTGTCGCGCTTCGTCGACGCCATCGCGATTCGGACGGGGCCGCAGGCCATCGTGGACGAGCTCGCCGAGCACTCGAGCGTGCCCGTTATCAACATGCTCACCGACGAGCACCACCCCTGTCAGGCGCTCGCGGACCTGCTCACTCTGCGCGAGCGCTTCGGAACGCTCGAGGGACTGCGCCTCGTGTACCTGGGTGACGGCAACAACGTGGCGCACTCGCTGATGGTGCTCGGCGCCATCGCCGGCGTAGAGGTGGTCGTCGCGGCGCCGGCGGAGCTGGCGCCGGACGAGAACGTCGCCCGCATGGCGCGTGAGCTGGCGAGCAACGGCGCGACGGTCGAGCTGACCACGGACGCGCTGGCCGCGGCCACCGGAGCGCACGCGCTCTACACCGACGTATGGGTGAGCATGGGCGACTCCGACAGCGACGAGCGGCGGCGACTGCTCCAGCCCTACCGGCTCGACGAGCGGCTGATGGAGGCGGCGCGCGAGGACGCGATCGCGCTTCACTGCCTGCCCGCTCACCCGGGGGAGGAAATCACCGAAACCGTGCTCTACGGCGCGCGCTCGGCGGTGTTCGACCAGGCCGAAAACCGGCTTCACGCGCAGAAGGCGCTGCTCGAATTTCTCATAACTGAATGAAAACACTGCTCGCCGTAGTCTCTCCTGACAAAGCTCCCTGACAGGAGGTCGGACGCAGATGAACAGGTGGCTGGCGCTGCTTGCCTCAACCGCCTATCTGGCGCTTGTGGCGGCCGGTTGCGGTGGAGGCGGCGGTAACAACAACTCGGGCAACACAGGCGGCGGCACAACCTCCGCTCAGCAGTCGACCCAGACCACTTCGTCGAGCAGCGGCGGGGGCGGCGGCAAGACCGTCAAGGTCGTCATGAAGAACATCCAGTTCTCGCCGAAGGACGTGACCGTCACGAAGGGCGGCACGGTGGAGTGGACGAACGACGACTCCGTCTCTCACGACGTGACGAAGTCGGGCGGCCCCGGCCCGCAGTTCGCCTCCGGCACGGGCAACCTCCAGCAGGGCGCCACCTACAAGCAGACCTTCAACACGCCGGGCAAGATCACGTACGTGTGCACCGTGCACCCCGGCATGGAGGGCACGATCACCGTCAAGTAGCGCGCGGGCGCAGGCCGAATCCGCGCAGCAGCAGTAGCGCGGATTCAGCCGCGCTGCCCCTCTGCGGGAGCAGCCCGAGCTGGATGCCGGCCTCATAGAGGTCGAAGAAGCCGCGCGCCCTGCGCACGCGGCCGTCGTCGAGCTCCACCAGGTGGACGCCCTGGAGCACCACGAAGCGATTCGTGGCCGGGAGCGCGCCGAGGTCCTCCTTGTGCGTGCCGACCGCGCGCCATGCGATGCAGGCATGCCTGGCGTCGGCGTCGGCGAGCACCGGCGCCGTGCGCTCGACTCGCAGATCCGGGAAGGCGGCGCGTAGCCGCCCGGCGTGCTCGGAGAGGGCGTGCGCCCCGGCCAGTGGGTTCACCGCCACCGGATCCTCGTACGAGATGTCCGCGGTGCAGCAGTCCTCGAACGTCCCCTCGCCCCGCCACGCCGCGGCCCAGGCCTCCGCGAGCTCCTCGCTCACGTGAGCTCCGGAACGCCCTCCATGGGCGTGGAGGCCTCGGCGAACAGCCGCCGCGGGATGCGGCCGGACTCGTGCGCGAGGCGCCCGGCCTCGACCGCGAGCCGCATCGCGTGCGCCATGCGCGCGGGGTTCTCGGCGCGAGAGATCGCGCTCGCGAGGAGCACGCCGTCGCAGCCCGCCTCCATCGCGAGCACCGCGTCGGAGGCGGTGCCGATGCCGGCGTCGAGAATCACGGGCACGCGCGCCTGCTCGAGGATCAGGCGGAGGTTGTAGGGATTGTTGATCCCCATCCCGCTGCCGATCGGCGAGCCGAGCGGCATCACCGCGGCGCAGCCGGCGTCCTCGAGGCGGCGCGCGAGGATCGGGTCGTCGTTGGTGTACGGCAGCACGGTGAAGCCGTCGTTCACGAGCGTCTCGGCGGCCTCGAGCAGCTCGACGGGGTCGGGCAGCAGCGTCTTGTCGTCGCCGATCACCTCGAGCTTCACCCAGTCGGTCTCGAACGCGTCCCGGGCGAGCCGCGCGGTCTGGACCGCGTCGCGCGCCGTGAAGCAGCCCGCCGTGTTCGGGAGCAGGCTCACGCCCGCGCTCTGGAGCACATCGACGATCGAGCCGCGGGCGCTCGGGTCCACTCGGCGGAGCGCGAGCGTGGCGAGCTCCGCGCCCGACGCCTTCACCGCCTCTCCCATCGTCTCCAGGCTGCGGAAGCCGCCGGTGCCGATGATCAGCCGCGAGCCGAGCTCTCGCCCGCCGATGCGAAGCGGATCAGCCACCCTGCACCGCCTGGAGCACCTCGACGCGTTCTCCCTCGGTGAGCTCGATCGACGCCCACTCGCCCCGCGGCACCACCTCGCCGTTCACTGCCACCGCGATGCCGCGTCCCGATGGCTCGGCGCCGGAGGCGCTCACGGCGCCCGCCACGGTGGTGCCGTCGGCCAGCTCGACGGGCTCGCCGTTCAAAAGCACCTTCATCGCGCACCCCCCGCCACTGCGCCGAACCGCGCCGGCGAGAACGGCGCCACCTGCGCCGGAGGCTCGTCGCCAGCGGCGAGCGCTGCGATCGCCTCGGCGGTGATCGGCGCCAGCAGCACGCCGTTGCGGTAGTGCCCGGTTGCGACCAGCAGGCCGTCGGGCCCGGCCGCCCCGATCACGGGGGCGTTGTCGGGCGTACCCGGGCGAAGCCCCGTCTGCGCACCCACGAACTCGAGCTCGCCGATGTCGGGCAGCACCTCCCACGCGGCCTCGAGCAACCGGTAGACGCCGTCGGCCGTGACCGCCGTGTCGAAGCCACGCTCCTCCACCGTCGCGCCGATCACCACACGGCCGTCAGGTCGCGCGACCATGTAGCAGCGCGGCGTGTGCACCATCCGCCGGATCAGCGGCTCGCCGCCGCGGCTGTGGAGAGAGAGGATCTGGCCCTTCACAGGGCGCACCGGGGGCAGCGCCTCGGGCGGAACGCGCGCGAGCTGTGCGCTCCAGCACCCCGCCGCCAGCAGCACGTGCTCGGACTCGACGGTCGCGCCGGAACCCGTGCGCACGCCTTGTACGTGCTCGCCGTCGTGCAACAGCTCGGCGGCCGCCTCGCCGCGACGGATCTCGCCACCCGCGTGTTCGAGTGCGGCGGCAAGCGCGGTCACGGTCGCCGCCGGGTCGACCTGCGACTCGTGCGGCGCGAGGATTCCTCCGGGCACGCGCGGCGACAGCCCGGGCTCGAGCCGCCGGCACTCGCGCCCGCTGAGCCACTCCGTGTCGAGACCAAGCTCGCGCTGGAAGGCGTGCAGACGGCGAAGCTCTTCCGCGTCGTCGCGGTCGGCCGCGAGCACGAGCGCGCCCTTGGAGTCGCGGTGGGTGGGGAGTCCGCCCGAGGCCTCGCGCAGTTCGCCGTCGAAGCTCTCCCACATGCGCCCGGACTCGAGGTTGAGCCGCAGCAGAGGCTCCTCGCCGAACAGCGCCTCAGTGACGGGGGCGAGCATGCCCGCCGCCACGCCCGAGGCGCCGGCGCCCTCCACGTCGCGCTCGAGCACGAGAACCGACAGGCCGCGCTCCGCGGCGCGCCAGGCGGATGCCAGGCCGATGATCCCGGCCCCCACGACCACGAGGTCGAAGCGATCTCTCTGCGGCGCTTGCGTGTTGGCTCCTGTTCCCGCGGGGGCCGCACGCCGAGTCCCTTCGCCGGCATTACCCGGATCAGGTTCGACGGTCGGCGACGGCCCAGCCGCCCTCTCAGCCCGGTCCGTTCCGAGCTCCCGTTTACAAGGGAGAAGGCTACTCCTCGCGGAGGAGAAGTCCGGCGGCTAGTAGCGGGTGGGGTCGCGCGGGCGCGGTGGGACGTCGTCCGTGTAGGCGCCTCTCCCGCGGGTGCGATCGGACCAGATCGCCAGGTACAGCAGCGAGATGATCAGGCCGAGGATTCCGACGATCATCAGGATCAGTCCGACCGTCTGGATGTCGACTCCGCTCACGTGGCCCGTGACCGCGTACTTGAGGATCGCGCCAGCCGCGATCAGGAAAATGGATGTGCCTATGCCCATCGGGACCTGAGGTACCCGCCAGGGGGCAGGCGCAAAACTCCGCAACTGGTCGCCCGCAAGCGGGTTACAACGGAACTCGCGCCCCGCCGCGTCCTGCGCAATTACCATCCGGCCCTCGATGAAGACTCGCTCCATGGCTCCACGCCTCCTGGCGGCGCCCATGGCGTGCGCCCTTGCGCTCGTCGCCGGTCCGGGGACCGCGGCCGCGAATCCCGTCCAGCAGTCGATCATCCAGGACGAGGCCCACATGCTCTATTCGGGCCAGAAGGTGCAGGACCAGACGCTCGACGAAGCGAAAACGCTTGGCGCCGACATCGTGAAGGTCACGGTGAACTGGGCGAGGATCGCGCCAAGCGGCAGCAAGAAGCCGGCCGGGTTCGTCGGATCCGACCCGGGCGAGTATGCGCCGGCGAACTGGGTGCCCTACGACAACCTCGTGCGTGGCGCGGCGGCGCGCGGGCTCAAGATCTTCTTCCTCGTCGGGGGCCGGGCGCCGGCCTGGGCGGTTCAGAAGGGCGGTACCGCGCAGGGCTCGTACAAGCCGGACCCAGTCGCCTTCGGGAACTTCGTGAAGGCGCTCGGCATCCGCTACTCCGGCAACTACACGCCGACCGGCCAGGAAGCTCCCACGCCTGACACAGGAGGCGGTGGCGGCGGGGGTGGGACGCCGGCGTGCCCGCCCGGACAGCAGTGGGACCCGCAGCTCAACCAGTGCGTCGTGCCGATCTCGTCTGGTAGCGCGATCTCACTGTTTGCCCACAGCTCCCAGGCCTCCGGCCCGCTGCCGAAGGTCACGCTCTGGTCGATATGGAACGAGCCGAACCTGAACGGCTGGCTGCAGCCGCAGTGGCTCAACCGCAAGGTGCCGGCGTCGCCCGCGGTGTACCGGGGACTGCTGCTCGCGGCGCACGACAGCCTCGTGCAGACCGGCCATGCGGGCGACGAGCTGCTGATCGGCGAGCTGCTTCCCTTCATCCGCGGCAAGAGCGACTACCCGTCGCGCGTGTCGCCGCTGCAGTTTCTCCGCGAGCTCGCCTGCGTGGACAAGAACTACAAGCCGTACCGAGGCAGCGCCGCGGCCGCGCGCGGGTGCTCGAAGTACAAGCCCCTGCCGGGCACCGGCATCGCCCACCACCCGTACACGCTCAAGGGTCCCGACGTGACCGACGCGCGGCCCGACGACGTGGCGATCATGGAGCTCGGGCGCATGAACGCCGCTCTCAAGAAGCTCACGCGCGCCCACCGCTTCGAGCACCGCAGCATGCCGATCTGGCTCACCGAGTTCGGCTATCAGACGAACCCGCCGGATCCCTACGCGTTCCCTGCGAAGCTCGTGCCTCGCTACATGGGCATGAGCGAGTGGTTCGCGTTCAAGAACCGGCTCGTGAAGAGCTACGCGCAGTACCCGCTCCGCGACGATCCGGTCGACGGCCGCGGTCCGCAGCGCTTCCACGGCTTCCAGTCGGGGATCCGCTCCTCCGTGGGACGGCTGAAGCGCGGCGTCTACCAGGCGTACGAGTACCCGTTCTTCGTGCGCCAGGCGAGCAAGACGAGCGTCGAGATCTTCGGCGGCGTGCGCGCGGGCAAGCCCGGCGACAAGATCGTGATCCAGTCGAAGGCGCCCGGCAGTTCGTCGTACTTCGGGATCCCAGGCGGCACGCTCAAGCTCGGCCCCGGCGGCTACTTCGACAAGACGTTCCGCATTCGCAACGCCGGCCTGCGCAGCTTCCGGTTCGTGCTCGCGGTCGACGACTCGAAGGTGAGCATGGCGCTCGCGCCGTTCGCCCGCCCGCCGGCGAGCGTGATCCTGCCGCCGCCCGGCACCAAGAAGAAGTAGCGCCTCGGCCGGTCTGCCAAGATCGGTGCCGTGACCTCTGACGGCGACGTGCGCCGTGAGCGGCTCCGCGCCGCGCACCTATACCTCGTGATCGAGGCGCTGCCGGATGTGGTCGAGCGAGCGCTCGCGGGCGGCGTGGACGTGGTGCAGCTGCGCGACAAGGAGCTCGACGACGAGGAGCTTCACGACGCCGCGCTCGAGCTGCGCGGCCTGTGCGAGGCCGCCGGCGCGCTGTTCATCGTGAACGACCGGCCTGAGATCGCGCTGCAGGCGGGCGCCGACGGCGTGCACGTGGGCCAGGACGACGTGCCCTGCCCGGAGGCGCGGCGCACGGTCGGGCCCGACCTGCTCGTGGGCCTCTCGACGCACACGCCCGTGCAGGTGTACGAGGCGCGCTCCGAGCCGGTCGACTACATCGGCGTCGGGCCGATCTACGAGACCGCCACGAAGCCGGGTCGCCCGGCCGTGGGCCACGACCTAATCGGCTACGCGGACGCGCACGGGCAGAAGCCGTTCTTCGCGATCGGCGGCATCGACCGAACGAACGTGGCCGAGGTCGCCCGAGCCGGCGCCTCGCGCATCGCGGTTGTGCGCGCGATCCGCGACGCCGACGACCCGGCCGCCGCGGCCGCCGAGCTTCGCGGCGCCGTGCTCGAGCCCTGGAGGCAGGCCGGTGCCGCCTGAGCCCGCGCGCGTGTCGCGTTCCGAGGCGAAGAACGCCGCCGTCCGCGATCGGCTCGAGCCGCTGCGTCCGGGGGAGCGCCCGCCGGCGGTGACCATTGGCGCGCTGGTCGCGCTTGCGCTCGCCGTCACGAACATCGCCTTCTACGCCGCGGGCGCAGAGATCGACGGCAAGCGGCCGGCGTTCAGCGCGATCGGCTCCTACACGGTGATCCTGCTCGCCCTCGCGTGGGGCATGTGGAACGCGAAGTACCTCGCGGTGCTCGCCATGCAGGCGCTGCTCGGGATCCTGATCCTGATCTTCGCCATCCTCGCGATCTATGCGGCGAACGCGGCGGCGGTGGCCGTGTGCGTGGTGGTGATCGCCGCGGCCGGCACGCTGTTCTGGTTCCTCGTCAAGGCGCTCGCCCGCATCCAGATGCCGGAGCGCCGGTGAGGCGCGACGGCGGCGGAGCTCCGGCGCCCGCAGAGCGCCCGGAGTCCGCTTTCTCGGTGGTGCAGCGTGTGCGCTTCGGCGACCTCGACGCGATGCAGCACATGAACAACGTCGAGTTCCTGCGCTTCTTCGAGACGGCGCGCATCGACTGGATTCGCACGCTCGCGCCCCAGCACGACCCCGGCAGCCGCAGCCAGCTCGGCTTCATCTTCGCCGAGTGCCACATCAACTACCGCTCGCCGGCGCACTACGACGAAGAGCTGCGTACGTACGTGTGGCCGTCGGACATCAGGCGCTCGAGCATCCGCGTGCAATTCGAGATGCGGACCGAGCACGACGACCGGCTCGTGGCCGACGGCTACGGCGTGCTCGTGGGCTACGACTACGCGGAGGGTCGCCCCCGACCACTGCCCGATGGGCTGCGGGAGAGATTGCAGGTTGAGCGCGTTGGATAGGCTGCACCGCCGTCATGCCTGAGTCACGCTACGACTGCATCGTGATCGGATCGGGCCCCGGCGGGTACGTCGCGGCGATCCGCGCCGCCCAGCTCGGAATGAAGACCGCCGTGGTCGAGAAGGACGCCATCGGCGGCCGCTGCCTGAACTACGCGTGCATCCCGGCCAAGGCTGTGCTGCGCGCGGCCGAGGTGCTCTCCGAGACGGAGCACGGCAAGAGCTTCGGCGTAAAGGTGAACGGCGTCTCCGTGGACATGAAGGGCGTGAGCGCCCACCGCGAGAAGGTCGTCAAGACGCTCACCGGTGGCGTCGGCATGCTGTTCAAGAAGAACAAGATCGACGTGATCGAGGGCCACGGCGCCATCACGGACGACGGCAACGTGCGCATCGGCGGGCAGTTCGACGGCACCGAGATCGAGGCAGGATCCGTGATCCTGGCGACCGGCTCGGTTTCCAAGCCGCTGCTCGGGCTGCAGTTCGGGGGCCGCGTGCTCGGCACGGAGACCGGCTGGGCGCTGGACGAGCTGCCCGGAACTCTCGCCGTGATCGGCGCGGGCGCGTCCGGCACCGAGGTGGCGTCCGCATTCGGCCGCCTCGGCTCGAACGTGACGCTGCTCGAGGCGCTGCCGCAGATCCTGCCGCTCGAGGACGAGGAGATTGCGCGAGCCGCCGCGCGCGAGCTGAAGAAGCAGAACGTGGACGTGGTCACCGAAGCGAAGATCGACGGCGCAGAGGCGAAGAAAGACGGCGTCGAGCTCACCTGGGGCGGCGAGACCAAGAAGTTCGACTACCTCGTCATCGCCGCCGGGCGCGGACCGGACGACGAGGGCCTCGGCCTCTCCGAGGCCGGCGTCAAGACCACGCAGAGCGGCCAGGTCGAGGTCGACGGGCGCATGCGCACCTCGCTCGACCGCGTCTACGCGATCGGCGACCTGGTGCCGGTCGGGCCGGCGCTCGCCCACAAGGCATCCGACGAGGGCATCATCGCCGTCGAAGACGCGGCCGGGATGGAGACCCACCCGATCGACTACATGAACATCCCGAGCGTGACCTTCTGCTAC
>DASVXS010000222.1:0-7728 GCA_036392575.1 Thermoleophilaceae bacterium | reverse complement strand
ATGATCGGCGTGGTCGACTACGGGACGGGCACGCGCGCGCAGCTCGGCGGGCGCACCAAGGTGGCGGGCAAGACTGGGACCGCCGAGCTCGAGCAGACCGTGAAGCGCGACCAGCCTGGCGCCCCCGACACGCAGACGACGCCGTCCGAGACGAAGGAGCCGCCCGAGAGCAAGACCGACGCATGGTTCGCCGCGTACGCGGGCGTGCGCCACCCGAAGCTGGCCGTCTCGGTGATGCTCGTGCGCGCGGGGGCCGGCGGCGACACAGCAGCCCCAGCCGCGAAGACGGTCATCCTCGCCGCGCTCTAAACCGTCCGGGACATCTGACTGGGGATGCGAAAAGCAAGCAGTGCAAGGACGCAGGGCCGAAGCCGTACGACAGTACGGCGAGCGCCCGAGGACGCCGCAATGCGCCGCTTTGCAGCCGCCCCAGTCAGATGTCGAGCTCGACGCGCTGGTGATCCGAGACGTTCTGCGTGCCCGACGCGCCGATCTGGAGATCGAGCGGCCGGTTCTCGATGTTCGCGTTCGGAATCTTGAACAGCAGCAGTGAGCCCGAAGCCGGTCCGATCTGCGCCATGCTCCCGAGCGTCGGCAGGCAGCGGTGCGGCGCGACGATGTCCGGCTTGTAGCGGTAGTCGTTCGTGGCCGGCAGCGGGATCGGCTGGAAGTGATTGCCCTGCGTGTCGACGACTGTGAAGTCACGCGTGGCGGGAAGCGGCTTGCTGCCCTCGTTGCACACCTGCAGGAACACGCCGTAGTAGGCGGAGCCCGGAGGCGCCTCCGGCCCCTTGAAGTAGGACTTGTCCTCGGGGTCGCGCAGGTTCAACTCGCGCGTGATGAAGACGGTGTACTTCAGGCCGTTCACCTCGAGCCCAAGCCCCTCGCGGATTGGGAAGTCGCGCTTCTTCGAGCACGCGCCGAGCGTCGTGACGAGCGCGAGCGCGAGTACGCCGGCCGCGAGCAGCCTGAGCAGTCGTCGGGACATCGGCCGCGGAATATATCCGCCGGTCCGGCCCCGGCGCTTGCCCGCGATCACCCCGCTCCCCGCTCCCGGATGTGCCCTCCGAAGCGGGGCGCCTTCCATGGCTCGTAGCCGGCCACGCCGGCGCGCCGCAGCGGCTCGCTCGACGGCTCCTCGAAGATCTTCCGCAGCCTGTCGAGCGCAGTGTTCAGCCGCCGCTTGGTCCAGCCGCGCTGACCGAAGGACTCCTTCAGCCGGTCGACCGCCAGCTGCGGCTCGGTCCAGACTGTGAGCTCCACGCGCGTCACGCCCCGAGTATGCGGCTCGAAGACGTACTCGGCCCATCCGGGCACGCGGTTGTTGCGCCCCATGCGGAGCTGTTCGAAGATCCGGCGCGGGCGGTCGAACTCCACGATGGCGCTCTCGACGTAGCCATGGTTGAACGGCGCCTCGGCGCGCCAGCGCGCGGCGGAGCCCTGCCCGTAGGTGACGGGCCGGGTGAGCCGGAACTCACCCTGGAAGTGGTCGCACCAGGCCACACGCGTGCCCATGTCGGCGACGAGGTCGAAGACCTCCTCGCGCGGCGCGGAGATGTGCGTGCGAACCGTTACTGGGCGCATCGGCCGCGCATTCTATGGACGCGCGGGCGGCGGCTGCCCGGACGTCAGGCGGCGCGCGGAACTGCGAACACGTGCCGGTCCGTCATGTGCACCCGCTCGGAGCGGAGAGGCCGGCGCTCGGCTTCGGGCAGCTCGGCCGTGCACAGTGTGCACAGCGTGCTGCCCGACTCGAAGACGTGCATCAACTCGCCGGCAACCGGCGTGCGGCGGCAGCGAGAGCAGCAAGAGCCGCGGCTCTTCGAGAGCGCGCCGATGCTCTTGCGCAGGAGGAGGGAGGCGATGTCGTTCGGCATGGCGCGAAGTTCGGGAAGCGCGCGCCCGACTCCTCCCCGCTGCACGAAGCCTCCCGCGATCTACCACGCTTGAGGGATAGTCGCGCTTTTCGACGAAATGGCCCAAAAGCCCTGTGGGCGTGCGCCATCAGCGTGAATTGGTGCGCTATTTGCGGGTTTTTGGCTGTTGAACCCATGCCCCGCTTCGTTATCATCCGCACGATCACCGCCCTGGGAGAGTCAAAAATGCAAGCCTTCATGTCGGGCACGCTCGCCGGAGCGGGTTCGTTCCGGTGTGAGTCCTGCGGCTTTGCCGTAGCTCTCCACGAGCGGGACGAGGTGCCGTCCTGCCCCCGCTGTGACGGTGGGCGCTTTCGGCGAGCGTCGATTTTCGAGGACCCGACCGCGCTCGAGCCTTTCGGCCCGCGCGAGGTCGAGGTGCCGGTCTGGCTGGCGGAGGCGCGCGACATGCTCGCCGCCCCCGGCTGGTACCTGGCGCATGACTCGGACGACGCCGTGAGCGTCATCCCGCTGCAGGATGGTTGGACCCGTATCGGCCGGAGCCTCGCGGCGCATGTGCGCTTCGACGACCCGACCGTCTCGCGGCGCCATGCCCTCCTGCACTGCGACGAGCACGGGGCGCGCATCCTCGACGACCGCAGCCTCAACGGCGTGTTCCTCAACGGCGACCGGATCGACTGGCACGAGCTCGACGACGGCGACGAGATCGTGATCGGGCGATTCCGCCTGTATTTCCTGAGCCTGACCGGAGACGAGCCGCGCGCGGCGAGCGGAGAAGTCGGCACAGCCGTCGGCTGACCCGCCGCGAGCGCCGGCGAAGCCCCCTGAGGGGTGGGCCGGTTGAGGGAGGAGTGACCGAGGCCCCGTTCGCCGGGGCCTCGATCGTCTACGAGGCGAGCACGCCTGCGGCCACGGCCTCGCGCAGCGAGTTCGATCGCGTGGCAGCCGCCTCCTCGCGGCTCGCCCACCGCACCTCGCCGATCTCACCGGCGTCGATCGTCAGCTCGCTGCCGCCGATGTCCGCGCCGAGGAAGAAGACGGTCTCGCGCTTGCCGTAGTTGCGCGACTGAAACGTGGCGAGCTCGCGCCAGCCGTCGAGCTCGAGCCCGAGCTCCTCGTGCATCTCGCGCGCCGCCGTCTGAGCCGCCTCCTCCCACGGCCGCATGCGGCCGCCGGGGAGCGACCATTCACGCGAGCCGTACGTGTGCCGGACGAGCAGAACGCTGCCGTCCCGCTCGAGCACGCAGCGCACGCCGCGCGTCTTCGGGTGCGCCAGCCGCCACCACACGCGCAGGATTCGGTGAGCCACGCGGTAGAAGACCCGCTTGGAGGCGGTCGCCCTCTCTCCCATGCGTTCGAGCTTAAGCCCGAATCGGGCGCTAGTGGCGGCGGCGCGCCAGCAGCCGGGTGGCGATGAGCGCCGCGGCGAACACCACGCCCGCCAGGATGCGCGCGGGTCCGTGCGCGACGCCGAGCACCCGGCTGTGGAACAGCAGGAAGCGCAGCGCGAAGAGCGCCACCAGCACCATCGCGGCCGCAGCGCCGGCGTTCGGGTTCACGCCTAGGGATATACCGCGGGAATCTGCAGCGAACCTAATTACTCGGTTGAGACCGAGGGATCGGTCTGCTGACCCTGCGGGACCGACATGATGAAGTGCGCCCGCGGATCCGCGGCCAGGTCGAGTATCCGCAGCGCCTCGTCGGGTTGGCCCGTCTGCCGCAATTCCTCGGCGTAGTAGCCGAGCAGCTCCTGCACGTCGAGCAAGCCCTCGGCGTCGAGGTCCTCGAGCGACACCTTTGCGCCCTTGCCCTTACGGAACGCGAGCGCCTCACGGGTGAGGCCCCAGTCGCCGTTCACGCGCAGGTACACGCGGCCGCCGGTCTGGCCCGCGCAGAACCACGGGCCCGGGTCGCCCAGGACGACGGCCCGGCCGGCGGTCATGTACTCGAACGCGAAGCCCTTGATGTTCGCGCGGTCCGCGATGCCACCGCGCTCGTCGTGCAGCGGCTCCTCCGGCTCGCCACCGATCACGACGTCCGCGCCAGAGAGCCTGATGCAGAAGCGCGAATCGGCGTTCCCCTGCACGAACAGGCGGCCGCGCTGCGCGCCGTAGGCGAACGACTTCCCGACCGAGCCGTTCACGCGCCGCCCTGCCCGGTTGCGGCCCTTCAAGATCGACACCTTGCCGCCGAGCATCGTCTTCGCCACGCCATCCTGGGCGCCGCCCTCCACCGTGATGTCCACGCCGTACACGTTGAAGGCGCCGAGCCCCTGGCCCGCGACCGAGCCACCGTCGAATTGGATGTGCGCGAGTGTGTCCTCGCTCGCCTCGGGCGCGCCCTGGAAGATGCGCGCCCGCGCGAGCTCTCCCGCCAGCTCGGTGCCGAGCACGCGGTCCTTGGCGTCGGCGGGACGCGGGTACTGGCGCGTCACGCGGGTGCCGGCGACGACCTCCGTCGCGAGGGCGGCCACCTCCTGCGAGGCGTCCTTCGGCTTCATGCGGATCGGACGTGCCACCACCAGCCCGGGCTCCTCGCGCTCGTCAGCCGGCGTCGGCAGGTCGATCGGCTCGAGGTCGAGGAATTCCTCGAGCGGCGCGACGAGGTCGGTCACGTCCACTGAGCCCTTCGCGTGCGCCTGTACCAAGAGATCCGAGCGGCCGACCAGATCCTGGGCGCGCTCGTAGCCGAGCGACGCGACGATACGCCGGACCTCCTCGCCCATGCCCTCGAAGAAGCGCGCGCACGAGTCGGCTGCGCGCTCGAACTCCTGCGGCGTGAACTTCTTGAGGCCCTTGAGGTCGGCCTCGTGCTTCGTCTCGATCTGTGTGGCTATGCCCACGTGGCAGGTGTCGAGCTGGCAGCCGCGGCAGATCGTGCAGCCGAGCGAGACCATCGCGAGCGTGCCGAAGCCGACTCGGTTCGCGCCGAGGCAGTGCATCTTCACGATGTCGTAGCCGTGGCGGAAGCCGCCGTCCGCCCAGATCTCCACGCGGTTGCGGATGCCGGCCTCGAGCAGCGCTCGGTGCACCGCACGCGTGCCGATGTCAGACGGCAGGCCCACGTGCCGCAGCGCGTGCGAGCGCGCCGCGCCCGTGCCTCCCTCGAAGCCGCTCAGCGTGATGATGTCGGCGCCAGCCTTCGCGATGCCGACACCGATCGTGCCGATGTTCGGCACCACCGGCACCTTCACCGACACCCGTACGTCGGGGTTCGCCGTCTTCAGCTCGTCGATCAGCTCCGCGAGGTCCTCGATCGAGTAGAGGTCGTGGTTGTTCGAGGGCGAGATCAGGTCGGTGCCCGGTGAGGCGTTGCGCGCCAGCGCGACCTTCTCGGTGACCTTCTTCGCCGGCAGGTGGCCGCCCTCGCCCGGCTTCGCGCCCTGGCCGATCTTGATCTCCACGAGGTAGGACGAGTTGACCATCTCGCTCGTCACCCCGAAGCGGCCCGATGCCACCTGCTGGCCGCGCCACTTCGGGTACTTGCCGTACATGTCCTGGATCTCGCCGCCCTCGCCGTTCATGGCGATCACGTTGATGCGCTTGGCGGCCTCGGCGTAGGCGCGGTAGGCGGTCTCGCCCTGCGAGCCGAAGCTCATCGAGCTGATCACGATCGGGTAGCTGTGCAGGCCAACCGAGGCGTCCGCCTCCGCCACCTGCTCGCGGTCGCCCTTGAGCTCGAGAATGTGGCGAAGCGAGATCGGCTGCTCCAGCTCGAGCTCGCGCACCTTCTCGGAGTACTCGTCGTAGCCGCCCGAGCCGTTCGCCGCCGCGATCGCGGCCTTATAGACCTTCGGGTAGAAGTGGAAGGTCTTCGCGGGCTTCGATTCGAGGCCGCCCTCGAGGATCCGCTGCCGCTCGGCGCCGTCGGCGTCGAGCTCGTCGAAACCCAGGCCGCCCGAGTCCGAGCCGAAGTAGGCGGGCGTGTCGAGCAGCGCCACGAGCTCCGGTTTCAGCCCGATGCACGAGAACAGCCGCGCGTAGCCGCGCACCTCGTGGATGCCGATCGTCGAAATCACCTTCTCGATGCCCTTGCGCAGCGCCGCGCCGAGGTTCTCGATGTCCTGGCGGTAGTCGTCCATGCAGGCGACCTCGACCATTACGTAGGGACAGACGCCGTCCGCGCCGAGCCCAAGAGCGAGCACGACGTCGTGCACGTTGCGGAGGGCGCCTGACCGGAGCACCAGCCCGCAGCGGCGCCGCAGGCTCTGCTCGCCAGGCTCGACCCATGCCTGTCGCAGCGCGAGGTCGACCGCGCTCAGCGCCAGGTGCGGATCGATGTAGCGGCGGTCGCCCTCGTAGGCGGTGCGGTCCGAGAGCACGATCAGCTCCGAGCCGTCACGCGCAGCGGTCGTCGCCTCGTGGCGAAGCCGCTCGATCGCGCCCTGCGTGGTCTCTGCCTCGAGGCACGAGATGTCGAGCACCTTCGCGCGCCCGCGGTACGCCTCCCAGAGGTCCTCGAGCAGATACGTCTTGTGGTCCTTCGCCACCGCGCGGTAGACCGAGTCCGACAGCGGGGCGAGCCCGTCGTGCCCGCCGAGCACGATTGGGAAGGCGGTCTCGATCGTGTGCGGCACCGGGTCGAGCTCGCTGAGGCGCGGACGGCGCCCGAACACCGCGCGGCAGGAGAAGTGCTCGATCTCGCGCTCGCGGTCGATCGCGGGGTTGGTGACCACGGCGACCGACTCCTTGAAGTAGTCCGCGAGGTTCTGCCGCTCGGGCGAGAGGCAGGCGAGCGGGCCGTCGTACCCGAGCGATCCGATCGGCTCCTGCCCCGTGGCGGCCATCTGCTGCACGAGCTTCATGTCGTCGCGCTGCCAGCCGAAGCCGCCGAGCACGCGGTCCTCGACCTTCACCGGCTCGGCCGGCCCGGCGCTCGTGTAGCCGGGGATCTCCGCGCCCTCGAGCGGGCCGCCGACCGGGATCATCTCGCCGAAGCCGTGGATCGGCTCGGCGCCGGTGCGCGCGATCCAGCGCTCCTGCGCGAGCCACTGAAGCCGCGCGTGGTCGCGCAGCCGCGCCTCGCGCTTGCGCCGCTCGATCGACACCATCACCTTCTCACCCGGCGCGAGCGGCTTCGGCTCCGAGACGACGTCCGCGATCGGCACGACGCCGGGCTCGGACGTGAACACGTAGGCCCCCTGCGTCTCCACCTGCCAGAGCGGCCGCAGGCCGAGCGCGTCGACGCTGAACACGCACTCGTCTCCGTGGCGTGACAGAAGCGCGACCGGCCCCTGCGCGAACGGGCCGAACGCCTGACGCAGGTACATGTAGAACGAGCGCAGGTCGTCGGGCAGCTGCTTGATCTCGTTCACGATCGGCGGCAGTACGAGCTCGATCGCCTCCACCAGCGAGAGCCCGCGCCGGTTGATCAGCGCCTCGACGATGCGGTTCAGGTCCTGCGAGTCTGAGCCGTCCTCGTGGATCGGCACGCCGAGCATCTCCGCCTCCTGGCACAGACGCGCGATGGTGTTGATCTCACCGTTGTGTCCGAGCAGCGAGAACGGCTGCACGCGCTTGAACGAGGGCCAGGTGTTCGTGGAGTAGCGGTTGTGGCCGAGCAGCGCGGCGGTCTCGATGCGCTTGTCGTGCAGGTCCGGGTAGTAGGCGCCGAGCACCGCGGGCGTGCCCATCACCTTGTAGACGCACGTGTGCGTGGAGAACGAAGCCACGTGCACGCCCAGCTCGCTCTCGAGCTCGACCGTGATCTCGAAGCAGAGGCGCGGCTCCTCGACCAGCCCGCCAACCTGCCAGAAGACCGGCTCCTCCTCGCGCGCGGTCGCGCCGAGCGCCGACGAGTCGACCACGTCCTCCCGCTCGGCGAGCACGCGCAGACCGAGACGGCTCATCAC
>DASVXS010000221.1:0-3286 GCA_036392575.1 Thermoleophilaceae bacterium | reverse complement strand
ATCGCGAGCGTATGGCGAAGCGCTACGTGCGCTCGCCGCGTCACACGATCCAGGTCGATTTCCACCCTTACATGCGTGAGCTGGCTCGCGAGCGGAAGCGTTCGCGGCGCCGCGCGCGGCGTCCGCAGCGGGCGCTTGCCCCATCGGAGCTTGCGCCAGCGCGCGCCTGACGCATCGGTTACAGCGCCTCGCACTAGCGGTTACACATGTTGTCCCCCATAGGGGGTATCACCGTGTTAGGATCGGCGCGGACTCGAGGGCGATTTGAACACGAGGGCAGCAACGGCTGCTCCGGCGCTACACGGTGGCCTGGCCAAAACCACCAAAAGGCGTGCGGAGCAGACCAAATCCGACGTTCCCGGCGCGCTTGGCGGCGTGAGAGAAGCGCTGGCGCGCCTGCGCGGCGCCGGCAGCACGGAGCAGCTGCTCTCGAAGGCGACGGTCGAGCTTTGCAGGCACTGCGGCTTCGACCGCTCGATCTTCTTCAGCGTGCAGGGCTCGCAAATCGCGCCGGAGAGTGTGCACATGGAGGCGCACCCGAGCCGCGCCGCGGAGTTCCTCGATCTGGTGCGGCATTCCGAGCCGCAGCTCATGCCCGAGCTCCACGAGACCGACATGATCCGCCAGCGCAAGGCGGTGCTCGTTGAGGACGCCCGTAACGACGAGCGAACGCACGAGGCGATCGTGCGTGCGTGCCGGACGCGGTCTTATGTCGCCGCGCCCGTAGCGGCGAATGGACGCGTCGTCGGCTTCTTCGCGGCCGATCACTTCTTCGCCCGCACGCAGGCGACGCCGCTCGACCGTGAGGTGATCTGGGCCTTCGCCGAGGGCTTCACCCACGCGTACGAGTGCATGCTGATGCAGAACCGGCTGCGCGCGCAGTCGCGGCGCCTGCACGAGATGCTCGCCGCGATGGAGAGCGCAATCGCCGAGTCGGAGGGCGAGCAGCTGGCGCTCCCCGCCGAGCGCACGTCCGTCGAGGGGATCGCGCCGCGTCGTCTGCGGGGCTCCGACTTCGCGGACCCCACGGAGGGGCTGCTCACGCGCCGCGAGCGCGAGGTGCTCGCGCTGATGGCCGAAGGCGCCACCAACGCGATGATCGCCGAGCGCCTCGTGATCTCACCCGGCACGGTGAAGTCGCACGTGAAGCACATCCTGCGCAAGCTGCGCGCGGCCAACCGCGCCGAGGCCGTCTCGCGCTACCTGCGGCTGTCGAGCCTGCGCGCCTGACGCTCGCAGCTACGAGGGCAGGTCGCCGAGCAGCACTTCGGCTGTGAGCTTCTTCACCTTCAGCCGCGCGGCGATCGGCACGTCGTCGCCGCTGACACCCGTGCAGATGCCGCCAGGCGGAGGGCTCGCCTCAGGCGTTTCGCTCGGGTCGGCGTCGCTGCACACGTGAATCGTCGCCGCGAAGTCCTCCTGGGGCAGCACGACGTCGTCGATCGTGAGCTTCAGGAACCGCAGCTTCCCGTCCGTGGTGATCGCGGGGTTCACCGCCGAGGTCCCGATCATCTCGAGCGGTACCGGCGGCAGCGTCGGCCCGATCTTCTTCGTCCAGAAGTACTGGCCGGTGCAGCCGTCGGTGAAACTGCCGGGCGTGGTCGTGAAGTCGCCTTGGCGCAGCGAGCTGAAGCTCCACTGTGTGTAGAGGCTGAGCGAGGTGCGCCCGCCCGCGAGCGCGAGGAAGCCGGTGCGTGACCAGCCGCTGATCTCGGAGATCGAGATCGGCCCGGTCCTCAGCGCCGGACTGGAGTCGGGACACGGGCTCGCCGGCTGCACCAGGGGGATGGAGCCCGCTTGCAGGTCGATGTCGCGCGTGCCGACCTCGACGCCTATCGAACCGGTGTCGTAGCCGACGATCGTCTTCCCGAACCGCGCGGCGAGCTTGAAGCTGCCCGTGAGCAGCGGGCTTGCGAGCGGCGCGAGCGAGCCCGCGGGATCCGCGACCGGGGTGGCGTCCGTCGTGTAGTCGAACGTGTCGTCGGACGGCGCGAAAACGGGCGGTGTGGCCGTGTTCACGTCGTCGTCGATCAGCGGGTTGAGCCGCACGGTGAGCGGCAGGTCGAAGCGCACGTGGCCGGCCTTGCGGATGAAGCGTTTCGTCATCACCACGCGCGGATTGCGTCGCACCTCGCGCGCGAGCTGCCTGCGTATCTTGCGCCGGCGCTCGGCACGCTTCGCGCGCGTTGCCGGATCCTCCTGCACATGCCCCGAGCGAACGTGGGGGCCCGCCGGCGCAGGCGACGCAGCACCCGCTCCCGCCGGGGGAATTGCAAGCAGGATCGCCAGCGCCCCGGCGATGTAGGCGGCTCGATACCGCATAAGCGAACCAGCGGGCGCAGAAGGGCCAGGTGAGCCCGCTTGTGGGGCCATCCTAAGTCAGCCCCTCCGGACGGTCAACACGTACGTGGTGTCGGCGCGATCCGGGTGCGGCGCCTCGACCGACACGTAATAACTCCCGCTCGTGGCCACTTTTCGTGCGGTCAGCCGCTCGCCGGCGCCGGGCTTGTCCCGGTACGCGAGCAGTCGCCCCCTGGTCCTGTTCTCGGTGATGTCGAGGCCGCGCGTGCGCGGGCTCCAGATCCCGAGCGCGAAGCGGCTGCCGGCCGCTCCGGTGAGCGTCGCCTTCAGCGAATCTCCCTTCCGGAGCTCCACCCGGTACACGTCCGTGGGGTCGTTGAAACCGGAGACACGCCCCGTCGCGCGGCCGCTCCGCCGTGTTCGGCGCAGCAGAGCCCGATGGCTCTTCGCGAAGCGGCCGGTGATCCAGTACACGTCGTCGTCGACCTCGTAGCCGTCGCCGACGGGCACCGGTCCCGAGAGCGCGTTCGACACGTCGAGCACACCGAGGCCGGTGCCTACGTCGAACCCGGGCGTGCCGACGTCGCGCGCACTGCGTCGCACGAGCTCGAACCTCTGCGAGACCGTCAGGCCCGGCCGCACGTGATCCACCAGCGCGACCGCACCCGAGACCGCCGGCGCCGAGAACGACGTGCCCGACGCGACCTGGTACCCGCTCGCGCAGAGTGAGCGCGGCGCTGTCGTGATCACCGAGTCGCCCGGCGCGGCGAGGTCTACGAAGTCGCCGAAGTTCGAGAAGCTCGCGCGCAGGTCACTCGCGTCGGTGGCGGCAACCGACAGCACGTGCGGGTAGGCCGACGGCACGTCGACCTGTCCCGAGCCCTCGTTGCCACCGGCGGCCACGACGATCGACCCGGCGTTGAACGCGTGGTCGACCGCCAGCTCGATCACGCGGTCCTCCGCGTCCGAGCTCTCGTTCGCCGGA
>DASVXS010000220.1:0-15595 GCA_036392575.1 Thermoleophilaceae bacterium | reverse complement strand
CCGCTCCCGCGCGGGCCGGCCACTAGCCCCAGGCCCGAGCCGCCGAGCGGAGCGACCTCGCGCGCACCGGCGGGCGCCGCGCGATCACCCGGCTCGCCCGCCTGCACCGGCTCGGAGCCGCGCTCACCGCGAGCATCCGCCGGATCGAGCAGTCCGTCGAACACCTGGCCGAACACGCGGTCGAACACGTCCACGTCGCCGCGCCCGGAGACGAACGAGGCGCGCCCGGCCCAGTACACGCGCTCGCGCGTTAGCGGCGCGAGCAGCGCGAGCGATTCGGCGAAGCGGGCGGCGCGTCCCGGCGTGACCGGCAGACCGGCCGCACGGAGCCGCCGCCCGAACGCCACGGCAGCGCGCGGCAGGTCCACGGAGCCCGCCACCTCAGCCCGCTCCCACGAGCCAGTCGAGCCCGCGCTCGCGCACGAGCTCCTGGTCCTCGCGGTACTTGAGCACGGACCCGAGCGTGCGCTGCGCGGCGTCCTCGTCGAGGCGCTCGGCGCCGAGCAGCTCGAGGGCCGCCACCCAGTCGATCGCCTCCGCGATCCCCGGCGGCTTCTGCACGTCGCTCGCGCGCAGCCGCTGCAGCGCGGCGGCCGCGTCGCGCGCCAGCTCGGCCGAGCTCTCGGGCACGCGGCGGCGCACGATCTCAACCTCCCGCTCGGGCGACGGGTAGTCAATCCAGTGGTAGAGGCAGCGGCGCTTCAGCGCGTCGTGCAGGTCGCGCGTGCGGTTCGACGTGAGTACGACCGCCGGCGGCACCTTGGCCCTGATCGTGCCGATCTCGGGCACCGTCACGCTCGCCTCCGCGAGGAGTTCGAACAGGAACGCCTCGAAGTCGTCGTCGGCGCGGTCGAGCTCGTCGATCAGCAGCACCGCCGGGCGCGGCCCCTCGTGCTCGATCGCCTGCAGCAGCGGCCGCCTGATCAAATACTCCTCGCCGAACAGCTCGTTCTCGGAGAGCTCGCGCCCGCGCGACTCGGCCAGCCGGATGCCGAGCAGCTGCCGCGGATAGTTCCACTCGTACAGCGCCTCAGCGGCGTCGATGCCCTCGTAGCACTGCAGCCTGATCAGCGGCGTGTCGAGCGCCAGCGCGAGCGCCTTGGCGGCCTCGGTCTTGCCGACGCCCGCCTCGCCCTCGAGCAGGAGCGGCTGCGGCAGCCGCAGGCTGAGAAACATGACGGTCGCGAGCCCCGGATCGGCGAGGTAGTCGACCTCGTCGAGACGCAGCGCGAGCGCGCCGGCGTCCGGCACCGCCGCGCGCACGGCCTCGCCCGCGCCGGACCTCGCCGAGCTGCTCACCGCGCGGCGGCGGCCAGCACCGCCTCGTAGTCGTCCCACGTATCCACGTCGACCGGCACCGGGCCGGGAACCCGCACCTCGGCGACCTGGTCCCCGAGGCGATCCATCAGCTTCCACACGCCCTTGTCGCCGTGCAGCGCGAGCAGGCCGCTCTCGAGCTCGCGTGCGACGGCCAGCGGGTGGCCTCGCGCATCGTCGTACCGGCACACCGCGAGCGGCGCGTCACCGCGCCCGGCCAACAAGGCTTCGACGCTGGCCGGCGTCACCCCGGGCTGGTCCCCGAGGATCAGCACGAGCATCGTCCAGCGCGGGTCCGCCGCCTGGATTCCGGTGCGGAGCGAGGACGCGCAGCCAGTTCCGTACTCCTCGTTGACGACGACCTCGACGCCGTTGAGATCGGCCCCGGCGGTCACCTCGTCTGCGGACCCCCCGACCGCGACGAGCAGCTGGTCGAACGAGCAGCGACGGGCGGTGTCCACCACGTGCCCGAGCAGCGTTCCCTCGCCGTACGGCAGGAGCTGCTTCGGGCGGCCGAGGCGGCTCGACCCGCCGGCGGCCATCACGAGTCCTGTCGTGAACTGGCTAGCGGGCTCCTGCGGCATAGCGGCTCGGATCTGCCTCGAACGCCTCGCGGCAGCCATCGCCGCAGAACCAGAAGCGGCGCCCGTCGAGATCGGCCGAGGGTGTGGCTGCCGAGATCGCGACCGTCATGCCGCAAACCGGGTCGACGGCTGTCGCGGCCTCCTCCGCGCGGGGCGACTGCCGCTCGGCCACGATCTCCGCGAGGATCGAGAGCGCGATCTCCGCCGGCGTCTCCGCCCCGATCGCGAGGCCCGCGGGCGTGTGCAGGCGCCCAAGGTCCTCCTCCCCGACGCCCGCCTGGCGCAGCGACTCGATCACCGCCTCGCCCCGCCGCCGACTCGCCACGAGGCCCACGTACGGCACCCGGGCGGTGAGTGCCGCCGCGAGTGCGGCGTCCTCCTCCCGCCCGTGCGAAGCGACCACGAGGGCTACCTGGTCGCCGAGCTCGGGACCGCTCGCCCCCACCTCCACGTCGAAGCCGACTTCCTCGCCCACGCGCGCGAGCGCGAAGCCGATCGGTGTCTCGCCGACCACCGCTATCCGCGGCGCGGGTACCCGCGGCTCGAGGAACAGCTCGAGGGCGCCGCCGCTGAGGCAGGGATTGCGCTCCACCACCGCCCCCTCCTCCGTCGCTGCCTCGCCGCCCTCGGGGACGATCTTCAGGAGCAGCGGCTCCCCGGTCTCGAGCACGCGCAGCGCGTGCAGCCGCACGGACGTCTCCGCGCAGGCGCCGCCCACGAAGCCCTCGATCGTGCCGTCGCCGAGCACGATCGCCGAGTCGCCGGCGCGGACGCTCGTTGGCCGTTGCGCGCGCACGACCGTGGCCACGACGAACGGAACGCGCTCCGCTGAGAGCGCGTCCGCTCGCCGGGTCAGCTCGGGTCCCATCATGCAGGCGGCTCGACGCTCCCCCGCATCGCCGCCCACACGCGCGCGGGCGAGCACGGCATGTCGAAATGGCGGACGCCGTATGGCTCAAGCGCGTCGATCACGGCATTGACTATGGCGGGTGGCGAGCCCACCGTGGGCGACTCGCCCACACCCTTCGCCCCGATCGGATGATGCGGCGACGGCGTGACGGTCTCACCGAGCTCGAAGTCCGGCACCTCCATCGACGTCGGGATGAGGTAGTCCATGAACGAGCCGTTGAGGCAGTTGCCCTCCTCGTCGAAGCTGATCAGCTCCATCAGGGCGATGCCGACCCCCTCCGCCAGGCCGCCGTGGATCTGGCCCTCGATGATCATCGGGTTGATCCGCGTGCCGCAGTCATCCACCGCCACGAAGCGCCTCACCTTGACATGGCCGGTGCCCGGGTCGACGTCGACCACGCAGATGTAGGCACCGAACGGGAACGTGAGGTTCACCGGGTTGTAGACGGTCTCGGCGTCGAGGCCGCCCTCCACCCCCTCTGGCAGGTCCACGGTGCCGTGCGCGCCGAGCGCGATCTCCTGGATCGTCTTGCCCTGCTCGGGATCGCCCTTCACGAACCAGCGGCCCTTCTCCCATTCGAGGTCCTTCGGTGAGGCCTCCAGCATGGCAGCCGCGATCAGACGCGCCTTCTCGCGCACCTTGCGCGCGACCACCGCGGTGGCCGCGCCAGAGACCGGAGTCGAGCGGCTGCCGTAGGTGCCCAGGCCGAAGGGAGTCTCGTCCGTGTCGCCGTGTACGACCTCGATGTCCTCCGGCGGGATCCCGAGCTCCTCGGCCACGATTTGCGCGAACGTGGTCTCGTGGCCCTGTCCCTGGCTCTGGACGCTGATCCCTAGTACGGCCTTGCCGGTCGGATGCACCCGCAGCGTGGCGCCGTCCGCCATGCCGAGGCCCGCGATGTCCATCTGCTTGCGCGGCCCGGCGCCGACGGTCTCAGTGAAGAACGACACGCCGATGCCCATCAACTCCCCGCGCTCGCGGGCTGCCTTCTGCTCCTCGCGGAGCTGGTCGTAGCCCGCCATCTCGAGCGCTTTGCGCATCGCGCGCTCGTACTCGCCCGAGTCGTACACCCAGCCGGTTTTGTTCTCGTACGGAAACTGCTCCGGCCGGATGAAGTTCTTCAGCCGAAGCTCCGCCGGGTCGATGCCGAGCTCGTCGGCCAGGACATCGACCATGCGCTCGACCACGTAGGCGGCCTCTGTCACGCGGAACGAGCAGCGGTAGGCGATTCCGCCAGGTGCCTTGTTCGTGTAGACGCCGGTCACCGCGCAGTGCGCCGCCTCCAGGTCGTACGAGCCGGTGAAGATGTGGAAGAAGCCCGCCGGGTACTTCGTCGGCTGCGCCGCCGCGTTGAACGCGCCGTGGTCGGCGATCACGTTCACACGCACCGCCTGGATCTTCCCCTCCTTCGTGGCGGCGATCTCGCCCCGCATCACGTAGTCACGTGCGAACGCGGTGCTCGTGAGGTTCTCCGTGCGGTCCTCCATCCACTTCACCGGATGACCGCTCACGATCGATGCGACCACCGCGCACACGTAGCCGGGGTAGATCCCCACCTTGTTGCCGAAGCCGCCTCCGATGTCGGGCGAGATCACGCGGATCTTGTGCTCGGGCAGCCCCGCCACCAGTGCGTACAGCGTGCGGTGCGCGTGCGGAGCCTGCGTGGTGCACCAGAGCGTGAGCTTCCCGTCGACCGCGTCGAAGTCGGCCACGCAGCCGCAGGTCTCCATCGGCGCCGGATGGACGCGGGGGTAGATCATGTCCTGGACCAGCACGACGTCGGCCTTCTCGAACACGGCATCTGTCGCCGCCTTGTCTCCGGCCTGCCAGTCGAAGATGTGGTTGTCGGTCTTTCCCTCGAGGTCCTCGCGGATCACCGGAGCATCCGGGTCGAGCGCCTTGCGCGCGTCCACCACAGCGGGGAGCGGCTCGTACTCGACGTCGATCAGCTCAAGTGCGTCGCGTGCCGAGTAGCGGTCGTCGGCGACGACGAACGCCACCTCCTGGCCCTGGAAGCAGACCTTGTCGAGCGCCAGCACGGCCTGCACGTCGGCCGAGAGCGTCGGCGCCCAGGCGAGCTTCTGCGCCTCGAGGTCCTTGCCAGTGATGACCGCGTGCACCTTGGGGTGCTGCAGGGCCGCCGACGTGTCGATCGAGACGATCCGTGCGTGCGCGAGCGGGCTGCGGAGCACGGCTCCGTGCAGCATGCCCGGCAACTTGACGTCGTCCACGTAGTTGCCCTTGCCGCGGATGAAGCGCGGGTCTTCCTTCCGCTTCATGCGGCCGTAGCCGACGGGGCGTTCTTCAACGGTGGCCATGGCCCCTCCTAACTCGTCGCCGCCGGCTCCGCCGTGGCGGCGCCGGAGTGCTCGGCCGCCCAGCGGACGGACTTGACGATGTTCACGTAGCCGGTGCAGCGGCAGATCTGCCCGGAGATCGCCTCGCGGATCTCCTCGTCGCTCGGGTTCGGGTTGCGATCGAGGAGCGCCCGCGCGGTCAGGATCATGCCCGGAGTGCAGAACCCGCACTGGAGCCCATGCTCCTCCATGAAGCCCTGCTGGACGGGGTCGAGCGCCCCGTCCTTCTCCATCGACTCGATCGTGCGGACTTCGTGGCCGCCCGCCATCGCGGCTAGCACGGTGCACGACTTCACGGGCTCGCCGTCCATCAGCACGGTGCACGCGCCGCAGTTGCTCGTGTCGCAGCCCCAGTGCGTGCCCGTCAGGTCGAGCGTGTCCCTCAGGAAGTGCACGAGGAGGAGGCGCGGCTCGATCTCGCGCGTGACCTCCTCGCCGTTGACGGTCAGGTTCACCTGCACGGTTCTTCCTCCTATGTGAGTGCGCGTTCCACCGCGCGTCGAAGCGCGCGCTTCGTCAGCTCGCCGGCCAGGTGGCGTTTGTACTCGGCCGGGCCCCTCTGGTCGCTCGCGGGCGAGCAGTCCTCCGCCGCGAGCCGCGCGGCCTCGTCGAACAGCTCCTCGGACGGCCGCTCGCCGCGCAGCGCCTCCTCGGCGCGGGCGGCGCGGACCGCGTTCGAACCGACGGCCGCGAGCGCGACCCCGGCGTCGGTGATCGTCCCGCCGTCCGTCCAGACGCACACGCCGGAGGCGGCGACCGCCCAGTCGCCTGAACGGCGCTCGAGCTTCTCGTACGCGCTGCCCGCACCCTCGCGCACGGGGAGGCGGATCTCGACGAGCATCTCGGCGTCGCCGACGGCGGTCTCGTACGGCCCGCGGTGGAACTCGTCCATCGACACCACGCGCTCGCCCTGGCTGCCGCGGATCACGGCCTGTGCCTTCACCGCCGCGCAGACGGCGGAGAGATCCTCTGATGGATCGGCCTGGCATAGCGCACCGCCGATCGTGCCGCGGTTGCGCACGAGCGGATCGGCGATCACGCGCTCGGCGTCGTGGAAGATCGGGAAGTGCTTGCCGAGCAGTTCGGACTCGAGCAGCTCGCGGTGGCGGGTGAGCGCGCCGATCCAAATGTCGCCGCCCTCCTCGCGTATGAAGTCGAGAGCCGCGAGATCGTTGATGTCGATCAGGTGCTCGGGCGCGGCGAGCCGCAGCTTCATCATCGGCAGCAGGCTGTGACCGCCCGCGATGAGCCGCGCCTCGGGACCGAGCCGCTCGAGCAGCGAGAGAGCGTCCTCGACGCTCGTCGCTCGCTCGTATTCGAACGGAGCCGGTACCTGCACAGGGGCCTCCTTCAGTAGCCGGGCAACCCGGTGGCGCGGGAAAAGTCCCACTGTAAGATCGAAGGGTCAAGGCCCTCTTAAGCGATCGCTTAATTCGGCGCTCACTGAGGAGACTCCGCGGATGACGTTCGCGCAGCTTCAAGCGTTTGCGACGGTCGCCCGGCTCGGTTCGGTGAAGGCCGCCGCGCGCTCGCTCGGCGTAAGCGAGCCGGCGGTGTCCGGGGCAGTCGCCGCACTGCGGCGCGACTTCGGGGACGAGCTGTTCGAGCGCCGCGACGGAGGGATCGCGCTGACGCCCGGAGGCGCGCGCCTCGCGAGCGCTGCCTCGGAGATCCTGGGCCTCGCCGCGCGCGCGCAGCGCTCGGTGACCGAGGCGCAGGGCGCCGCCGCGCTGCTGCGTGTGGCGGTCACGCCCGCCATCTCGGAGCAGGTCGCGCCGCCGGTGTTCGACGCCTTCACCGGGCGCGTGCAGAACGTGGAACTGAGCGTGGAAGTCCACCCGAGCACGGCCTTCGCGGGACTGCTCGAAGACCGCATCGCCGACGTGGTGCTCGGCCCGCGGCTGTCCGGGGACGCGTCGTTCGGGACCGAGTCGGTGCCGTTCCTGCGCTACCGGCTCGTGGTCGTGGCCCGCAGCTCGCACCGGCTCGCCCGCCGCCGCGAGATCGCGCCGGCCGAGCTCGCCGGTGAGCGCTGGCTCGTGGGCCCTGCCGGCGCCGGCCCCGAGACCGCTGTGGGCGCGTTCTTCGAACGGCACCGGCTCGCGCCCGACGAGGTGAAGGCATTCCCAACCTACGCGGCGGCGGCGCGGGCCGCCGCGGCGGGCGAAGGCGTGGCGCTGGCTATCACGCACACCGTGCTCGACGACCTGAAGCGCGCTTCGCTCGCGCGCCTCGACATCCGCGGCACTCCCGTCGAGCGGCTCTGGTATGCGAGCGCGCTCGGCCCCGACCGGCGCTCGGCGCAGGCATGGGCGCTGCTTCGCTTCATCACCACCCCGGAGGCCACCCAGGCGATGCTCGCCCGCAGCGGCGGCGTGCCCGCCGACCGCTTCCGCTCACCCGTCTACGTGACGCTCTGGAGCAGCCACCGCCTGCCCCGGGCTCGCACCAAGGAGGTCCAGTCATGACCGACGTTCTGGCCGACGTGCAGCAGTGGTCCGCGCGCGGTGACTCCGTCGCGGTGGCCACCGTCGTGGCGACGCGCCGCTCGGCGCCGCTCCCCCCGGGCTCGAAGATGGCGATCAGCTCGAGGGGCGAGGTGTCCGGCGCCGTGTCGGGCGGCTGCGTGGAGGGTGCGGTCGTCGAGGTGGCCGAAGAGATCCTTTCGGGCGCCGAGCCACGGCTGCTGCACTTCGGCATCGCGGACTCCGAGGCGTGGGACGTCGGTCTGCCCTGCGGCGGCGAGATCGACGTATTCGTCGAGCGCTACAAGCCATGAGAGAGCAAGCCCGCTTCTACGAGCTCTCGCGGGCGGGCGAGCGGGCTGCGCTCGTGACGGTCGTGAGCGGCGAGCCTGTCTCCGCCGTCGGCGCGCGGATGCTGGTGCTCCCTGACGCGCAGGTCGACGGTTCATTGGGCAGTGACGAGCTCGACTCGGCCGCGCTGGCTGTCGCCGAGGAGCTGATCTGGGCGGAGCGCTCGGAGCTACGCGAGGCCGGGGACGTTGGGTTGTTCGTGGACGTGTCAGCGCCGGCGCCACGGATTCTCGTATTCGGCGCTGTTGACTTCGCCGCGGCGCTGTGCAGGGTGGCTCGCGCGACCGGCTGGCGCCCGTACGTGATCGATCCGCGCTCCCGTTTCGCAACGCCCGAGCGCTTCCCCGACGCCGAGCAGGTGATCGCCGCCTGGCCGGAGGAGGCGCTGCGGACGCTCGACGGTATCGACCGCGCCACCTACATCGCCGTGCTCACTCACGACCCGAAGCTCGACGACGCCGCGCTCACGCTCGCGCTCGCCTCCCCCGCTCCGTACGTCGGTGCGATGGGGAGTCGCCGCGCCCAGGCCGACCGGCGCGCGCGGCTGCTCGCGTCCGGCGTGTCCGAGGAGCAGATCGACCGCATCGCGGCGCCGATCGGGCTCGACCTCGGCGCGCGCGACGCCGAGGAGACCGCGCTGTCGATCATGGCCGAGGTAGTCGCGGTGCGGAACGGGCGCGTGGGCGGCCGGCTGTCGGAGTCGAAGGGCCGGATCCACGCCGATCCCTGAGCGCGCCCACGCGACAGGGTTTGCCGCCGCGGCGCCTTCTACCATCAACGCTCGTGTCAGCCGAATCCCGCCTTGACGCGCTGCGCGCCGAGTACCACGAGCTGATCCACTCGATGGAGTTCGCCTATGCGATGGGCCATTCGAGGACGCTCGGCAAGGATCCGCGCCTGGAGCCGTACGTCGACCGCTACCACGAGCTGCGGGGCCAGATCGCCGCGCTCGAGGCCGAGATCGACGTCTAGAGGCAGAGCGGCGGCGGCGCCAAAGCACCGCCGCCTCCCCGCTATACGTTGAATCAGGCCTGCGGAATGAGCCCGTTCGGGTTCAGGACGTACTTCCGGGCCGCGCCCTGGTCGAAGTCCTTGTAACCCTGCGGCGCATCGTCGAGCGGTATGACCGTCGCGTTCACCGCCTTCGCGATCTGGCAGCGATCGGTGAGGATCGCCATCATCAGCTCGCGGTTGTACATCATCACCGGCGTCTGACCGGTCATGAATTCGTGCGACTTCGCCCAGCCGAGGCCGATCCGGATCGACAACGAGCCGTGCTGCGCGGCGTCGTCCTTCGCACCCGGATCGCCGGTCACGTACAGACCCGGGATGCCGAGCTTGCCGCCCGCGCGTGTGAGGTCCATCAGCGAGTTCAGCACCGTCGCGGGCAGCTCCTCTTCGGCGTCCGCTCCGTGCCCGCGTGCCTCGAACCCGACCGCGTCGACGCCCGCGTCGATCTCCGGGATGTGTGTCGGCGGGTTGATCCCCTCGGCCAGTTGCTCGCCGATCAGGTTCGCGATCTGGTCCTTCGGGTCGCCCTTCGACACGTCGATCGGCTCGCAGCCGAAGCTTCGAGCCTGCTCGAGCCGCTCCGGGATCAGGTCGCCCACCATCACGACCGCCGCGCCGAGCAGCTGGGCCGCGTGCGCCGCCGCCAGGCCCACCGGCCCCGCCCCAGCGACGTACACCGTGCTCCCCGTGGTCACGCCCGCGCTCACGCAGCCGTGGTAACCGGTCGGGAAGATGTCCGACAGCATGGTCAGGTCGAGGATCTTCTCCATCGCCTGATCCTTGTCGGGGAACTTCAGGCAGTTGAAGTCCGCGTACGGCACCATCACGAACTGCGCCTGGCCTCCCGGCCAGCCGCCCATGTCCACGTAGCCGTAGGCCGCCCCGGGACGCGACGGGTTGACCGTCAGGCAGATGCCGGTCTTGCGCTCCTTGCAGTTCCGGCAGCGCCCGCAGGCGATGTTGAAGGGAACCGAGACGAGATCGCCCTCGTTGAGGAACTCCACGTCGCGGCCCTTCTCGATGACCTCGCCGGTGATCTCGTGACCGAGGATCAGCCCCGGCGGGGCGGTCGTGCGGCCGCGCACCATGTGCTGGTCGCTGCCGCAGATGTTCGTCGACACGATGCGCAGGATCACCCCGTGATTCGTCTTCCTGCCGATGCTCTCTTCGGGGACGCCCGGCCCGGGCTTGAGCTCGAAGGACGGGAAGTCGATGTCCTGCACCTCGACGGTGCCCGGGCCCATGTATACGACGCCTCTGTTTTCTTCAGCCATTTCTTTCCTCCTCAGGTATGGCACTTCACCGCATGGGCTCCTGACGCCCTGCGATGTCTCCCGCAGCGCCCTGCGCAGGCTCCCCCACGGCGGATCCGGCGGGCTGGCGGCCCGTGATGTCGCCAGCGGCGCCCTGCGGCGGCTCGACCACCGGCTCCTCGGCCGCTCGCATTTGGGCCACGTAGTCGTAGGTAAACGCGGCGAGCACTCCCCCGGCCACGGGCCCGATGATGTAGACCGGAAAGTCGTTCCAGTCGGTGTCCCCGCCCCAGAGCGAGGTGGTCAGCAACGGCCCGAACGTCCGCGCCGGGTTCAGGGACCCACCCGTGATCGGGCCAATCATCAGGATCCCGCATGCCACCGACAGCCCGATGATCAGACCCGCCCAGCCGGTCGGCGCTCGGCGATCCACTGCGAGCGCGAAGATCGCCGTGACGAGCAGGAACGTCGCGATTGTCTCCGCGATCACGCCTCGCCAGAACGTGATCCCGTCGGCGAGGTGAGTGCCGCCCACGCCGCCCAGGTCGATCGCTTCCTTCCCGAACGCCGCCACTATCAGCAGCGCGCCAAGGAACGCGCCGATCAGCTGTACGACTATGTATGGAACGGCCTCGGCCGCCGGGAAGCGCCCGCGGGCCACGAGGGCGATCGTCACGGCAGGGTTGATGTGGGCGCCGGACGTCTTGCCGAACGCGTAGATCGCCACGGCGATCACGAGCGCGAACGCGATCGCCACCATCCCGAGTCCGGCGTATTCGAGGCGGCCGCCGCCAGAGCGCAGCCCCGCGACCGCCGAGCCCGCGCCGAACGTCACGAGCAGCGCCGTCCCTAGCGCCTCGGCCACGAGTCGACGGGCAAGGTCTGGGCTCATCGCCGCTCCCCCCTCTGCCGGGCGACAGCGCCGATCGACTCCCTGCGCCGACGGGGGCCGCGGCGAAGGCGCCGGTCTCGCTTCGGTTGCATCCCGGTTCCCGCTGTCGGGTGCTGTTCCGGTACCCGGGTATAGAGCCCGGTATAGAGAGAGTCAAGGCGCAGACGCGCCCGCTTTGACCACGTTGTGATGGGCGTGACCGAGAGGTTGGTGCGTGCCAAAAATGCGTCTCGGACGGCCTGATCGGGGCTCGCTCTTGCTCCTGTTGTTCGTCGCCTTGGCGGTCGTTATCGCGCCTCCAACAGGCGCGCGCGCGGCGCCGCCCGGGCTGACGCCGCCCGGCTCGATGGACGCGCTCGGCGATTCGTTCACGACCGGCCTCTACAGCGACGGCTGCAGCACGGACCCAAGCTGTGCGGAGAACTCCTGGTCGACCGGCACGACGCCCGCGGTGCAGAGCCACTACCAGCGGCTGGTGCCGCTGAACCCCGCGCTCTCGGGCCAGGCGGTCAATCGCGCGGTGTCGGGCCGAAACATGGACTACCTCGATACCGAGGTGGAGGCCGCGGTCGCCGACGCGCCTGCGTACGTGACGATCCTGATGGGCGTCAACGACGTCTGCGGCGGCAGCCTGACCCCCGCCACGATGACCGAGCCGTCGGTCCTGGGCACCCAGTTCCGGACGGCGATGAGCGATCTCACGGGCAACCTGCCGGGAGTGCGCGTGTTCGTCGCGAGCATCCCGGACCCCTATCGGCTCTGGGAGATCCTCCACACGAACACGAGCGCCACCGCTGCCTGGAGCAGCCAGGAGGTGTGCCCGACCATGCTCGAGAACCCGACCTCCATGGCGCCTGCCGACGTCGAGCGGCGCGCGATGGTGCGCCAGCGCGTGATCGACGACAACGCGCAGCTGCGCGCGGTCTGCGCCGAGTTCGCGCAGTGCCTCTTCGACAACGAGGCCGTGTTCAACTGGCAGTTCGCCGAAGGCGACGTGAGCACGGAGGACTACTTCCACCCCTCGCTCCAGGGCCAGGCCGGCCTCGCCGCCGTCACCTACCAGGCCGGCTACGACTTCGGCGCCCGCGCGCCGAACGCACAGCCGCAGGTTTCGCCAGCCGACGAGACCCGGCCGCTGATCACAGCGTTCGGACGGTCGGCGCGCCTCTCGCGCCGCGGGACCATCTCTTTCTCCGCCACGTCGAGCGAGAACGTCACGGGCAGGGTCACCGCCACGGTCAGCGTGCCGAGCACTTCAAAGCTGCTGCGCTTCAGGAGCCGCCACGTCTCTCTGACCGCGAACGTGCGGAGGAAAATCACGCTGAGGCTCGCGCGGCGGAACGCCGCCAAGGCACGGGCCGTTCTGAGGAGAGGCAAGCGCCTCACCGTCAGAGTCACCCTGGCGCTGAGCGACCTCGCCGGCAACGCGGCCACGAGGAAGCTGAGCCTGAGGCTGAAGCGGTAGCCGCGGCACCGCAGGCGTGATCCCGGCGAAAACCGAGTCAGGCGAGGACGCAGGGCCGAAGCTTGGCGAGCGCCCGAGGACGCAGCATGGCGAAGGTTTGCACCGGGATCAGGCCGCGCGGTCTATTCGGGCGCGGTACACGCGGTAGTCCGCCCGCTGTGGTTGCAGCGAGGCAGCGAGTGCGAGGTGGCGGCGCGCTTCCTTGCGCCGGCCCGTCTTCTCGTATGAGCGCCCCAGGCAGAAGTGCGCGAAGTCGTTCATCGGGTGGCGCTCGACGACCGCCTCGAACTCCTCGCCGGCGGCGGCGTAGCGACCGCTCCGGAAGTACGCGCGGCCGAGCGCCTCGCGGATCGAGCTCTTGTCGGGCTCGAGGTCGCGGGCCTTCTCGAGTGGGATCGACGCGGCGTTGTAGTCGCCGGCCTCGAGCAGCGCGCTGCCGCGCGTGAACAGGTCGTACACCCGCTCGCCGCGCTCTTCTTCTGGGCTGCGATCGCGCTCGCTCATGAACTTCCCACCTCCCGTGGCGCCGTCTTCTCCGTCTCGGCCCGGAGCCGCTCCACAACGTCGATCACTGCGCGCGCCACCTCGGCCTTGCTTACCCGCGGGACTTCGGTCGAACCCGCGCCTGTGACTATGGCAACCTCGTTCTCGTCGGAGTCGAAGCCGATCTCGGGGCACGAGATGTCATTCACCACGACCGCGTCGAGGCCCTTGCGGTCGAGCTTCTCGCGCGCGAGCTGGAGGTAGTCGCCGGAGTGCTCCGCCGCGAAGCCCACGAGCGTCTGACCCGGGCGGCGACCCCCCGCCAGCGACGCGAGCACGTCCACGGTCGGCTCCATCTCGATCTCGAGGCGGTCCCGGCCGTCCTTCTTGATCTTCGACTCCTCCGGCGCCGTCGGCCGGAAGTCGGCGACCGCCGCGGCCATCAGCAGCACGTCGGCCGAGTCGAACTCGGCGCGCGCCGCCTGCTCGAGCTCGGCGGCGGTGACCACCTCCACGTAGCGAACGCCGGGCGAACGCGGGAGCGACACATTGGCGGCGATCACGGTTACCTCTGCGCCGCGCCGCGCCGCCTCGTCGGCGAGGGCGAAGCCCATGCGGCCGGAAGAGCGATTGCCCACGTAGCGCACGGAGTCGATCGGCTCCCGGGTGCCGCCGGCCGTCACCAGCACGCGCAGGCCGTCCAGCGAGTGCGGCATGTAGCCCGCGGCGCCGAGCGCACTCTCGATGTCGGCAAGCAGCGCCGCCGGCTCCGCCAGCCTGCCGATGCCGTGCTCGCCCTTCGACGCGAGCGAGCCGGTGTCGGGCGCCACGATTCGCGCCCCGCGCGCCTCGAGCACGCGCAGGTTTTCGCGAGTGGCGGGGTGCTCGAACATCAGATTGTTCATCGCCGGCGCGATCACGAGCGGCGCGGGGCACGCCAGCGCGGCGCTCGTGAGCAAATTGTCGGCGAGCCCGTTGGCGAGCTTGGCGATCGTGTTCGCGGTCGCCGGCGCGATCGTGTAGACGTCGCAGCGGCGCACGAGCTCGAGGTGCGAGATCGGCGCGTGCTCCGGCGCCGGATCGCCTGGGAAGGCGCCGCGCGCGGGGTCCAGCTCGAATTCGTCGACCAGGACCGGCGCGCCGGTGATGCCCTCGAACGTGGCGGCGCCCACGAAGCGCTGCGCGGCGGGCGTCTGGATCACGCGCACCGCGTGGCCCGCCTTGGTGGCGAGGCGCACAAGCTCCACAGCCTTGTAGGCGGCGATTCCTCCGGAGACGCCCAGCAGGATCCTGGCCACGCCGGCCCTCCTCGGACTAGGTCCGGTAGCGGTACTTCAGCTTGCCCGCGGCGATCTCCTCGAGGGCGATGCCGAGGTAGTTCTTGGAGCCCGTCTCGACCATCGGCGGCGGGTACTCGTCGAAGGTTCCCTCGCCGAGGTTGTGGTAGTAGCTGTTGATCTGACGAGCGCGCTTGGCTGCAACCAGAACGCACGCGTAATGGGAGTCGACGTGCTCGAGAAGATCGTCGAGACGTGGCTTGATCACTCGCGTTCTCCTGACGTTTGCTGGCCCCAGATGGTAGCGACGAGGCGCGAGAGCTCCTCAACCGCGTCCTCCAGCCGGTCGTTCACCACGCGGTAGTTGAACTCCTCCTTCGCGGCGAGCTCGCGCTCTGCGACCTCGAGGCGCCGCTCGATCTGCTCCTGGGATTCCGCCCCGCGTCCGATGAGGCGCGTGCGCAGTGCGTCGAGCGACGGCGGCTCCACGAAGATCTGCACCGCCTCAGGCAGGGCCTCGCGCACCTGGCGGGCGCCCTGTAGCTCGATCTCGAGCACGAGCCCCCGGATCTGATCGTCACCCGCTGAGGACATCTCCGAGAGCCTGTCGAGCTCCGAGCGCAGCGTGCCGTAGCGGTTTCCGGCGTACTCCGCGTGCTCGAGGAACTCCCCGTCGGCCAGGCGCCGGTCGAATTCCTCGGGCGAGAGGAAGTGGTAGTCGCGCCCGTCGACCTCGCCCGGCCGGGGCTTGCGGGTGGTGGCCGACACCGACAGCTCGAGACCCGGGAAGCGCTCGATCACTGAGCGGATCAGCGTCCCCTTGCCGACCCCGGACGGGCCGGTCACCACGAGAACTTGCGGCTTCAGGGCGCTTATCTGCGCAGGAACGAGACGAGCTCGTGCCGCTGGCGCTGGGACAGGCCCCCGATCGTCTTGCTCGGGGAGATCCGGCACTGCGTGAGGATTCGATTCACCTTCACGCGGCCATACTTCGGCACCGCCAGGAGCAGGTCGAACACCTTGGCGGTGAGGAGGTACTCGGGCGGATCGAGCAGCAGGCCGTGGATCTGCCTGCGCCCCGCTTTGAGGTCACGTTTCAGGCTCGCGCGGCGGGTCCGGATCTCGTTGGCACGCCTGAGGGCGTCCATCCGCTGGGTCAGAGAGCGCTCTGGTGCGACCCCGGTTGCATGCTTCGGGGTCGAGGGCGCGGCGGGCGACATGGGCGGCGAT
>DASVXS010000219.1:0-12694 GCA_036392575.1 Thermoleophilaceae bacterium | reverse complement strand
ACCGAGGCAAGGCCCGTGCGCGCGCCCTCGCTCACGCCCGCGCCGCTCTCCACATAGGTCGTGACAGACGAGGCCCGAAGGTGCCGCCGAGCGCCGCCGCGCCCGAGTCGACGAGGAGCACTCTGCGGATCCCCGGCAGGTTGCCGGCCCTGTCGAGTAGCCCGCCGCTGCCGCCCACCGCCACGACCGTTCCGATCGTGTCGAAGAAGTCGGTCATGAACAACGCGAAGATCGTCGGGATCAGCGCCACCTGGAGCGCATCGCTCAGGTTGTCGGGCTTCCACGCGTCGCCGATCGTGCTGAAGCTGCCCGAGCCGGGGATCTCCGCGATTTTGGATGGCCCGTCGAGCACGCCGAAGATCAGGCCGAGCGCGGTGCTCGCGAGTACGCCAAGCAGGATGGCGCCGCGCACGTTGCGCACCGACAGCAGCACGGCCACGAGGATGCCGCCGAGCGCGATCAGCGGCGCGCCGTGCGTGAGGTCGCCGAGGCCGATGCCGGTCGCCGGGTCGTTCACCACGATGCCGCCGTCGCGCAGCCCGACGAGCGTGATGAAGAGTCCGATGCCAACGCCGATCGACAGCTTCAGCGACGTCGGAACGGCCCTCATGATGGCTTCGCGCAGGCCGCGATCACGAGCACGAGAGCGAGCAGGCCCTCGATCACGATGCAGGCCATGCCGACCTCCCACCGGAGGTTGCGGCCGAGGATGATGTCGAACGCCACGACGGCGTTCAGCCCAAGGCCCGAGGCGAGCGCGAAGGGGTAGTTCGTGAACAGGCCCATGGCCATCGTGGCGATGCATGCCGCGAGGGCCGTGGCCACCGCGACAGCCTCGAAGGGCATCCCGGTCCCCTTCGTCGAGAGGATCGCGGGGTTCACGAAGAGGATGTAGCTCATCGTGAGGAACGTGGTGAGCCCGCCGAGCAGCTCGATGCGCACGTTCGAGCCTCGCTCGGAGATCTTGAAGAGGCGTTCGAGCGCGCCCTGCCCGACGCGCGGCTGAGTTTGGGTGGCTGCCTCCACCGACGAAGCGGCAATCTATCGGCGGCGCCCGCGACACGCTTTCCGGCCGCGATAAGGTCCCGCCGCCATGCCCTCCCAGATATTTAGGCCGGATCTGCTGGACGACAAGATCGTCCTGCTGACCGGCGGCGGTACCGGGCTTGGCCGCGCCACCGCGCTCGAGCTCACAGCGCTCGGCGCGCGCGTGGTGATCGCGGGTCGCAGACAGGAGCCGCTCGACGAGACGGCGGCGATGTGCGAGGGCGGCCGCTGCGAGGCGATCGCCTGCGACATCCGCGAGGAGGATCAGGTCGAGGCGCTCGTGGACCGCGTGCTCCAGCGCCACGGGCGCATCGACACGCTCGTCAACAACGCAGGCGGCCAGTACATGACGCCCGCCGAGGACATCAGCCCCAAGGGCTTCCGCACCGTCGTCCGGGTCAACCTCGAGGGCACCTGGCTGATGACGCACGCGGTCGCGACGAAGGCGATGATGCCGGAGTCGCGTGGCGGCAAGATCGTGAACGTCACACTGTCACCGCACCACGGGCTGCCGGGCATGGCGCACTCCTCGGCGGCTCGGGCGGCGGTGGAGAACATGACGCGGGTGCTGAGCATCGAGTGGGCGCGCTTCGGCATCCGGCTGAACGCGATCGCCAGCGGCCACTTCGAGACCGAGGCGATCGAGAAGTACCCCGAACCGGTGCGCGCCGGGGTCGCGCGTACGGTCCCGCTTCAGCGCCTGGGCCGGCCCGAGGAGCAGGCGTGGCTCGTCGCGTTCCTGGCTTCGCCCGCGGGCGACTACTACTCCGGCTCGATCATCACGATCGACGGGGCGCGCGACAACTGGTTCGGTCCCTGGCCGCCGCCCGGCCTGTCCGACGAGGCCGGCAAGCCGCTCGCGGAGGAGCGCAGGCCAAAGACCTGAGGCTCAGGCGACGGTGTTCCGTAGAACGCCGATGCCCTCGATCTCGAGCTCCACCACGTCGCCGCGCTCGAGCCAGCGGCCGTCGCCGTGCTCGAGGATGCAGCCGGCACCGACCGTGCCGGAGCCGACCACGTCGCCCGGCTGCAGGCCGCGCGTGTTGCGCGCCGCCGCCTCGAGCAGCTCGTCCCACGAGAACTGCATGCCGCCCGTGCGCGAGTCCGTCCGCACCTCGCCGTTCACGCGTGCCACCGCTCGCATGTCGAGATCGGCCGGCAACTCGTCCGGGCTCACGAGCTCGGGCCCGAGCGAGGTGGCGAAGTCCTTCCCCTTGGCCGGCCCGAGCCCCACGCGCATCTCGCGCCGCTGGAGGTCGCGCGCCGACCAGTCGTTCATCACGGTGAACCCCTCGGGCCGCCCGTCGGGACCGATCACGCAGGCGAGCTCCAGCTCGTAGTCGAGCTCTGCGGTGTCGGCAGGCATCGGCACGGCGTCGCCGTCGCCGTAGATCGCCGCCGGATTCGAGAAGTAGAAGACGGGGATCTCGTACCACTCGGTCGGCACGTCGAGGCCGCGTCCCCGGCGAGCGTTGCGCACGTGCTCCTCGAAGGCGTAGAAGTCGCGCACCGAGGGCGGCTGCGCGCCGGCAGGGTAGGCGCGGCGGCTCATCGCTGGAAAAGTGTGGAAAGCACGACCTGGCTAACCGTGCGCGTGACACCCTCGTTGTGGCGGATTCGCTCGAGGGTGAGCTCCAATTCCTTCGTATCCCGCGCGAGCACGTGCAGGATCGCGCTCGACTCGCCGGCCACGGTGTGAGCGGATGCAACGCCCGGCTCCTTCTCGACCGCATCGCGAATCGCGCTCGCCGGCATGCGTCCCTCGCAGTAGAGGAACACGAACGCCTCGCTGCCCCAGCCGAACGCCTCCTGGTCCACGACGGTCGTGTAGCCGCGGATCACGCGGTCGCGCTCGAGGCGATCGACGCGCCGTTTGACGGCCGGAGCGGTGAGGTGCACGTGCTTGCCGATGTCCTGGAACGAGCGCCGGGCATCCGCACGCAGTAGCGCAACGATTTGGCGGTCGACCTCGTCGAATTGGGGCTGAAACGTAGCCATCGTGCAACAAACAGGCGTTGAAACCGCTGTCCGAGGCTCGGATCATTACATAGAGGCAAGCGGAGGAACAAGGGAGGAGACAGCGCGATGGCCATCGAGCAGCTTCACGGCGCGCGCCCGCAGACGGCGCCGCCCGCACCCGCGGACGACCGGATGCCGATCCACGGCATCGACCACGTGGAGCTGTACGTGGGCAACGCCGCGCAGGCCGCCTACTTCTACGTGCACGGCTTCGGCTTCACGGAGACTGCCTTCCGTGGGCTAGAGACCGGCACGCGCGACAGGGTCTCGCGCGTGGTCGAGCAGGGTCGCATCCGGCTCGTGCTGACTGGGACTCTCACCGGCGAGGACGAAATCGCCGACCACCACAGGCGCCACGGGGACGGCGTGATCGACATAGCGCTGAGCGTGCCGGACGCGGCGGCGGCGTACGAGTGGGCGGTCGACCACGGCGCCCGCGGGGTGAGCACACCGCACTGGCTCGAGGACGAGCACGGTCGTGTTCAGGTCGCGTCGATTGCCACCTACGGCGAGACCAGGCACACCTTTGTGCAGCGCCGCGAGTACGACGGTCCGTTCCTCCCCGGCTACGAGGCGCGCGCGCCGCGCCCGAAGGCGGGCGACGGCATGTTCGTCGGCATCGATCACATCGTGGGCAACGTCGAGCTCGGCCACATGGAGGAGTGGGTGCACTACTACGAGCGCGTCTTCGGCATGACCGAGATGATCCACTTCTCGGACGAGGCGATCTCCACCGAGTACTCCGCGCTCATGTCGAAGGTCGTCACTGACGGCCACGGTCGCATCAAGTTCCCGATCAACGAGCCGGCGACCGGCAAGCGCAAGTCGCAGATCGAGGAGTACATCGACTTCTACCGCGGGGCGGGTGCGCAGCACATCGCGATCGCCACGACGGACATCGTCAACACGGTCGCGGAGCTCACCGCGCGCGGGATCGAGTTCCTGGCGATCCCGGGCGAGTACTACGACGAGGTACCGGACCGCATCGGCGAGATCGACGAGTCGCTCGACGATCTCCGCCGGCTCGGCATCCTCGTGGACCGCGACGACGAGGGCTATCTGCTGCAGATCTTCACGAAGCCCGTCGGCGACCGCCCCACGGTGTTCTTCGAGGTGATCGAGCGCCACGGCGCGCGCGGCTTCGGCGAGGGCAACTTCAAGGCCCTGTTCCAGGCGATCGAGCGGGAGCAGGAGAGGAGGGGGAACCTGTGAGGTACGAGCTCAGGGGCGACGTCCCGAAGAAGCGCCACACGGTCTTCCGCGACAACGGCACCCTGCTGACCGAGGAGGTCATGGGGTTCGAGGGCTTCTCCGGCAACGAGTCGATCCTCTACCACCTGGTCTCACCCTGCCGCGTGATGCGGCTCGGCGAGTTCGAGCCGATCGTGCGCGAGGAGTGGGTGCCCGACGCGCACGCCCACCATCACTTCGCGACGAAGGGCATCGAGCCGGAGGGCGACCCGATCCGCGGGCGCCGGCTGCTCATGTGGAACGGCGACGTGGAGATCGCGATCTGCCGTCCCGAGACGGGTCACGACTACTTCTACAGAAACGGCGAGGGCGACGAGGTCGTCTTCGTCCACGAGGGCCGCGGCGAGCTCGAGACCGTGTTCGGCACGCTGCCGTATTCCGAGCACGACTACATCGTGATCCCGCGCGGCACCACGTACCGCTTCCGCCCGGAGGGCGAGCAGCTCCATCTCACCTTCCACACGCCAGGCGAGATCGAGACGCCGAAACGCTACCGCAACCGCTACGGGCAACTGCTCGAGCACGCGCCCTACTCGCATCGCGACTTCCGTTCGCCCACCGAGCTCGTCACTCACCGCGACACGGGCGAGTACGAACTGGTCGTGCGCGTGCGCGACGGTTACCAGCACTACACGCTCGACTATCACCCGCTCGACGTCGTGGGCTGGGACGGCTACGTCTATCCGTACACGTTCAACATCGACGACTTCGAGCCGGTCACCGGGCGCATCCACATGCCTCCGCCGGTGCACCAGACGTTCGAGGGCCCGAACTTCGTGATCTGCTCGTTCTGCCCGCGCATGCTCGACTTCGACGAGAACGCGATCCCGATCCCGTACCACCACTCGAACCTGCAGAGCGAGGAGATGATCTATTACGTCTCCGGCGAGTTCGGGTCGCGCAAGGGGATCGACGTGGGCTCGATCACGCTCCATCCCTCCGGTCTCCCGCATGGGCCGCAGCCGGGGCTCGCGGAGAAGTCGATCGGGATGAAGCACACCAACGAGCTGGCTGTGATGTGCGACACGTTCCGGCCGCTCCGCCTCACCCAGCTCGCGCGCGAGCTGGACGACGGCCGCTACGCGCTCTCGTGGTACGAGAACGCGGAGGCCGGCGCAACCGACGCATCAAGCCCCGCAGGGGTCACGAGCCACGTGTGAGGAGGCACGTGGCGTAGACCCCTCACTCGGCAGCCCGCGCTCCGGCGCGGGCTGCTCCCTTCCGGGATCCCATCGCTAGGGATCGGCGCCCGCAGAGGCGCCCGCCCCGATCCGTTGCTCGAGGCACCGGGCAAAGTCACGCAGCAGCCGATTAGCCACGTCCTGCATCACGCCCGGCCGGCCGAAGCTGGCGAGGCGTCCGGTGATAGTCAGGTCGGTCTCGACCTCCACATGGGTGGCGCCGGCCTCGCCGGGGATCAGCGTGCTCACGATGGTGGCTCTGGCCGACCCTTGACCGCGCTTGTCCTGCCCATTCGCCCGCAACGTCACGGTGCGGGTCGCCTCGTCGACCGCGTCGATCGAGAGCGTGCCGCGGTAGGCGGCGGTGGCCGCCCCGATCTTGACCTGGAACGTCCCGTGGTAGACACCGTTTTCATCGCTGGCGGTGACCTCGGCTCCCGGCAGGCACGGAGCCACGGCCTCCACATCGATGAGCGTTGCCCACACGCGCTCCACGGGAGCGGTCACCTCGAAGGCCTGCGCGAGTTTCATCGGTTGAGCTCCTCGAGCTCGTCGCGAGTGTCGACGTCCTCGGGCCCGCCGAGGCCGTCGCAGGCCACCGACGCGACTCGTGCGTGCTCGAGGAGCCCTCTCGCACCCTCGTCGCCCGACAACTGCCGGACGGCCGGGAACAGAGAGCGGCGCAGAAGCACCGGGTGACCGGGCTTGCCGGCGTACGTCGCCCGCGCCGCGTCGAATCCGTCCGTCGGGGCCGACAGCAGTCGCTCGACCGCAAGCGGTGACAGCCTCGGCTGGTCGCCGAGCGCGACAACCGCGCCCGCAACGTCGCCCAGCGCGTCCAGGCCGGCACGCAGCGAGGCGGCCTGCCCCTCGTGCCAGGCGGCGAAGACCACCGGTTCCGCTCCGTACAGGTCAACGCCCGAGAGCACCTCGTCGGCGTTTGCGCCGAGCACGACAACCACTCGCTCGAGCGGCGTAGCGGCCATCGCGCTCAGGACGTGCTCGAGCAGCGGGCGCCCGTGCAGCTCGGCCAGCTGCTTGCGCCCGCCGAAGCGACGGCCCTCTCCCGCGGCCAGCACGATGCCGCCTGTGGCGCGCGCTGTCCCGCTCACCCTGTTCCGGCGGCCTCCTCGAGCGCCCTGCGGCACAGCACTCGCGCCAGGCGGCGCTTGTATTCGGGAGTGGCGTTGACGTCGCCGGGCGGGTCGGTGCCCTCGGCAGCATTTTCGGCCGCCTGCGCGATGTGCTGCGAGTCGAGCGGTTGCCCGCGCAATGCCGCCTCAACGGCCGTCGCCCGGAGCGGCACACCGGCCATGTGCGTCAGTCCCACGCGCACGTCCTCGCACACCCCCTCGTTCGCACGCACGAGCGCGCAGACCCCGACCGTCGCCCAGTCCTCGGCTCGGCGGACGAACTTCTGGTAGCCGACTCCCCAGCCCTCGGACGAGGGCATCAGCACCTCGGTCAGGACCTCGTCCGGCTCGATCGACGTCGTGAGGAAGTCCCGGAAGAGGTCGGCCGCCGCGATGCTCCGGTCGCCGCTCGGCCCGCGCACCGTGACCTCGCCCTCGAGTGCCAGCAGCACCGCGGGCATGTCGGCCGCGGGGTCAGCGTGCGCGAGGGAGCCGCCGATCGTGCCGCGGTTGCGCACCTGCTGGTCGGCGATCAGGCTCGCCGCTCTGCTCGCGAGGCCGAGTGCCGGCGTGAACTGCACGTCGGCGTGGTGGGTCATGGCGCCGATTCGGAAGCCACCGTTGTGGGGTTCGATTCCGCTGAGACCCGGCACACGGCGCAGGTCCACGAGCAGCGAGGGCGCGGCCAGGCGCACCTTCATCAGCGGGAGCAGCGAGTGTCCGCCGGCGAGCAACTTCGCGTCGGCGCCGCCGTCGGACAGTGCCCGGATCGCATCGTCGAGCGACTCAGGCGCGACATATTCGAACTCGGGGGGAATCACGGAGCACCTCCCTCGTCCGGCTGAGCTGGTCCTGAGCCGGCCGCCCCTTCGCCGTGTTCGCCAACCTCGCGAGCCTGCTCGGTGGCACGTGGACCGGTGCCCCGGCCGCGCGCCTCGTCGATCGCTTCGAGAACGCGCATCGGCGTGAGCGGCATGTTGATGAACGTGACGCCCAGTGGGCTGAGCGCGTCGATCACCGCATTCACGATCGCGGGGGTCGCCGCGATCGTGCCCGCCTCGCCCACGCCCTTCACGCCGAGCTGATTGACGGGCGAGGGCGTCTCGGTGCGGTCCGTCTCGATGTCCGGAACCTCGGCCGCGGTGGGCAGCGCGTAGTCCACCAGCGTGCCCGTCGTCAACTGGCCGTCCGAGTCGTAGACGATCTGCTCGTAGAGCGCCTGCCCGATCGCATGCACCACGCCGCCGTGCACCTGGCCCTCGATCAGAGTGGGGTTGATCGCGGGGCCGCAGTCATCGACCGCCACCCAGCGCACGACGTCCACCTCGCCGGTCTCCACGTCCACCTCGACCACGCACGCGTGGGCTCCGAACGGCCATACGAAGTTCTCCGGGTCGAAGAAGCTCGTCTCCTCGAGCCCTGGCTCGATGTCGACCGGGATGTCTTCGGGCACGTATGCGGCCGCGCATATGTCGGAGAGCGGCATGCCGGCCTCCGGCGAGCCCCGCACCTGGTAGCGGCCGTCGCGGATCTCGATGTCCCCCGGTGCGGCCTCGAGCAGATGTGCCGCGATGCGCTTGGCCTTGTCGGCCACCTTGGTGGCGGCGCGCGCGACCGCCTCTCCGCCCACCGCCAGGGCCCGGGAGCCGTACGTGTCCATCCCGTGCGGGCCGGCATTGGTGTCGCCGTGGATCACTTCGACGTCGTCGTACGACACGCCGAGCAGATCGGCCGCGATCTGAGAGAAGCTCGTTTCGTGGCCCTGCCCATGCGGAGAAGTCCCTGTGAGCACGGTCACCGAGCCCGAGGGATGTACCCGTACCGTCGCTGACTCCCAGAATCCGGCCTGCAGGCCGACGCCCTTGGGACCGACGATCCGGGAAGGCGCGAGGCCGCACATCTCCATGTAGGTGGAGAACCCGACGCCTCGATAGACGCCCTTCTTGCGGAGCTCTTCCTGCTCGCCGCGGAACTGCTCGAGGCCCACATGCTCGAGGCACTTGTCGAGCGTTCCGTGGTAGTCGCCGGAGTCGTACACGAGGCCGGTCGCCACCTCGGCCGGGAAGTTCTCCTTCGGGATGAAGTTCTTCCTTCGAAGCTCGAGCGGGTCCATTCCGATTTCCCGGGCGAACTGGTCGACGGTCACCTCGATCAGGTGGGTCGCCTCGGGCCTGCCTGCTCCGCGAACAGCGTCGGTGGCGACCTTGTTGGTGAACACGCCGATGACATCGGTCCGCACCTTTGGAATCGCGTAGCAGCCGCTCATCACGCACGCGCTGAACACGCCCATGAACGGCGTGAGCAGCTGCTGGTAGCCGCCGCAATCCAGCACGATCTTCGTGTGCAGCGCGGTGATCCTGCCGTCGCGGGTCCCACCCATCCGCACGTAGTCGATCTGGTCGCGGCCGTGAGTGGTGGCGCTCAGGTTCTCCGTGCGGCTCTCGATCCACTTCACCGGCCGGTTCAACCTGCGGGCGCACCAAGCGACGATCGCCTCCTCGGCGTACACGTTCAGCTTCGAGCCGAACCCGCCGCCCACGTCCGGGGCGATCACGCGCAGCCGGTCCTCGGGTATGCCGAGCATGCCCGAGAGCACGAACTTCGTGACGTGCGGGATCTGCGTCGAGCTCCACAGCGTCAGCTCGCCTTCGCGCCAGTCCGCGAGCGCCCCGCGTGGCTCGATTGCGACCCCGGCGGTGCGGTGGTTCACGATCCGCCTCTCGACCACCACCTCCGCCTCCGCAAGCGCCTGCTCGATGTCTTCGGAGCCGAGGCCCCACTCGTGGGTCACGTTCGTCCCGAACTCCTCCCACACCAGCGGCGAGCCCTCTTCCAGGGCAGCCTCGGGATCGACCACCGCCGGCAGCGGCTCGTACTCCACGATCACGTCCTCGGCCGCGTCGACGACGGCGTAGCGGTCCTCGCCGATCACGACGGCGACGGGATCGCCAACATGCTTCACCGCACCGCGGGCCAGCGGCCAGTGCTCGGGAGTGCGCATCTCCACGCCGGGGGGCGCCCAGATCATCGGGAGGGGCGCGCCGAGATCGGCCAGGTCCTCGCCCGTGAAGACGGCGGCCACGCCCGGTCGCTCGCGTGCGGCAGAGGCGTCGATCGAGACGATGCGCGCGTGTGCCTCGGGCGAGCGTATGACCGCCATCCACAGCGTGCGGGGCAGGACGACGTCCTCCACGAATCGCCCCATGCCCGTGATGAGCGGTGGGTCCTCCTTGCGGCGCAGCGCCTGCCCCACCCAGCCCCTCTCTTCAGCGGGTCGCTCCACGGTGGTCATGCCGCCACCTCCTTCCGTGACGCGGCGGCCGCGGTGCGCACAGCCTTCACGATGTTCTGATAGCCGGTGCAACGGCAGAGGTTGCCCTCCAGCGCGTGCCTGATCTCGTCGTCGGACGGGTCCGGGTTGCGCTCGAGGTACGCGGCAGCCGCCATGATGATCCCCGGCGTGCAGAACCCGCACTGCAGCGCGTGATCCGCCCAGAAGGCGTCCTGGAGGGGATGAAGCTCGCCATCGTGCGCCAGCCCCTCGATCGTGGTCACCTCGCAGCCGTCGGCTTGGACCGCGAGAACCGTGCAGCTCTTGACCGCGTCGCCGTCGAGGTGAACCGTGCACGCGCCGCAGTTCGTCGTGTCGCAGCCGACGTGCGTGCCGGTCAGCCCGAGCACGTCGCGCAGATAGTGGACGAGAAGCAGGCGCGGCTCCACCTCGGACGCGTGTGACTCGCCATTGACGGTCATCTGCACCCGAACGCTCATGGTCTCTCCTCCCGAGAGTGGAACGGCGCTTCGAACCGATGCTACTCCCGCCCGGCGGGTGTCGGAAGGACTTGGGCGTCTTCTCAGCGTGTGAGCGTGCGCGCCAGTGCAGAGGTTGGCGCGATAGCCAACGTCGTCTCCTTCGGGCTCGTCGAGACCGCCGCGCCGCGGCGGTGCTCGGCGTACACGCGCAGCGCGGCCGCGAACTCGCGCGCGTCGCGCTGGCTGTCCCAGCGCCAGCGCACGGCGAGCGCCTCGGTGGCTCGGCATGGCGGCTTGCAGGCGGGGTCGTACTGCCCACGCCTGAACAGCGCGTAGCGGCCGCCGCCCCAGCCCTCGGAGGCCCGGCGCGCACGCGCATCGCTCAGACCCGTGCGGAGAAGCTCGTACGTGTCGAACTCGCCGAAGCTGCCGGCGACGTCGCGCTGCCAGCCGCGACCGAGCGCGCCCGCGGGCGGCAGCCCGACCGGCACGGCGCCCGCACCCCGCAGGTACGCGAGCGGGTGGATCACCTGCTCGCTCGTGGTGGGCTGGCGCGCTGAGAACGCGAAGTTCACGAGCTTCCAGCCCTGCCCGAGCTCGCGCAAACGCGTGACGAACTTGAGTCCCGCGATGTAGGGGAACGCGAGCGAATCGACCACGTAGCGCGGCAGGCCCTCGCTGGAGCCGGCGCCCGCGCTGGCGAGCGCCGCCCCGAGCGCATCGGTGCCGCTCACGTGCTGCCGTGCGTAGTCCTGCATCACCGCCGTCGCCGTCCCCTCGACGAGTGCGGAGTACGCCGTAGCCGCGTCGTCGGTCACGGCGTTCACGTCCTTGAGGCGGAAGTTCTGGTCGTCGAGCGCGTGATCGAGTTCGTGCGCGAGCGTCAGCTCGTCGAGCGTCGCGTTCTGCGATCCCTTACGGCGCACGAGCTCGAGCCGGTGGATCCGCGGGTCGTACAGCCCGGCCACCTGCTGTTCGAGCGCCGAAGCGAGCAGCCGGCGCAGGTTCGTGCCCTCCGGCAGCAGGCCGAGGAACTGGAGCACCTCGTTGGTGTCGATCAGCTGCGAGGGCACCATCCGGTTCAGCTCCGCCACTCCCTCGGCCTTCACCTGCGCGGGCGTGACCAGCCGAGCGGGGACGGGCTCCTTGAAGTCGAGCGCGCGGATCTGCTCGACGCGCCGCTCGATCAGCGGCAGCTTCGCCCGCGGGTCGGGCGGGGAGCCCGAGCCGTCGTCGCCGGAGGACAGCACCACCACGAGAACGGCCGCGACGCCCGCCACGAGGGCGAGCGCCGCGGCCGCTATGAGTCGACGCCGGGTCGTGGCGCTACGAAGTCATGCCGGTGAACTGGCCACCGGTCACGTTGAGGACCTGGCCGTGCACGTAGTTCGACCACGGCGAGCAGAGGAAGAAGATGCCTCCGGCGGCCTCCGCCGGGGTGGCCGGGCGGCCGAGCGGGATCAGCATCGCGGCCATCTGGCGCATCTGCTCGGGGATGCCGAGCTTGATCTCCTCGCCGTCCTTCTGGAAGGTGCCGCCCTCTTCCTTGGACGCGGTCAGCCGGGTCTCGACGAAGCCGAAGGCGACGGCGTTCACGTTGATCTTGAACTGGCCCCACTCCTTGGCCAACGTCTTGGTGAGGCCAACGACGCCCGACTTGCCCGAGGAGTAGTTCGCCTGGCCCGCGTTGCCCATCGTGCCCGAGATCGAGGACACGTTCACGACCTTGCGGAAGACCTCGCGTCCCTCCTCGCGCTCCTGCTTGGCGGGCTCGCGCATGTGCGGCGCGGCCGCCCGCAGCACGCGGAAGGGCACCACGTTGTGGATGTCGAGCATGGCCTGGAACTGCTCGTCGGACATCTTGTGGATCGGCCCGTCCCAGGTGTAGCCGGCGTTGTTCACCACGATGTCGAGCTGGCCGAACTCGTCGACCGCCTTCTGCACGAGGTGGTCGGGCACGCCGGGCTTGGTCAGGTCGCCGGCGAAGGCGACGGTCTCGCCCTGGATCTCGTTCGAGGCCTCCTCGGCCACGTCGCCGTCGAGGTCGTTGATCAGGACCTGGGCGCCCTGCTCGGCGAGCAGCTCAGCCGTCGCGCGTCCGATGCCGCGCGCCGAGCCGGTGACGATCGCCGATTTGCCGTCGAGTACTCCCACGGGTATGTCTCCTTGGTCGAAGTGAGGCCGGGGAGCCTAGTGCTCGCGCTCGGCGTTCGGCCCTGGGGGTGGCGGCGGCTAGTCATGGCCTTTTCACAGCCCGATCTGCTTGCCCAGGATCTCCTTCATGATCTCGTCGGTGCCGCCGCCGATCGG
>DASVXS010000218.1:0-14919 GCA_036392575.1 Thermoleophilaceae bacterium | reverse complement strand
ATGCGCGGCTCCCTGGTCATCACTCGCCGCGCCGATGCACCGCGCCAGAATTCCTGCCCGACCGCGCTGAGCACGAACGCCACGAGGCAGAAGAGGATCAGCGACGTGACGCTGTCGGCCGCGTTCGTGAACGCGAGCAGCACGACGAGCACCGCGGCGCTCACCGCGAGCGGAATCCGGAAGGCACGCGCGGCCGCGCTCGGCGTGACCCGCCGCCAGGCGAGCAGCGGCCCGATGCCTGCGAGCGCGACGAGCAGGAGGGCCAGCGGCATCGTGTAGCGGTCGAACCAAGGCGGACCGACGCTCGCCTTGTTGCCGGTGACGGCCTCGGAGATCAGCGGGAACCAGGTGCCCCAGAAGATCACGAAGCAGAGGCCGACGAGCGCGAGGTTGTTCAGCAGGAAGAACGCCTCGCGCGAGAGCAGCGAGTCGATCCGCGCGCGCGACCTGAGGTCGTCGAGGCGCGTCAGCAGCAGCGCGACCGAGCCGGCGAGCACGATCGCGATGAACGTGAGGAATGGCACGCCGAGCGTGGAGGCGCCGAACGCATGGATCGAGTCGAGCACGCCGGAGCGGACCAGGAACGTGCCGAGCAGCGACAGCACGAACGTCGCGATGATCAGCACCATGTTCCACACGCGGAGCATCCCGCGCTTCTCCTGAACCATGATCGAGTGCAGGAACGCGGTGCCGGTGAGCCACGGCATCAACGCGGCGTTCTCGACCGGATCCCACGCCCAGTAGCCGCCCCAGCCGAGCTCCGAGTACGACCACAGCGCGCCGAGCAGGATGCCGGTGCCGAGGAAGGTCCAGGCGATCAGCGCGAAGCGGCGCGAGGAGCGGATCCAGTCGGCGCCGGTACGCCTCGTGACCAGCGCGCCGATCGCGAACGCGAACGGGATCGCGAAGCCCACGTAGCCCGCGTAGAGCATCGGCGGGTGGAACATCATCGCCGGGTGGCGCAGCAGCGGCTCGAGACCGTTGCCTTCGACCGGCGGGTTCGAGAGCGTGTCGAACGGGCTCGCGTACGCGAGCATCAGGATCAGGAAGAAGCCGGCGATGCCGCCCAGCACCGCTGTCGCGTAAGGCACGATCTCGCGGTGGCTGCGCCGGGTGACGCGCAGCACGATGCTCGAGAAGATCGACAGGACGAGCACCCAGAACAGCAGCGATCCGGCCTGGCTCGACCAGAGCGCCGTGAGCTTGTAAAAGGTCGGCAGGTCGGTGGACGAGTTCTGCGCGACCAGCGAGAACGAGAAGTCGGACGCCAGGTAGCGCGATTCGATCAGCGCCGTGGCAGCGATCGCCAGGCCGGCGATGCAGTAGAAGGCGTGGCGGGAGGAGGCCACGAACTCGCGGCGCCCGGTCCGGGCTCCGTACAGCGACGCGCCGACCGCGTACACCGCGGTCAGGAGAGCGACGACCAAGCAGGCGGTGCCGATTGTGGCCATCAGCGCAACGTCACGACTTCTGCGGGGCCTTCGTGAACTTCGACGGGCACTTCGTCACCAGCGAGTCCCGCTCGCCGATCAGCACGCCGCTCTTCACGCGTCCCGAGACGATCACCTCGCGCCCCTCCCGGAACGGGTCCGGCACCGTGCCCGTGTAGACGACCGGGATCTTGGCGGTGCCGTTGCGGTCGCGAATCGCGAAGCGCAGGGTGTCGCCGTCGCGCTTCACGGAACCGGTCGCCACCTTGCCCGTGACCTCGTAGGAGCGACCGGGCTGAGCGGAGCTCAGCAGCTTGGAGGGCGTCTCCGCCTTGGTGGAGGCGCCGAAGCTGGTGTACATGAGCGCGCCGGCCAGGAGCACTGCCGCGGTGAGGGCGACACCGAGCCGGATCCGGCGCTTGCGCGAGGGATCCATCGGCATCCGATTATGTCAGCCGCTCTCTGAACTGCCGGTTAAGTGGCGGGCTGCTCGCGCTGGCTCGGATGGCCCTCGCCGGGCCATGGAGCCAGGATCAGGAGGATGCGCGAGTCGCTCTTGGCCCGCACCTCGTGCGGCTCGCCCGCCTTGAAGTGGGCAACGAGCCCGCAGCCGCCGGACTTGCTGTTCCCGTCCTCCACCAGCTCGACCTCGCCGTCGACGACGACCACGTAGGCGCGCTCGTGCACCTTGTGCTCCTGGAGCATCTCGCCCGCCGGGAGGTTGATCGCGATCACGCGCGCCTCCGGATCGCTGCGCAGCACCTCGGGGAAGTGCGGCTGTACGTCGAGCGAACTGATGTCCCAGGTGTCCATTGGTCTCCTCGTCGACTCCTCGTTCGGGCGGAATCATCGCCGAAAGGCGTTCCTGCCACGCTGTGCGGGTGCTCCTCCCCCTTCTGCTCGCGCTCGCCGCCGCCGGCGCGCCCACGCATGGTGCCCACCCCGCGGCGGCGGTCAACCCGCCGATCGTGCAGAAGCGCATTCCGTTTGGCGCGAAGCGCAAGGCGGAGATGCGCCGCTACGCGCGACGCCATTACGGCATCGACAGCTTCTCGCTGACGAATCCGAAGGTGATCGTCGAGCACTTCACGGCGACGAACTCGTTCGCGTCCGCCTGGAACACCTTCGCCCGCGACGTCCCGGACGTCGAGCTGCATGAGCTGCCCGGCGTCTGCTCGCACTTCATCGTCGACCGCGACGGCACCATCTACCAGCTCGTCTCCACCCGGATCATGTGCCGACACACGGTCGGGCTGAACTACACGGCGATCGGCATCGAGCACGTCGGCACGAGCGACGCCTCCGTGATGGGCGACCGCGCGCAGCTGCGCTCGTCGCTCGCGCTCACCCGCTGGCTGCAGCAGCACTACGGCATCCTCACGCGCAATGTGATCGGGCATGCGGAGTCGCTCTCTTCGCCCTACCACCATGAGGACGTCGCGCGGCTGCGGAACCAGACGCACGGCGACATGCAGCACGCGACGATGGTGAAGTACCGGCGGAAGCTCCGCGCGGGCTAGCTCTGTTCGAGTTCGCGGCGGAAGCTGCCCGCGCCGATGACTTGCGCTCCAGCTGCGCGGACGCGCTCGGCGAGCGCCTGGTCGGAGGTGACCACCGCCAGCGAGGCGGGATCGGGGTCGCGTTCGACTCGCTCCGCGATGTCGCGGTCGGCCGCGTTCGGGCCGCGCGTGGAGGCGAACGTGACATCCACGCGCTCGCCCGGGACCTCGTGCGGCCTGCCGTCAAAGACCACCGCGACCTGGTCCCCGGTGCGCTCGGCATGGAGCTCGAGTTGCTCGGCGAGCACGCGCATGGCGCCCTCGCGATCGCGCCACCAGCCGTCGGGGCGCGAGCCGATCACGTTCATCCCGTCAACGATCAGCCGCCTCATCGTGGGCACCCGCGGCCAGGCGGGCGAGTTTCCGCTCTACCGTGGTCGATTTTGCCGCCATATGCGGCACTAAGCACCACGGTACGAGAAGTTCGCCCGCAGCCGCCTCATCGTCATATCCTCACGCGCGGTGCCGGAGCCCATCATCCTCGTACACGGCGGTGCGGGCAGCCCCGCGGGCGGCCGTATTCGCAACGAGGACGAGGTGCGAAGCGCGCTCGAGTCCGCTGTTGTGGCCGGCTCCGAGGTGATCGAGCGCGGCGGCGATGCGCTCGACGCGGCGCAGGCGGCCGTCGAGTGGATGGAGGACTGCGAGCTGTTCAACGCGGGGCGCGGCTCGGTGCTGAACGACTTCGGCGAGGTGGAGATGGACGCCGCGCTCATGGACGGACGCGACAAGCGCGTGGGCGCCGTGGCCGGCCTGTCAGGTCTTCGCAACCCGATCGCGATCGCTCGGGCAGTGATGGACCACTCGCCGCACGTCCTGCTCGCGGGCGCCGGCGCGGAGCGCTTTGCGCTCGGCCATGGGTTCGATCGTGTGCCGCGGCATCACCATGTGACCGAGCGCCAGATCGAGCGCTGGAGCCGCGAGCGCGACGGCGCGCCGCCCGTCGAGGGGGCCGACGCGTCGCTCGGGACCGTCGGGGCTGTGGTACTCGATGCCGCCGGCAACGTCGCCGCCGCCACTTCGACCGGAGGCCTGCGCGGGAAGCACGTGGGCCGCGTCGGCGACTCGCCGCTGATCGGCTCCGGCACGTATGCGGACAACCCCACGTGCGCTGTGTCCGCGACCGGCAACGGCGAGGTGATCATCCGCGCGGTGGCGGCGCACGAGACCGCGGCGCTGATCGCGTACAAGGGGCTCGGGCTGGCCGAGGCATGCGACGTGGTCGTGCGCGAGCGGATCGGCCCGCTGGGCGGCGAGGCCGGCCTGCTGGCGCTCGACGCGTCGGGCGAGATAGCTACGCCGTTCAACGCCGGGATCTTCCAGCGGGCCGGGCGGCGCGGGACCGGCCGGGTCGCGACCGCGATCTCCGAGCGCGAGCTCGAGCTCTAGCGAGCCATCCGGCGCCCCTGCGACCCTGCGGCGATGCTCTCCGCGGGGCTCATGCTCCGCCGCCTCTGGGCTGCGATCCGGTTCGCGGCCAAGGAAGAGGGGTTCGTTCGCGTCTTCGGGGCGGCCGTCATCCTGGTCATCCTCGGGACGGTCACCTACTCGACGAGCCAGGGCTGGAACGTCGCGGACGGCTTCTACTTCGCGGTCTGCACGCTCACGACGTCGAGCATTTCGGACCCGCATCTGACCATCACCGGCGAGCCGATCAAGCTCTTCACGGCGTTCTACGTGCTCACGGGCATCGGCATCCTGGTGGAGCTCGCGCGCCAGATCGGCGTGGCGTTCATCGCGATGCGCGAGGAGCGGGTTGCGAAGCACCGGAAGCCCGGCGGGGACAGCGCGCCGGGCGGCGACTGAGAGCGGACGACGGGCCTCGAACCCGCGACCCCCAGCTTGGGAAGCTGGTGCTCTACCAACTGAGCTACGTCCGCGTGCCCGGCGATTCTAGCCCGGCAAGCGGGGCCTGTCGCGCCCGCTGAGCGCGCGCCGCTCTACCCTTCTTGGCGGCCCCGTGAAGCGCTTGCTCGCGCCCATTCCCCTTGCAGCGATCGTCGTTACAGCGGCGCTCATCGCGCTGCTCGCCTACGGCCTCACGACCAGCGGCACGGACAAGAGCATCGACAACGCGGTCGCATCTGGCAAGCGCCCGAACGCACCCGCGCTCACGCTCCCGCGGCTCACCGGCGGCGGCGAGAGTTCGCTCGCGGAGTACAAAGGCAAGGTCGTGCTCGTGAACTACTGGGCCTCCTGGTGTCCACCCTGCCGCACCGAGGCGCCGCTACTCGAGCGCTGGCACCAGAAGATGACGAAGGCCGGCGGGACGGTGCTCGGAATCGACGTTCTCGACACCACCGACGATGCGCTCGCGTTTGCGCGCGCGAAGGGCCTCACCTACCCGATGCTCCGTGACGGCGACGGCAAGACCCAGGGCAAGTTCGGGCTGACCGGCTACCCCGAGAGCTTCGTGATCGACCGCGACGGCAAGATCGCCGCCCTGCAGCGGGGAGCGGTGGACGACAAGTTCATGCTGGAGAAGGTGCAGCCGCTCCTGGAGGCCCAGCAATGAGGCGGCTCGCCGCCCTGATGCTCGTGCTGGCGCTGCTCGCGCCCGGCGCCGCGCTCGCGGCGCAGCCGCGGGCGAGCCTGGCCGACATCGAAGACGAGGTGATGTGCCAGGTGTGCGGCACGCCCCTGAACGTCTCCGACTCGCTCCAGGCGCAGCGCGAGCGGGCCTTCATCGTGCGGCTCATCGACCAGGGCAAGACGAAGCAGCAGATCAAGGACGCGCTCGTGGCGCAGTACGGCGACAGCGTGCTCGCCGTGCCGAAGAAGAGCGGCTTCGACCTCACGGCGTACCTCGTTCCGATCCTTGTGTTCCTCGGCGCCGCGGCCGTGATCGCGCTGGCGGTCACGCGCTGGCGACGCGCCAAGGCCGCGTCGGCCGCGGCGCAGGACCCGACCTCGACGCCTCCGGGCGACCAGCGGCTCCGCGCGGACCTAGAGCGCTACGACCTCTGATGATCGCCGCAGGGGGATCGGTCAACACCACAGTCGTGGCCGCGTTCGCGGTCGGCTTCATCTCCTTCATCTCGCCGTGTGTGCTGCCGCTCGTGCCCGGCTACCTGTCGGCAATCTCGGGCGTCTCATTCGCCGAGCTCGAGCGCGGTGAGCGCCGGGCGCACGTGCTCGCGCCGGCGATCCTGTTCTGCCTCTCCTTCACCGTGATGTTCGTGGCGCTCGGCATGAGCGCGACCGGCCTCGGCCACACGCTGAACGAGCACCGTCAGGTGCTACGCCACGTCTCGGGCATCGTGATCGCGGGGTTGGGCGTGTTCTTCATCGCCACGCTGTTCATCCCGGCCTTCAACCGGGAGTGGCGACCGAGTGCGCTGCTGTCGCGGGCTTCCGCAGGTGGCCCCGTGATCGCCGGGCTCGCGTTCGCCGTCGCCTGGCTGCCGTGCACCGGGCCGACGCTCGGAGCGATCCTCACCGCCGCCAGCACCGAGGCCACCGTGGCGAAGGGCGGCGTGCTGCTCGCCTTCTACGCGGCCGGACTGGCGGTGCCGTTCGTGCTGAGCGCCATCGCGTTCTCGCGCGTGACCGGCTTCTTCAAGTTTTTCCGCCGCCACTACACGGTGATCACGGTCGTCTCGGGCGGGATCCTGATCGCGATGGGCGTGCTGCTCTACACGAACGAGCTCACGGTGCTGAACCAAAAGGCGCTCAGCCTGCTGGACGACCTCGGGATCAACGTCTTCAGCAACGTCTAGGCCGTGCGGCGCGGGACGCGCAGAGCCAGCGTGCGGCGGGCTTGCGACGCATTGCCTGCGAGGTCCGTCGCGATCAGCTGAAGGCTGACCCGCCCTCCCCGGTGCCTGCGCGCCGCTGCGATCGCCTTCGCAGGCAGCCGCACCGTGAGCTTCACGCGCGCTCCGGCCGGAAGCGCCACATCGCTCGGGCGGAATCTCCACGGGCGCGCCGCTCGTAGCGGTCGAACTTCGGCGACCGCGGAGAGCGTGCAGTCCTCGTCGCAGTGAACGTATGTGTAGACCGTGCGGGTCCGGGACAGACGCTGCACTCGGGCGCCGCTCAGCACGAGCTTCGGCGCCGTGCGGTCGGAGTTGCCGGCCGTCGTCGTGACGGGCTGCGGAGTGGGCTGCGAAGCGTCCGCCGGAGGAAGCGGGCAGCTGTCCGCTCCAGGGCACGACCTGAGCACCGCGAGGGTCGGGGAGCCGCCGAAACCGCTCGGCCATGAGATCCGGACTGCCACCGACGCAGCGTTGTTGTCGTAGTTCGTCTCGTGGATCGCCCTGGTCCCGTTGACACGGTGGACGAGCCAGTAGACACCCGGATCGATCCCCGTGATCTCGATCTTCTGGCCTTCCACCTGCGGCAGGTAGTCATCCGCCCAGCCGACCGACATGCCCTCATCGACGGAAGCCGCGTCCGGCTCGCCGGGGCGGCACGTCTGGTCGAAGACCTGCGGATTCGAGCCGGCTACCTGGTGCCGGTCTCCTAGACAGAAGCCCTGCTTGAGATCGGGGGCCATGGACACGCCGTCGCTCGGTCGGACGAGCTCGTAGCGGTCGAACGGCTCGAAGTGCCAGTGGTTGTGGTTGCCGCCGTAGTAGTAGTGAAGCTGGCCGATGCCCTCGTAAGTGGTGTCCGGCCCTGAGTCCCGATGCACGATCTGCTCGGCGACCATGTAGGGCGTGGTTCCGTTCAGGTAACGGTCGCGACCGTGGATCAGCAGCGGCCCGTCGCCTGCGTTCCACACCGACGACCTGAAGCCCAGGTACCAGTGCTTCCCGCCTGAGTCGGACAGAGCCGCGACGTTCACCTGCGCGGGCACGCCCTGGACGAGGTCCGGCAGCAGCTCGCCGGCCCCGGCGCCCGCTCGCTGCGGCACGACTGCCACGCCGAGGGCGACCGCCGCGGCAGCCGCCGCCAGCACCGATGTCACGCGCGTGCGGCCGCTCACAGTATGTGTACCGGCGTGCCCAGCGGCATCAGCCGCGCCAGCCGCAGAATGTTGCGGTTGGGCACCCGGATGCATCCGTGCGATGGCCGGCCGGGGATCAGCTGCGGCTGGTTAGTGCCGTGCACGCCGATCACACCTCCGCCGGGCCAGTCCGTGAGCTTGTTCGAGTAGGCGCTCGTGCCGAACGCGAGCGGGCCGTAGATCGTGCCGCCCTGCAACGCCTTGATCTTCTCGCGGATGTAGAAGTGGCCGCCCGGCGTCGGCGTGCCCCGCTTGCCGACCCCGACCGGCGAGCGCCAGACACGCTTACCGCTCCGGTAGAGCGTGGCCCGCAAGCGGCGGCGGTCGATCACGAGCTGCGTGCGCACCGTGTGGAAGGCCGCGAGGCTCTCGCGCGGCACCCATCCGGTGCGTCCGTTCGGGCGTCCCGGGATGCGCACCTGCACCCACTCGTTGCCGTTCGCGTCCTCCCGGCTCGCGAGCGCGAGCCAGATCTCGCGGTAGCCGTCCTCGGTCCAGTAGTGGAGGCGGCCGACGCGACGCGACTTCCTGCTCGGCTGCGCGCGGATGAACGACAGCGCGCCCGCGTGCGCCCACCGCGTGAGCGTCTGCTCGTCCGACAGCTTGATGGTCTGCGGCTGCGAGTCCGCGAGCGCCGTGTTCGCCCCCGCCAGGACAAGTGCCGCCGTCACTAGAGCCAGAAGACGGCGCATCGCGGTCCATTATGCATCCGCTCCGCGCGGCCAGTGGGTGCGGTTATCCCCCTGGACGGATGATCGATTGGCGCGCATACGCACGTGCCAGATCTCAAGCGCACCGCTGAGATGCCGATGCACCGTCGTAGAGACAGCCAGTCGCCTCCCGAGAAAGGCAAACCGTCCGCGAGGGCGGGACGCAAAGCCACGGGGCTCATCGAGCCAGCCGGGCTACCGCAGGAGATCCGGTCGGGAAAGGCGGCGACCCGATCGCTCCAGGAGACGACTTCTTGCGCCTCACCCCCGCCCTACGCCGCTTCATCTCCCCGCGTGCCGCCGCTGTGCTGCTGGCCGCGCCGGCGGCTCTTCTCCTCACCGCCGCTCCTGCCTCGGCCGACGGCTGCTCGGGAGCCGACGCGCAGCCCACGAGCTCGAACCTCGCCCAGATCGAGTCGACCACCCTCTGCCTGTTGAACGCCGAGCGGCGCAAGCGCGGCCTCTCGTCACTCCGCACGAACGCTCGGCTGCGGCTCGCCGCGCTGCGCCACAGCCGCGACATGGTTGCGCGCCACTACTTCGCGCACGAGTCGCTCGGCGGCGGCGACTTCGAGGACCGCATCCGCCGCGCTGGCTACATCCCGCGCTACGGAGCCTGGGCGATCGGCGAGAACATCGGCTGGGGCACCGGCATCCTCTCCACCCCCGGCCAGATGGTGAACGCCTGGATGAACAGCCCGCCGCATCGGCGCAACATCCTCGCCTCGGACTTCCGCGAGATCGGCATCGCACTCGCGGCCGGCAATCCGTCGCCGGACGCCGGCGATGGCGGCGGCACCTACACGACTGACTTCGGCCGCACATCGCGCAGCGTGGACAGCGCGCGCCGCGCGACGCGTCACAGGTCGGCGCGCGGCAAGCGCGCTCACATCCGCCGCCACAAGTCGTCGCGCACCTCCGGTTGTCACGCCACGACGAACGCGGCCGTCAGCATCTGCCCGTAGGGCGCCGCTCTCCGCAGGAACGCCGAGGGGCCGGGACGACCGTCCCGGCCCCTCGTCATTCAGGCGGTTCTCCGCGAGAACCTCAGCCCGTGAACCGCGGCGCGGCCTTGCGCTTCGGCTTCGCCTGGGCGCAGCGGGCGATCGTGCGCGTGGAGCGTACGCTGTGGCCCGCAACGTCCACCGCGATCACCGTGAGGCGATGGCGGCCGGCCTTGAGCTTGCGAGCGTTGATCCGCAGCGAGAACTTCGACTTCTTGAGCGTGCGGATGCGCTTCCCGTCGAGGTAGACGCGCACCTGCTTGACCTTGCCCGCCGTCTTGACCGCCACGCGGACGGTCAGGTTCGACGAGACGCAGGCACGGCGCACGCCCGCGACCGACAGCGTCGGATCGCCAGCGCAGTTGTTCACCTCGTCCACCTTCACCGTCGCGGTGTGGTGCGCCGCCTCCTGCGCGCCGGCCTGGTTCTCACCCCAGTACTCGAGGGTGTGAGAGCCGGACGGCACGTTGATCGCGGCGTTGCCGTCGCTGACCGGAGCGGTCTGCTCGGCGCCACCGTCGACCTTGTAGTGCACCGCCTTCGGAGCGCCGTAGCTGCCGGCGTTCGCGCTGGCGTTCACGGTCACCGTGCCGTTGGTCTGACACGCCGGGACACTCGCCGCCGTGGTAGGCGCCTTGTAGACCGGCTGCCAGTCCGCATTGCGGTCGTCGTGTCGGTCGGCGGCCAGGCCACCCTCCAGCGCGCTGCCGTCGCTTGCCGACTGGGTGAACACGTCGTGATTGCACATGTTCAGGTCGCCGAGGAAGAAGAACATCCCGTAGCAGTTGCTGTCCGGGCTGTCGCTGTGGAATGCGAAACGCGTCCCGTCCGGCGAGAAGGCCGGCTTCATCTCGGCATGACACACCTGGGACGTGGGGATCAGGCCGGGGACCGGAACCTCGCTGTCGGACGCACAGTCCTTGGCGGGGTCCGGCGCGAACGACCGCTCGTCGCCGCCCGAGGCCGAGGCGTCCCAGATGTTGATGTTGTCGTTCAGCCCCCACGGCAGGAGCTGCGGGGACGGGTTGTCCGTCCCGATGATCTGCCCGTCGAACGAGACATCCTCCCGGTCGAACCCGACCCGGTTGCCATCCGGCGTCCACGCAGCGTGGTTGTCGAACTGGCAGCTACCGGAGGTTGGGAACGGGATGAAGATGAACACCGGGCAGGCATCCGGGTTCGTGACCTGCGTGACCACGCCCGTGTCGAGCTGACCGCGCGCAATCGTCGACGTGATGCTGAGCAGCTCCGGCGTGGGGACGCCCTGCGGCGCGATCGCCGCGAGCTTCTTGCGCGCGTACGCGAGTGCCTCCGCGTTGCGGTCGGCGCTGTACGCGTGGAGGGCCCGGCCCACGCTGAGCGGAACGTCGCCGCCCACGAAGAAGCGCGTGAATGCGATCGACTTGCCGTCGGGCGACCACGCCGGATCTGCGTCGAGCGAGAAGACGGCGTCCGGATCATCGGACCCCTCGAAGCTCAGGCGGCTTGCGGCATCGCTCCTGCCGTCCGAGCTCGTCGAGGCATCGACGACCCAGATCCCGGAACGACTGCGTTCGAAGCCCTGACGCGTGAACGCGATCTGACCGCCGTTCGGCGACCACGTCGGGTTCGAGTCGTCCTCGCCCTGACTTGCGTCGGGCGCCGTGATCCTGCGGACGTTCGATCCGTTCGCGTCCATCACGTAGATCGACGCGCTGCAGTACTCCTCATTCGTGCCCGCCGCCTTCGCGGCCGCGCAGGCGCGGTCGCTGGCAAACGCGATCTTCGTGCCGTCCGGCGACCACGAGGGGTCGTCGTCGTAGGCGTGGTCGCCGCCGTTCGAGGCGGTGAGGTTGGTGACCCCGCTGCCGTCCGGGTTCGTCGTGAACACGTCGAACCAGCAGTTGTTGTCCTCGTAGATCGGCGGGCTGTCGCTTCCGCCGAACGTCTCCGGGGACGGGGTGTAGCAGGTGTCATCTCCCGCGCGGAATGTGGGCGCAGGGCCCGGCTCCGCCGGCGCATCGCGATCGGACGCGAACGCGATCTTGCCGTTGTCCGCCGGAAGCGTCACGTTCGCCTGCGCGGGAATCGCCCAGGCAACAGCCGCAACCAGTGCGACGAGCGCGACAAGGATGCCGCGACCGCCGCCGCTGTGGCGTCGTTCATTCATGGTTTTGCGAGTCCTCCTGTTTGCCGTCCGTGGTGGCCTTGGGGCTTTGTGGCCAGTCCCCGGCGAGTGCTGCCAGAGCTCAGGTGCGCCGGTCAGATGACCGAGGCAATCCGTGCCTGTCGCCTAGTTGAGCGTCGCCCTCCCGATAACTGATCCGATACCTCTCCGCCGCGCCAATAGAACATGAGTCGAGAAGACCGTCAAGTTCTCAAGTCAGATGGAGGACCACATGCGAAGGGCCGGGACTGAAACGTCCCGGCCCTTCTTCCCTAGCGGGATCTCCGCTTCGACTCAGCCCGTGAAGCGAGGCTGGGTCTGCCGCTTCGGCTTGGCAGCCGCACAGCGGGCGATGGTGCGCGAGCTCGTGACCTTCTGGCCATTCGCCGACGTCACAACCGTCGTCAGCTTGTGCCTGCCGGCCTTGAGCTTGCGCGCGTTGACCTTGACCGTGAAGGTGCTCTTCTTGGTCGTGGTCAAGCGCTTGCCGTCGAGCGACACGGTGACGCTGCGGATGCCACTGGCCGAGGTCGCCCGGATCTTCACGCTCACGACGCTGCTCACGCACGCGCGCCGCACGCCCGCGACCGCGAGCTTCGGAGCGCACTTCGTGGCGGTGTCCGTGAGAACCGTGACCGTGTGATGAGCGGCCTCGACGTTGCCGGCGTTGTCCTCGCCCCAGAACTCAACGGTGTGCTTGCCGTTCGCGATGGTGAGGGTTGCCTTGCCACTCGAATCGACCGCGGCCACCTGCTCGGCCCCGCCGTCGACCTTGAAGTGCACCGCCTTCGCGCCCGAGCCGCCGGATTCGTCCGTCACGGTGACGGGTTGGAACCCGGTGGGCGAACAGGCCGAGGCCGTGGCCGCCGAGGCTGGCGCTGTGCTGTCGAACGTGCCGTGGAAGATCTTCCCCTCGGCGATCAGCGTCTCGGCGAAGCCTTCGCTGTCACGCTCGGCGACCCTCAGCGGGCTCCCCGCGGGAGGCTCGGCGAACGAGTTGTGAGTCGCACAGCAGTTGATGTCGTTGTGTGTGCCGTTGTGCAGGCCGGCGTCGGGACAGCTCTGGTCCTCGAGTCCCAGCGCGATGCCTTCGGCCGTCAGGCAGAACGGCGCGCTCACTGCCACACCCGTCGCGGGGATGGGCAGGAAGTTGTAGTACGTGTCCGGGCCGTTGGACGGGTTGCCGTCCGCGTGGTCCGCGCCGGCATTGGCATAGATGCCGCCGCCCGCGTTGAAGAACGCCTCGATGGCGTCCCGCCTCGCAAATATGGCGTCGCTGTCCGGTGTGGATGTGGGGTCGCTGCTGTCCGTGTTCAGGTCGCACCCACCGCAGGTGATGTCGGACGCGACGAGGATGGCGCTGTAGAGATCCGTGGTCAGCGGAGCTGTGGCGAACTCCGGCGAGCGCGGGTCCATCACCACGCGCGGGATCGGCCCCGTGCCGAACAACGTGTCCACGTTGTCGAGCGCCGTGGGGAAGTCGAGCGGGTCGCCGGGGCTGTCCTCTCCCTCGGCGTTGCGGTCGAGCACCAGCACCGGCTTCGTCGGGTCTGGTGCCCCTGAGCGCGCCCAGTTCATTGCCGTCAGCACGTAGTGGCACTGCTGCATGCCCGTGCAGTGGAATTCGGCGTCATGCCCGGTCACGATCAGCCGGCCTGCGGATGCGTTGGCAGCCGGTATCGCTGCGAACGCCAGGGCGGCGAGGATGAGCAACCGAGCGAAGGGCGGGATCCGTCTCATGCGGAACTCCTTTCGCGGGTGAGGCGAGTCGCGGAAGGCCTAGTCGCGCACGTCTCGGTCCGAAGCGCTTCCCTGCTTTCGTTGGCCAGACGGATCCTTTTGTGCACTAGGGCCCTCCCTCAATGGGTCGGGCGCCTCTCGCTGGGGACCATCCGAACACGGTTCTGAACGAACCGTCAATTCCCCGAATTGGACCGCATGCCCAAGTGGGTCACACCCAAGCGCGGAAGGGGTCTACATGTGGTGGGGAGCCTCGACCCCGAGTAGGTCGAGGGAGCGCGCGATCACCCTCTGGGCGAGCACGCTGAGCGCGATGCGGAAGTCCTCGTCGCCGCCTTCCTCGGCGGCTCCAATGACCCGGCAATCCCTGTAGAAGGCGGAAAACTGCTGGGCGACCTCGTGCACGTATGCGGTTAGGCGGTGCGGCGCGCGCCGGTACGCGGCCTGCTCTACCTCTTCGGGCAGGTCCAGCAACCGCTTCAGCAGCGCGCGCTCGGATGGGTGGAGCTGCTCGCTGTAGTCGGCTTCCAAGGCAGCCTGCACGCGCTCGTCCCCCTCCTTGCGGAGGATGCTGGCGATTCGGGCATGCGCGTACTGGACGTAGTAGACCGGGTTCTCCTGGCTCTGCTCGCGGGCCCGCGCCAGGTCGAGGTCGAGCGGGGTGTCGTGGCTTCGCTCGAGCAGGAAGTAGCGGGCGGCGTCGACACCGATGTCGTCGATCAGGTCGTCGAGCGTGACGATGGTGCCGCCGCGCTTCGACATCTGCGTGCGCTGGCCGTGCTCGGTGAGGTTGACCAGCTGCATGATCACGATCTCGAACCGGTCCGGGTCCCCGCCGAGCGCCTGCCAGGCGGCCTTGATGCGTCCGATGTAGCCGTGGTGGTCTGCGCCGAGCACGTCGATGGCGCGGTCGTAGTTGCGCTCGAGCTTGTGCTGGTGGTAGGCGATGTCGGCGGCGAGGTAGGTCCAGTCACCGGTCGAGCGCATCAGCACTCGGTCCTTGTCATCGCCGAAGGTGGTGCTGCGCAGCCAGACGGCGCCCTCGTGCGGGTAGAGGTGCTCGCCCTCCTCGAGCACGTCGAGCGCGTGCTGCACGGCGTTCTGGCCGTGCAGCGAGCGCTCCGAGAAGAAGCGGTCGAAGTGCACGCGGAAGCGCTCGAGGGTGTCGCTCACGCTCTCGAGCATCAGCTCGATCCCCTTCTCGGCGAGCTCCTCGGGGTTGGCGTCGGCCGCGCCTGGGATGCGCGCGGCGAGCTCCTTCACGTACTCGCCCTTGTAGCCGTCCTCGGGCGGCTCCTCGCCTCGGGCGCGCGCCTTGATCGACTCGCCGAAGCGGCGGATCTGGCTGCCGTAGTCGTTCACGTAGAACTCGCGCTCCA
>DASVXS010000217.1:0-2785 GCA_036392575.1 Thermoleophilaceae bacterium | reverse complement strand
CCCCATTGCCGACGAGGTGCGCGAGGCGGACGAGCGCGTGCGCTCGCTGCTCGTCTCGCTGCCGAACCTGCCCGATCCGAGCACTCCGGAGAAGGAGCCCGAGGTCCTGCGGGAGGTGGGCAGCCCGGGCAAGGAGGGGCGCGACCACCTGGAGCTGCTCGGCGACCTCGTGGACATGGAGGCCGGCGCTCGCGTGTCGGGCTCGCGCTTCGCCTACCTGAAGGGCGACGTCGTGCTGCTCGAGTTCGCCCTGGTGCGCTGGGCGCTCGACGTGCTCGGCGACCGGGGCTTCACGCCCGTGGTGCCGCCCGTGCTGGTGCGCGAGGAGGCGCTGTACGGCACAGGCTTCCTGCCGGACACGGAGGAGCAGATCTACCGCGTGTGCGATGACGACCTCTACCTCGTCGGCACTTCCGAGGTGCCGCTCGCGTCGCTGCACGCGGGCGAGATCCTCGACGAGGGCGCGCTGCCGATCCGCTATGCGGGCTTCTCGACCTGCTTCCGCCGCGAGGCCGGCGCTGCGGGCAAGGACACGCGCGGGATCTTCCGCGTGCACCAGTTCGACAAGGTCGAGATGTTCGCCTTCGTCGAGCCGCACGCGTCGCCCGACGAGCACGAGCGTCTGCTCTCGATCGAGGAGGACCTCCTGCAGGCGCTCGAAATCCCGTACCGGGTGGTGAACATCCCGGCCTGGGACCTCGGTGCGTCGGCGGCGAAGAAGTACGACCTCGAGGCGTGGCTGCCGGGCCAGGGCCGCTTCCGCGAGCTCACCTCCTGCTCGAACACGACCGACTACCAGGCGCGGCGGCTGGGAGTGCGCTACCGGCCCGACGGCGGCAAGCCGGCCGAGGTGCACACGCTGAACGGCACCGCGGTGGCCGTCGGGCGCACGATCATCGCGGTCGTGGAGAACCATCAGCAGGACGACGGCACGATCAGCGTGCCGGCGGTGCTCCACCAGTACGGCGCTCCGGCGACGATCGCCGCAGCCGCGGACTGAGAGACCACCAAGGGGGCTCAGGTCGCTGTACGGCTCAGCTCCGGGCGGGCCGGCCGGCGCGCGAGCCAGGCGCGGAGCTGCTCGTACACGGCGGGGTGGTTCAGCAGCTGGAAGTGGTTCACCCCGCCGAGGTGGAGGCCGTTGTCGATCTCGAAGGGGATGCGGCGCCGCTTTCCCTGGCCCGAGGCGCTCGGGAACTGCACGAGCAGGTCGCCCACCACCGAGGCGAGTCGCGTGTCCTTGTCCCGGGTGACCGTCGCGCCGATGAAGCAGTAGGTCGCGGTCGGCAGGAACGGCACCTCGCGGCAGCGGTCCCGCAGGAACTCGTCGGGATCGCAGTCGCACCAGTCCTCCTCGACGCAGTTGCCGTAGCGGAGGTCCTTGATGCCGGCGCTGCGCGCATTCACCAAGTCTGCGAACGGCCTCGTCTCGGGCAGCCGGCCGAGCGCCCACCCTGCCACGTTCGCGGCGCGCTCGAGCGGCGCGCCGAGATGTGGGGTGCCGAGGCAGAACACGTGACGCAGGTGATCGATCCAGCCGTAGCTCTCCGCCTCGCCGTAGTGGCAGGCGCTCCGCGCCACGAGGCCGCCCATGGAGTGACCGACTAGCACGATCTCCTCGACGTCCGCGGGCCAGGCGCTCGCCACGTGCTCGATCACCTGGGCGAGCCGGCGGCCGTTGTCGGACACGTGCAGGCCGGTGTTGTAGCGCACGTAGACGGGCGTGTAGCCGAGCTGCTCGCGCAGCCGCGAGCCGTAGCTCCGGCGCTCGTGCTCGGCGCGCGCCAGCGGGAGCACGTGCCAGGCGTCCTCCGTCTCGCAGAGCCCGTGGACGAAGATGGTGAGCTTCGGGGTCGCGTCGGGGAAGGCCTCCGCCAGCCCGGCGGAATCCGTCACCACGTCGCATCCCCGCTGTCGCACGCTCAGCTCGAGCGCGAGATCGCGGTGCTCACGGGCGAGCAGGTCTCCGTAGACGCCGTTGAGTGCGCCGAGCGCGAAAGCGCCCGCGAGCGAGTCGGCCAGTGGCACCCCGTTCGCTGCGCGCGTGCGCGCAAGCGCGGCGCCTCCGGCGCGGAGCGGCGCCTCGAGCGCGGCGCCGACCGTGCGGTAAGCGGCAGCCGAGATGCCGTCGTGCATCAGCCGCGTGGGCGCGCCCAGGATCCCGAGCGCACGGAACGTGCGGCTCGCGACGGCTCCGTGCACGTCCCTGGCCAGCCCGGCCGGCCTCCCCAAAGCCCGCCCGGCGAGCCGTCCCAGCGCCCTCGCCTCGCTGCCCTGCACGTGGCCGTTGTAACAAGGATGCCGGCCGGACGCAAGGATCAGCGATCATCGACGATGATGGCCGACCCCGCTTCGATCACCTGGCCCGGGCACGCCACCGTGCTGATTGAGCTCGACGGGATGCGCATCCTCACCGACCCGGTCCTCCGCCGCCGCATCGGACCTCTCACCCGAATCGGCCCGCCGGTACCTGCCGACGCCGGCGAGCGGATCGACCTGGTGCTGCTCTCCCACCTGCATGCGGACCACGCGGACCTGCCGTCGCTCCGGCGACTGGCCGGCTCCGCGCATCTGGTCGTACCGCGCGGTTCGGGCCCGTGGCTCAGGACCAAGGGGCTCACCAACGTGCGAGAGATCGGTGTCGGCGAGGAGTTCGATTTCGGCGACTTCCGGCTATCCACAACACGCGCCGAGCACGACGGCCGCAGGCGCCCGATGGGGGGCGGCGCCGCCGCCGAAGCGCTCGGCTACGTGGTGCGAGGCTCGCGCTCGCTGTACTTCGCCG
>DASVXS010000216.1:0-7421 GCA_036392575.1 Thermoleophilaceae bacterium | reverse complement strand
GCGGGGCGAGCACGGCGATCGCCGCTCGTTCTCGGCGGTTGTCGCGGCCGCGCTAGTGATCTCCCCCGTGGTGTGGCTTCACTACTTCGCTCTCCTCCTCGTGCCAGTCGCGCTCGCGGCGCCCCGGCTCTCGCGCCTGTGGGCTCTGCCCGCGCTGTTCTGGATCGTCATCTGGCTGCCGGGACACGCTGTCTTCGTGGCCTCGGGTGACCAGGCCGGGGCCCAGGTTGGCATCGCGCCATCACTCGGCCGGCTGCTTCTGGCGATCGCCCTGCTTGCCGCCACGTTCGTGGTAACGGCGATGCCGCATCGGGTGAGCCGCCCGCTAGACCTACGTCCAGGCTGGACTAGACCTTCGGCGTCTGGCTGATGGACAGGGGCCGGGTGATAGTGAGACGCATGCTTCGGAAGGGTCCTGCTAGACGAAGCCGCGTAGGCTGGCGAGGACTGGCGGTCGGCGCCGGCCTTCTCCTTGCCAGCGCGAGCGCCGGAGCGGCGGTGCTCCCGCAGATCGGACGCCATGCGGCCGCTGACCAGCGAGCGGACGCTGCCAAGAGCCGCACGCTCGCCCCGCCGCGGCCGCTGGCGCCGGGGGACGGTGCGCAGGGCCCGGCGATGCCCGCTTTCTCCTGGGGAGCCGTTCGCAGCGCGGCCAAGTACGAGTTCCAGCTCTCCGCGGACCGCACCTTCAACTCCGCCATCAAGGCCACGCAGACGCTCAACACCTTCGCCACGATCGACAAGAGCCTCACGGACGGCACGTACTACTGGCGGGTGCGTTCGATCAGCTCCAAAGATGTCGCGGGCGAGTGGTCGCGGAGCCGCGCGTACACGAAGAGCTGGACCGACGCTCCGCATCTTCTCTCGCCAGCGGACAACGCGACGATCTCGTATCCCGATACCCCGCTGGTGCTGCACTGGTCGGCCGTGCCTCGCGCGTCGAAGTACCTGGTCTACGTCGCGACCGACCCGGCGCTCGGGTCGCTCGTCGTGTCGCGGACCGGCGGAAAGCCCGTCGAGACCTCGGGTACGAGCTTCGCAGTGCCGGCATCTCTCGCTCCGGGGCGTTACTACTGGGGCATTACGCCTGAGGACACGGGTGGGCACGACGGGGAGCCCTCCGCCGTGGGAAGCTTCGACTGGAGCTGGGGCACCGGAACCTCGACCACGGTCGAAGACGCAACGGGTTCCCATGAAAGCGACGGCGCCGGCCGGCCGAAGGTGCTCTCACCCAACCTGTCGTGGGGTGTCGTGCCCGGCGCCGCACGCTACGAAGTCGAGGTCAATACCTTCAGCGACTTCCCGCCGGGCTCCAAGGTGTGCTGCAACGAGCTGACCACCGGCACATCCCTTTCGCCCACTCGCTTTCTGGCGAACAACGTCTATCACTGGCGCGTGCGCGCGATCGACCTGAACGGGAACGCCGGTGGCTGGAACGTGGGGCCGGACTTCCGCAAGGCCTTCGACGATGTGACGCCGACGATCCCGAACCTGACGCTGCGTGACAACACGAACACCCCGCTTGCTTGGGGAGCGTCGACCGCTGCGCCGCTCCTGACGTGGGACCCGGTTCCCGGCGCCTCCAGCTACGAACTCGATGTGGCGCCGTGGAACAGCGTGATCAGCAACTGTGACTTCGGCAGCAGCGCCACGAAGACGTACATCACCGCGACGACGGCGTGGACGCCACTCGCGGACAGCTCATCGACGAACCCGGGCCCGCTCTCGTGGCCTGGGGTCTCCACGAACTCGGGGCTCGGAAGCGGCGACAAGTGCGTCCGGGTCATGGCCCGTACCGACAAGGACCTCAAGAACGTGGACGTGGTCAGCGGGGCAACGCAGCAGGGCGGCAGCCTCGGTCCTGCTTTCACTTACACGCCCGTTACCGGGTCCGGTCCGCTCGGCGACGCGCAGGAGAGCGACTACCTCTCCATGACAACGCCGTCCAGCACGACCGACATGCCGGTATTCCGCTGGAAGCCGATCGCGGGTGCCTCCAGCTACTACGTGGTCGTCTCGAAGGACTCCTCCTTCACCAACGTGGTGGATGTCGCCCTCACGAAGGCGCCGGCCTACGCGCCGAGGCGAGGAACACTGGCCCGGACCTATTCAGACGAGAACACCGACTACTACTGGCAGGTGCTTCCGGCCGCCGGCGGCAGTGGGACCCTCTGCCCCTGCACCTGGGACACCGGCGCGGAGCACCCGCAAAGGTTCCAGAAGAGCTCGATCCCGCCCACGCCGCTCTCACCCACGGGTGGCTCCGGGGTGGGCGAGCAGCCCACGTTCCGCTGGAGCCTGGCGAACGCGAACTTCCCGAGCCAACCCGCGACGCAGGGTGCGAAGACCTACAGGCTGCAAGTATCGGGCGATCCCACGTTCAGCGATCCGATCGACGACATCACGACGGATTCCACCTCGTACACGAGTACGAGCACCTACCCGGCCGACACCATTCTCTACTGGCGTGTCCGCGTCAACGACGAGAACAACGTGGCACTCAACTGGTCGAGCATCGCGACGTTCCGCCGCACGCTACGCACCCCGTCGCTCAGCGCCGACAATCCGACCGTCGGCCCCGACGTTCCGGTGGTGCGCTGGGACTCGGTCTCTGGAGCGACCTCCTACACGCTCCACGTCGAGCAGGGAGACGGCACCGCCAAGAGCTTCGACACTCGCTCCACGGCGTTCACGCCGACGGGCTTCTTCGGAGTCGGCAACGTGCGCTGGCAGGTCCGGGCGAACTTCCCGAAGGCATCGTCGGGCGAGACGGCGGGACCGTTCTCGGATCTGCAGACGTTCACACGTCAGATCGCCGCGCCCACCGGCGTGCGGTGGACCAACACGCCGAGGCATGTGCTGCTCAGCTGGGATCCGAGCACGAACATCGGCACGAGGTCGTACCGCGCGCAGATCTCGAAGACCAACAGCTTCAGCACGCTCGTCGACAGCCACGTGACGGAGAACACGAGCTACGCGCCGCTGCTGACGCAGAGCGGCTTCAAGGACGGCGGCACGCTCTACTGGCGCGTCGCGAGCCTTGACGAACGCGGAACCCTCGGCGCGTGGACGGTACGAACGCTCACGCTGCCGGGCCGTATGAACCTGAAGATCGAGGGTTCCCTCCGCCTGCGCCGCAGCAGCGTCGTCCGAATCACGGCGCTCAATGTTCGCGGCCGGCCTATCCGCGGCGCGCGAGTGAGCGTCTCGGGAATCGGCGTGTCGAAGCGGGCAAAGCGGACCGGGAAGCGCGGGACGGTGGCGTTCAAACTACGCGCGTCGCGCAAGGGCAGTGTCGTCTTCACCGGCTCTAAGTCCGGCTACCAGTCGGGCCGCGTGACAATAGTCGTGCGCTAGTACCGGAAGGCCGCATGTCGCGGAGCACCCACAGCCCGGACGCGGCGGTGAGCGCGGCGACCAGCGAGATAGCGCCGCCGTAACCAAGTGCGTCGGCGACCAAACCCGCGATCAGGCCGCCGAACACGTATCCGCTGTCGCGCCAGAAGCGATAAACGCCGACCACGGACGCGCGCGCCACCGGGCTCACCGCGTCGGATATGGCCGCGATCAAAGTCGGGTAGACGAGCGCCGTGCCCGCACCCAGCAGCACGGCTGCGACGGCTGCCGCAGGCACGGCTCCGCTGCTGAGCGCGAGGAGCGCGAGCGCGACCGCCTGGACGAGCATCCCCCCGACGATCAGCGGCTTGCGACCGATGACGTCCGACCAGTGTCCGGCGGGGATCTGCGCGACGCTCCAGACGCCGGGATAGAGCGCGGCGACCAGGCCGATCTCTCCGATGCTGCGGCCGTGGGCGGCCAGGTAGAGCGGCACAAGGCCCCAGGCGAGGCCATCGTTGAGGTTGTTGATCAGCCCCGCCTGAGAGCAGGACCGCAAGGTGGGGTCGCCGTAGGTCGCAGCCGCGAAAGCGCTGCGAAGCGGCGGCGCAGCCACGTCCCGATCACCGGTGCGGCGTGACTGCTCGAGCTCAACGTGCGCCCCCGTGTCCTTGACGAACAGGAGCGAGAGGAGAAAGGCGATGATCGCGATCGCCGCGCCGGCGACGACGAGCACGTCCCGCGCGGCAAACGATCCCGCCAGCCAGCCTCCGAGCCCCGCGGCGAGCGCCACACCGCCGTATCCGGCCGACTCGTTCAAGCCGAGCGCGAGGCCCCGGCGTCGGGGGCCCACCAGGTCGATCTTCATCACCACCGTCATGGACCAAGCGAGCCCCTGGTTGATACCGAGCAGCGCGTTCGCCGCCACGATCCAGCCCCAGCTCGGCGCGACGGCGATCAGCAGCGGCACCGGTAGGGCGACAGCCCAGCCCGCGACCAGCAGCCTCCTCCTCCCCGCGCGCTCCGCGAGCGCACCGGCGGCGAGATTCGTGAACGCCTTTGCCACACCGAAGGCGACGATGAAGGACAGGACCGCCGCGCTCGAACGCAGGCCGAAGTCGTCGCGCCCTACGAGCGGCAGCGTCGATCGCTCGAGCCCGACCATCGCCCCGACGAACACGTTGATGGCGACGAGCAGCGAGAACTGGGCCGCGTTCTCACGCAGCCCAAGGCGAACCGGTGAGGCGGTCACCCCACCTCGGCGAGCGGCCGGCCGCTGCGGTTGGCGGCAACGATCGCGGCTTGCTGCTGCGGCGCGGGCGGTACGTCGCGCAGGAGCGCCTCGACAAAGGCGTCCTCCGACCCGAGCTGAAGCGCGGGATTGTGGCGGCGCTCGAATCCGATGGTCGAAATCGGGTTTGACGAAAGCCCGCGCCCGCATACGGAACCCGAGTAGTGCGACGGATAAAGCACCAGGTCGTCGGGGAGCGCGAGTAGGCGTTCAGTCAGCGACCGGTACAGGCTCCGCGCCATCTGCTCGGCGGTGTGCTCCCCGTGCGCGTGGAGGTCCGGCCGGCCGGCGTCGCCGACGAGCAGCGCGTCGCCTGTGAGGACGAACCACGGCTCATCCCCACGGCGGTGATCGGTGACGAGGTAGGAGTGGTGGGCCAGCGCGTGCCCGGGAGTCGCTATCGCTTCGACCTCCGTGTTGCCGAGCGTCACCTTCTCGCGGTCGCGCAGCGCCCGGTGTTCGAACTCCACGCCTGAGCCGCCCGGCACGTATGCGGTGGCCGCGGTGCGCGCGACCAGCTCGGGCAGGCCCGAGACGTGATCCGCCTGCACGTGCGTCTCAAAGACGGCGACGATCTTCGCGCCCTCCGCCTCGGCGAGCGCGATGTACTCGTCCACGAGGTCGACGTGCGGCTCGAACACCGCGAAGGTTGCGCGGGTCTTGCAGCCGAGCAGGTACGAGGCGCACGCGGTTTCGTCGTTGAGCAGCTGTCGGAAGTACACGGGGCCTCCAGCAAGTCCAGTCATTCCAAGCCCTTGACAACTTATCAAGTGATCTATTGAATAGCAACGGATGCCTAGCGAGGGCAACAAGAACGCGCTGTTCGAGGCGATCGCACTGATGGGCAAGGGCCTCGCCAGCCCTCGGCGGCTCGAGCTGCTCGACCTGCTCGCGCAGGCGCCGCGCAGGGTCGACGACCTGGCGCGGGCGAGCGGCCAATCGACCGCGAACACCTCCCAGCACTTGCAGGCCATGCACGCCGCGGGCCTCGTGACACGTACCCGCGAGGGCACGAGCGTCCGCTATTCGCTCGCCGGCGACGAGGTGCTGTCACTGTGGCTAGCCCTGCGCGACGTCTCGGTGGCCCGGCTCGCCGAGGTGGAATGCGCGGCACGCGACTATCTCGGCGATGAAGTCGAGAGCATCGGGCGCGAGGAGCTGATCGCCCGGCTGCGAACGGGAGACATCGTGCTCGTCGACGTCCGCCCCGCCGAGGAGTTCCAGGCCGGCCACATCAATGGCGCGCGATCGATCCCGCTCGATGAGCTCGAGGATCGGCTGGCCGACCTGCCTGCCGATCGGGAGGTCGTCGCCTACTGCCGCGGCCCGTTCTGCGCCTACGCCCACGAGGCGGTTCGCCGTCTGCAAGCAGCGGGCCGACCCGCACGGCGCCTTGCCGAGGGCTGGCCCGAATGGCGGCTCGCGGCGGAGCCCACCAAGCGAACACGAGCCGCCTGAGGTTCTGAGAGGATCGAGGATTCGCGCTGTCAAACGAGAGGGGGAGTAGTGGCAGGTAACGGACGAGTGGTGGTCGGCTGCACGCACGGCGAGGACGATCCAGACAACGTCGCGGTCGCTTACTTGACCGCCGGTGCTGCGCTTGACCAGGGCAAGGAAGTCGTGATGTGGCTGACCTCAGACGGCGTGCGGCTCGGCCTCCAGGGGTACGCGGATCGGATCCGCGAGGACAAGGATCCACCGGCCGCCCGGCTACACGCGCAGTTCATCGAGAAGGGCGGCCGCTTCTACGTATGTCCGATCTGTTTCAACGAGCGCGACCTCGACGCGGACGACCTGGTCGAGAACGCCGAACTGAAGGGCGCCGCTGCCCTGATGGAGTTCGCCGGGAACGGCGCCGTCACCTTCACCTACTGACGGCATACTCCGCGCGATGACGACGCTCGAGCAGGACCACAAGGTGATTGCGCGGCGCGCGCTGGAAGAGGTGTGCGCGCGCGGCGACTTCGCGAAGGCGGAGCAGTTCTACAGTCCGAGCTTCCGAGACCACGTGAACGAGCTCGAGTTCCACGGGCTCGAGGGCGTTAGGAAGTCTGTCGGCCTCTACCGGTCGGTGTTCCCGGACCTCGAGATCGAGGTCGTCGACCAGGTGATCGACGGCGACGAGGTGGCCTCGCGGTGGGTCGCGCGCGGTAGCAACCGGGGTCGCCGCGCGACGCTCGAGGGGATCACGATCAGCCGCATCGAGGACGGCAAGATCGTGGAGGACTGGACGGTCTCCGACAACGTGGGAATGTTGCGCCGGCTGGGCCTGTGGCGGACGCTGCGGTTGCTGGCGGCGCAGGCGCGCGACCGCCTGAGTTCGGGGTCGCGCGAGGCGTGACGGTTGCCGCGTGCTGCGGTGACGGACCCGCCTGAGATCACCGCTGCGGAGCTCGAGCAGCTCGGGCTTTACGACCCTCACGACGACCACGCCGCCGAGCGCCGCCAGCTGCTGCAGGACCTGGCAAGCCTGGGCGCCGCGCCGGAGGATCTGGTCGCGTACCGGGAGGAGCTGCCCGGCCTCGCGTCCGTGCTGGCTATCCGCGGCGGCGCCGCGCTGACGCTGGAAGAGGCGGCCGAGCGCTCCGACCTCCCGGCGGAGAAGCTGCTTCAGATGAACCGCGGCGCCGGCTTCCCCGACCCGGGTACCGGCGACCGAGTGTTCGGCGAGCGCTTCGTCGAGCTGGCTGGCGGGATGGCGGCCGCCGAGACGCTGTTCGGCGAGGAAGCGGTAATGCAGCTTCTGCGCGTCATGGGCTCCTCCATGGCGCGCGTCGCCGACGCGCTCGTGTCC
>DASVXS010000215.1:0-3031 GCA_036392575.1 Thermoleophilaceae bacterium | reverse complement strand
TATTGCGACCCCGACCAGCAGCGCCCCGATCAGGTAGGCCACGTGGTAGCCACCGTTCAGCGCTGATGCAACCGAGTCGCCCGCGTCGCGCAGCGAATGCGTCTTCGTTGTCGCGATCGTGGCGAGCACCGCGAGCCCCAGTGCGCCGCCGACCTGCGCCGTCGTGTTGATCAAGCCGGACGCCAGCCCGGCATCGCTCGGCGTCGCGCCCGACATCGCGAGCGTCATCAGCGCCGGGAACGCGACGCCTGCGCCCGCGCCGATCAGGACCACCACGGGCAGGCCGTGGACGAAGTAGCTGCCGTCCACCGGAGAGAGCGTGAACAGCAGCAGGCCCGCCAGGATCAGACCGAGGCCGGGGATCAGCGTTGCTCGAGCGCCGAAGCGCATCACGAAGCGCTCCGAGTAGCGCACCGAGAGCGTGCCCATCACCAACGTGGCGGGCAGGAATGCCAGACCGGTCTCGAGCGCGTCGTAGCCAAGCACGCGCTGGAAGTAGAGCGCGCCCATGAAGAACATCGCGAACATCCCGGCGACCGAGACCGCTTGGATCACGTTCGCGCCGGTCACGTTCCGAGACTTGAAGATCCGCAACGGGATCAGCGGATTGCGGGCGGTCGCCTCGCGTACGACGAACGCCGCGATCAGCGCGAGCGACGCGGCGCCGAGCGCGAGCGTCCGGCCCGCGCCCCAGCCGTCCTCGGCCGCCGGCTTCACGATCGTGTAGACGAGCAGCATCAGCGCGCCGGTGATCAGCACGGCTCCCAGGATGTCGGCGCCGCGCCCGACGCCGATGCCGCGGTCGCGCTCGAGCAGGCGCACTGCCATGACCGCCGTGAAGATCCCGATCGGGATGTTGATGAAGAAGATCCAGTGCCAGCTGATCGCCTGCGTGACTGCGCCGCCGGCGAGGAGCCCGACCGTGCCGCCGCCCGACGCGACGAAGCCGTAGACCCCGATCGCCTTCGCCTGCTCGGCGGGCTCGGGGAACATCGTCACGATCATGCCGAGGACGACCGCAGACGCCAGCGCGCCGCCGATGCCCTGCACGAAACGCGCCGCAACGAGCATCTCTTGGCTCTGCGAGACGCCGCAGGCGAACGACGCGACGGTGAAAATGGCGAGGCCGACGAGGAACACGTCGCGCCGCGATATCAGGTCGCCGAGCCGGCCGGCGAGCAGCAGCAGGCCGCCGAAGGCGATCAGGTACGCGTTCACCACCCAGGCGAGGCTCGACTGGGAGAAGTCGAGATCGCTCTGGATCGAGGGCAGCGCCACGTTCACGACGGTCACGTCGAGCACGATCATCAGCACACCGGCGCAGAGCACGTAGAGGGCGATCCAGCGAGCGCGGCTGTCCTCTCGAGTGCTCTGGATCGGCGTGGCTTCGGTGGTCATATGCGGTCTCCTGGTCCTTGGGGTCCAACCCTCAGACGAGGGGGGCGGGGCAAACTAATCGGTCCGGCGGCGGAGCGCCTAGGATGTCGCTCATGGCCACCACGCTCTCCCCTGCAGTCGAGCAAGAGCTCGAGTCGCACCGCAAGGAGCTGACCGGTTACTGCTACCGGATGCTCGGCTCCGGTTTCGAGGCAGAGGACGCCGTCCAGGAGACGATGGTGCGCGCCTGGCGCGGCATCGATCGCCTCGAGGAGCGCGCCGCCTTGCGCTCGTGGCTCTACCGGATCGCCACGAACGTGTGCCTCGACATGCTGCAGTCGTCGCAGCGGCGGGCGCGTCCGATGGATCTGGCGTCGCCCTCGACCGCCGACACTGCGCTCGGCCCCGAGGTCCCCGAAAACAACTGGGTGCTGCCCGTGTCAGATGGGCGGGTGATTCCCTCCGACGGCGATCCGGCGGAGCTCGCGTCGGCTCGCGAGACGATCCGGCTGGCGTTCGTCGCCGCGCTGCAGCACCTGCCGCCGAAGCAGCGCGCGGTGCTGATCCTTCGCGAGGTGCTGCGCTGGCAGGCCAGCGAGGTGGCCGAGCTGCTCGACACGAGCGTCGCGTCGGTGAACAGCGCGCTCCAGCGCGCCCGTGCGACGATCGACACCGTGGCCCCTGACGCGTCCGGTCCGGTCGCGGTCGACGACGAGCAGAAGGAGCTGCTGGCGCGCTACGTCGACGCCTTCGAGCGCTACGACGTCGGTGAACTCGTCACGCTTCTCCACGAGGACGCCACGTGGGAGATGCCACCCTTCGACCTCTGGCTGCAGGGCCCCGAGGAGGTCAGCCGCTGGATGCTCGGACCGGGCGCCGGTTGCGCAAACGCGCGGGTGCTCACCACCATGGCCAACGGATGCCCCGCGCTCGCCATCTACAAGACGGCCGAGCCCGGGGTCTGGAGGCCGTTCAACCTGATGGTGCTCGAGATGTCAGACGGGCGGGTCGCCGCCGTCCACAACTTCCTCTTCACCGACCTGTTCCCCGCCTTCGGGCTTCCGACAGTCATCGAGGAGTAGCTCGGGTGCGGCGGCGATCACGCCGCTGAGCCCGACCAGTTCGAGCAGGCCCGTGAGCTCCTGGCACGGGTCTCGGACGCACAGCGTCAGGCCGCGTCGCCGGGCAGCGAGCTGGAGCCGCGCCAGCGCGTCCACGAGCGCGAGGTCCGCGTGTTCGGCATGCAGGTTCGCGAACTCGACGGCGGCGCCGTCGCTGTCGATGGCCACCAGCTGGATCGTTCCCCCTTCTCCCTCTCGCCCCATGGTGTCCGCCGGGCCGCGCTGCCGGCTCACCTCCCTTGCGGGCGCCGACGCCCGCGGCGGAGCAGGCGGTGGCGGGCGAGGACCCGCAGCGCCACGAGCACGCCCGCCGCTCCGTACGCGGCGGGCAGCAACTCCTCAGCGGGCACACCGGCGATGTGAGCGAAGGGCATCACGCTTGCCGGAGTAACTCGCGCCGGGCTGTCAGCCATTCCTCGCGCGTGCCAACGGTGTGGGCAGTCACGATCCCTCGCCTCCATTTCAGACGATTCATGCAGGGATTGCCACTAGGACGCCCCGGCTCGCCGGAACTAATCGGTCCGCTCAGCGGC
>DASVXS010000214.1:0-6083 GCA_036392575.1 Thermoleophilaceae bacterium | reverse complement strand
GCGTCGTGCCACCACGGGTCACATAGGCGCGCTCCACGATGTCGCCCAGCTCGCGCTCGTCGATCCCTGGCACGGCGTTGTCGTGCACCGAGCGCACCGCGTCGTCGGTCATGCCCGCCGCTACCCGCACCCACTCGATCTCTTCCGCTGACTTCATCAGGCGCAATCGCGTGTAGTCGCCGTTCATGTCCACGACCTCGGCGGCTAGCGCCTCGAGCGTGGCGTGCGCCCGATACGCGAGCGGGCCTATCACGCCGATCCGCCGCCCCCGTGCCCCTCGCCGCTCGAGCTCCTCCACGGCGGTGGTGGCCGACCGCTCCCCGGCCCAGCGCACGTCGGCCTCGGTTGCGATGCGCTGCGCGTTCGGCACGTGGTTGTAGAAGTTCACGAGCAGCGCGTCACGCTGCCCCGCGGTGTGCACCACGACCGCCTCGCGAGTGACCGGCCAGCGCGTGAGCCAGCCCACGGCCGAGCCGAAGCGGTTGGCGCCGTAGATCACCGCGTGGTCCACGCCCCGCTCGGCCATCATGGCGTCGAGCACGCCCGCGCGCCGGGCCATCTCGTCGTCGCTGAAGCGCGGGTACGGCTGCGCGACCAGCTCTGCGCTCACCGCAGCGCGGGCGCCCCGGAATCGGCGGCGGGCATGCGGCCGTTCCCCGGCGCCGCCGTGCTCGTCTCCCGATCGAGCGTGGTGTTGAGGTTCGACTGCGTCTCGCGCTCGAGCGGCAGCGTGCCTCCCACCGTGTAATAGGGCTTGCCCGCGATCACGAGGTCCTCCGCTGGGAAGCGCGTGATCACCTCGCAGCCGTCGGCGGTCACAACGAGTTGCTCCTCGATGCGGGCTGCGGACCAGCCGTCGCTCGCCGGCCAGAACGTCTCGAGGGCGAACACCATGCCCTCCTGGATCTCCTCCGGGTGGTCGAGCGACACCAGTCGGCTGAAGATCGGCTTCTCCCAGATGGCGAGGCCCACGCCGTGGCCGAACTGGAGCGCGAAGGCGGCCTCCTCGTCCGCGAAGCCGAACTCCTCGGCACGTGGCCAGACCGACACGACCTCGGCGGTCGTCACGCCGGGCCGGACGAGCTCGATGGCGGCGTCGAGGTAGTAGCGGCAGCGCTTGTAGGCGTCGACGAGCGCGCGCGAGGCGCTCGAGACCGCGAACGTGCGGTAGTAGCACGTGCGGTAGCCCATGAAGCTGTGGAGGATGTCGAAGTAGGCCGGGTCCCCGGGACGCAGCGCCCTGTCGGTGTAGACGTGCGGGTGGGGGTTGCAGCGCTCGCCCGAGATCGCATTCACGCCCTCCACGAACTCCGAGCCCATGTCGTAGAGCACCTTGTTCACGAGCCCCACGCACTCGTTCTCGCGCATCCCCGGCTTCATGGCCCGGTAGAGCTCCTCGTAGGCGGCGTCGACCATTGCGCAGGCCTGGTTCAGGAGCGTGACCTCGTCCCGCGTCTTGATCATGCGCGCCTCCTGCATCACCTGCTGCCCGTCCACCACCTCGATGCCCTCGGCCTGCAACGCGAACAGCACCGCGGGTTCGACGGCGTCGACGCCGACAGGCTCTCCGAGCAGACCTCGTTCCTCGAGCTCCACGCGGATCTTTCGGGCCACGTTCTCCGCGCGGCCCGACTCCGGCGACATCGCGCCGCGCAGCGTGGAGATGCCGGCACGCGAGCGGCCGTCCCCGAGCCAGGGGTTGTAGAGCTGGTGGTGGCGCGCCGCAGACCCGAAGTCCCACATGATCGGCTGGTCACCGCGGGTCAGTAGACAGAAGCGGTTCAGCTTGTCCTGCGCCCAGGTGCCGATATGGGTCGCGGTGATGTAGCGGATGTTCGTCATGTCGAAGCACAGCAGCGCCCCCATCTCCGACCGCTCGAGCAGCGAGGACACGCGCGCGAGCCGCTCCTCGCGCAACCGGTCGAAGCGCACACGCTCCTCCCAGTCGACCCCCATGGTTCCGTACGTGTGCAGTCCCATCGCCTACCTCGCGCCAAATTCTCCGAAATGCTTGCAATCGATTGCAGCTAACGTGAGCATACTAGCGCGCCCTTCATGCCACCGGAAATGATTGACTGACGAGTCAAGTGATCGACGAAGGAGTTCGCCCAACCGTGCTCGAAGCAGCCACTCGCACCAACAACCAACGCCTCCTCGACTGGGTCGACGAAGTAGCCGAACTCGCCCAGCCCGAGGCGATCCACTGGTGTGACGGGTCCGCGGCAGAGTACGAGCATCTCTGCCAGGAGATGATCGAGGCGGGCACGCTCGAGCGCCTGTCGGAGGAGCAGCGCCCCGGGTCTTATCTCGCGCGCTCCGACCCCGACGACGTCGCGCGCGTGGAGGACCGCACGTTCATCTGCTCGCAGACTGCGGAGGCAGCGGGGCCGACCAACAACTGGCGCGACCCGGACGAGATGCGCCGCACGCTCACCGACCTGTTCCGCGGTTCGATGCGCGGCCGCACCATGTACGTGGTGCCGTTCTCGATGGGTCCGATCGGCGCGCCGATAGCGCACATCGGCGTCCAGCTCACGGACTCGCCCTACGTGGCCGCGAGCATGCGCCTGATGACGCGAATGGGCCGCGCCGCGCTCGAGGCGCTCGGCTCCAACGGCTCCTTCGTGCCGTGCCTGCACTCGGTGGGGCATCCCCTCGCGGATGGCGAGCACGACGTGCCGTGGCCCTGCAACGCCGACAACAAGTACATCGTCCACTTCCCCGAGACCCGTGAGATCTGGTCGTTCGGCTCGGGCTACGGCGGCAACGCGCTACTCGGCAAGAAATGCCTTGCGCTGCGGATCGCTTCGGTCATGGCCCGCGACGAGGGCTGGCTTGCCGAGCACATGCTGATCCTCAAGCTCACCTCTCCCGAGGGCGAGGTGAAGTACGTCGCGGGCGCCTTCCCGTCTGCGTGCGGGAAGACCAACCTCGCGATGATGATCCCGACCCTCGAGGGTTGGAAGGTCGAGACGATCGGCGACGACATCGCCTGGATGCGCTTCGGCGAGGACGGGCGGCTCTACGCGGTGAATCCCGAGGCGGGCTTCTTCGGCGTGGCCCCCGGCACCGGCGCCGACACCAACCCAAACGCGATGAAGATGCTCGAGCGGAACACGATCTTCACCAATTGCGCGCGCACCGATGACGGCGACGTCTGGTGGGAGGGCATGACCGGCGAGCCGCCGGCGCACGCCGTCGATTGGCGTGGGGCCGAATGGACCCCCGAGTCCGACAGCACGGCCGCGCACCCGAACGCGCGCTTCACCGTGGCCGCCACGCAGTGTCCGTCGCTTGCCCCGGAGTGGGACGACCCGGCCGGAGTGCCGATCGACGCCATCATCTTCGGCGGTCGCCGTTCCACGGTGGTGCCGCTCGTGACCGAGGCACGCGACTGGGATCACGGCGTGTTCCTCGCCGCCACGATGTCCTCGGAGACCACCGCGGCGGCCGCCGGCCAGGTCGGGAAGCTGCGCTTCGACCCGTTCGCGATGCTGCCGTTCTGCGGCTACAACATGGCGGAGTACTTCGCGTACTGGCTCAGCCTCAAGGAGCGCGAGGGCGCGCGCCTGCCGCGCCTGTTCTACGTGAACTGGTTCCGCAAGGACGAGAAGGGCAACTTCCTATGGCCCGGCTTCGGCGACAACAGCCGAGTGCTCGCGTGGATCTTCCGCCGCTGCGACGGCAAGGCGGAGGCGCAGGACTCGCCGCTCGGCATGGTGCCGGCGGAGGGCGAGATCGACGTCACCGGGCTCGACGTGTCGGCGGAAGACATGCGCGCCCTGCTCACGGTCGACGGGGGTGAGCTGAAGGCGCAGCTGCCGCAGATGCACGAGCACTTCGCGACCTTCGACAGCCGCCTGCCGCAGGTCCTCCGTGACGAGCTCGACGCGCTCGAGCAGCGCGTGTCCGCCGGGTAGCGCGCCGAGCCCGGGCTCGGATCTCACCTGTTGACGGCGTGATTCCTGTTCGGTAGCCTGCAAACGATTGCAGCGACGCATCACACGGGCAACAGACGACCGGCCAGGCGAGGCAGGAGCTGAGCCGGAGCGCCGATTGAGGGGAAAGTAGATGGATGACGGCAACGTGAAGCGGCACCGGCTCGGATGGGCTGGAACCGGTCGGATGGGGTATGCGCTGGCCACCCGCCTGCTCGAGCGGGGCTGCGATCTCGCCGTGTACAACCGCACGCGATCGAAGGCCGAGCCGCTCGCCGAGCTCGGCGCCACGATCGTCGACACGCCCGCCGAGCTGTCCGATCGCGAGATCGTCTTCACGATGGTGGCCGGACCCGACGACTTCAGGGAGCTCGTGCTCGGAGCCACGGGACTGCTGTCGCGCGACGGCGGCCCGCGCATCATCGTCGACTCCACCACCGTCTCGCCCGACACGTCCGCGGAAGTGCGTGAGAAGGCAAAGGCACGTGGCACGGATCTGTTGGCCGCCCCCGTGAGCGGCAACCCGCGCGTGGTCGAGAGCGGGAAGCTGACGTTCGTCGTCTCCGGCCCCGAGGAGGCCTATCGCGAAGTGTCGCCGTACCTCGACGTCCTCGGCGCGGGCGCTACCTACGTCGGCGATGGCGAGCTCGCGCGCCTGGCGAAGATCTGCCACAACCTGCTGCTCGGGGTGGTGTCGCAGTCGCTCGCGGAGATCGCGGTGCTGGCCGAGAAGGGCGGCATGTCCCGCGCCGCGTTTTTCGAGTTCCTCAACAAAAGCGTCATGGGCTCGATGTTCACGCGCTACAAGACGCCGGCGTACGTGAACCTCGACTTCCACGCTACGTTCACCCCGCTGCTGCTCCGGAAGGACTTCGATCTCGGCTTCGCCGCGGCGCGTGAGATGGACGTGCCGATGCCGGTCGCGGCCGCCACCCAGCAGGTGATCCAGTCGCTGATCGGCTCCGGCTACCGCGAGCAGGACTTCGCCACGCTCCTCGAGCTGCAGGCGCGGCACTCGGATCTCGAGCTGGTTTCGGAGGACGCTCCGGTCAGCGACGGACTCGGCGCCGAGGCCGATACGCAGCTGTCCGCGCAGCCCGCGGGCTGAGCCGGCTCAGAGAGTCAGAGCTAGGGGCTGCTCGAGCAGCTGCCGCACCCGCGCGAGGTACTGTGCGCCGTCGGCGCCGTAGAGGATGCGGTGGTCGCACGCCTTGGCTCACTGCAAACGTTTGCGCTAACCTACCGCCGGCAACGTCGTCGAGGAGGAGGCACGGGTGGCGAAGGCCCCGACCGCCAGCGCCCAGACCACGGGCGCGCAGCAGGCTGAGGACACCGCAGTTTGGCTCGAGCGCTACGGACGCATGTTCACAATCCGGCTCTTCGAGGGCGAGATGCACCGGCTCTTCCTCAAGGGAGAGGTGCACGGGACCACTCATCTGTCGTCGGGGCAGGAGGCCGTGCCCGTCGGGGTCTGCTCCGCTCTCGAGTCGAGCGACTACGTGACAGGCACCTATCGTGGCCACGGTCACGCGCTCGCCAAGGGCACCGACCCGGAGCCGCTCGCGGCCGAGATGCTCGGACGGGCGACGGGCGTGTGCGGCGGGCGGGCGGGCTCGATGAACGTGATCGACCTCGAGCACGGGCTCGTGGGCTGCTTCGGAATCGTGGGGGGCAGCATCGGCGCGGCAACCGGCGCGGCGCTCGCTGCGAAGCGCAACGGTGGCGTGGCCGCCGCATTCTTCGGCGACGGCGCCGCCAACCAGGCGTACTTCCACGAGTGCATGAACTTCGCGGCGGTCCACGAGCTCCCGATGCTGTTCGTGTGCGAGAACAACTTCTACGGCGAGTTCACGCCGATGCAGAAGGTCACCGCCGGCGCTGAAATCGCCGCCCGCGCGAGGTCCTACGCCGTGCCCGGCCAGGTGGTCGACGGCAACGACGTCTTCGCGGTCCACGCTGCAGCTCTCGAGGCGGCGCAGCGGGCGCGCTCCGGCGGCGGGCCGACGCTGCTCGAGTGCCAGACGTACCGGCACTACGGGCACTCGAAGTCCGACCCGGCCAAGTACCGCCCGCAGGAGGAGATCGAGCGCTGGCTCGCGCGCGATCCGCTCACGATCGCGAAGACGAAGCTGCAGGAGCTGGGCG
>DASVXS010000213.1:0-9367 GCA_036392575.1 Thermoleophilaceae bacterium | reverse complement strand
ACGTGCATGAGTCCTAGGAACGGGAACTCGTCTCGCAGGGGCGCTGCGACCCAGCCGCGCTCGATCGCCAGCTCGCTCATGACGCCTTCAGGAGTGCCTGCACCTGCGCCCTCAGCTGCTGATCCGTCAACCTGCCGAGCTTCGTCACCAGCACCTTGCCCCCCGGCTTCGCGAACACCGTCGCCGGGCAGACGCCGATCCCGTAGACGTTCACGAGCTCGCCGTCGTGATCGACCGCGACGGGGTAGCGCAGGCCGCGCTCGCGCACGATCTTCGCCACCTTCGTGCGGTCGTCGCCGCTCACCACGCCCACGAAGCCGACGCCCGGGAATTGCCGCCGCACCTGCTCCACGCGATCGAGCTGCGGCTTGCAGTTCGCCCCGCGCGTGACGATGAAGGTGAGCACCAGCGGCTTGTTCTCGGCGTCGCAGAGGTTGAAGATGCCCGGCCCTCGAACGTCGCACGCAGGCTTCTTCCCGAGCTGGTCGGAATCCGACGCCTTCTGCTTCACGTTGGCGTCGGCGTTGCTCGTGCCGGTCGCGAGCGGCGCCGCGAACTTCGGCAGTGGCTCGCCGGGCTTCGGCCCCTTCACGCCCTCGCCGCTGTGCGGAATCGAGTTGAGGCCCGCGACCACGATCACGATCACGAACGCGATCCCGATCACCCACGAGTAGCGCCCGCGCGGGCGCCGGTCCTCCTCGGGCGGACGCCGCTCGCGCTCCTCGCGCAGCTGGCGCTCGTCCATGTCGGCGAGCCGCTCCGCGGCGCTGCGCCCCTCGTCGTGGCCCGAGGGACCGAGGTCTCCGAAGCGGTCCTCGCTCACGCCCGCCGCGCCGGCAGCGCGGTGCCGCCCCGGGCCCGGCGCCGGCGGACCGCGTCGCGCAACGCTCGCACGCCGCGGCGCGGATCGATGTCGCTCAAGGTGAACTTGCCGTGCTGCTCCGCCCACACGAGCGCCGCGGGCAGGACCACGAGCACGCCTAGCAGCGCCAGCGTGAGGTCCACGACCGTGACGATGCCGAAGTCGCGCAGCATTCGGATGTCGGACGCGATCAGCGCGGCGAAGCCCGCGATCGCGGTCACGCCCGACGCCAGCACCGCCGCGCCCGTGGAGGCGTACGTGAGCTCGAGCGCCCGCGCCGGGGCGGCGCCCGCACGCCTCTCCTCCTCGTAGCGCGAGGACAGCAGCACGCTGAACTCGGTGGAGATCGCGATCACGAGCGCACCCATCGTCGCCGACATCGGGTTGAGCGGGATTCTGAGTAGGAAGAGCACGAGCGCCGACCAGCCGGTGGCGAGGGCGATCGGGATCAGCGGGATCGTCGCGAGCCGCAGGCGCCGCCTCACGATCAGCAGCACCAGGAACACGGCGACGAGCCCGGCGAGCAGCGTGAGCGCGCGCCTGGCGGTGGAGGACAGCGCCGAGTTTGCCTCGGCCGCGAGCACAGGGAGGCCGGCGACCGACGCCTGAACGCCGGCGGGCGGATCGAGCCGCCGCTCGATGTCGTCGATCACCTGCTTCTGGCGGTCGAGCGGCATCAGGCGGATCCCGAACGCGAGCGTCGCAGTCTTCTGATCCGGTGAGATCACCGCTTGCGAGAAGTAGCGTGGCACGGCCTGCAGCAGCCCATCGATCTGGGCCTGCGAGGTGACCCCGCCGGAGCGGAAGAGGTCGGGCAGTGACAGGGCCGGGCAGATCTCCGGCGGGTTCTTCCGCTGTGCGCAGGTGGCGCCGGTCGTCCAGCCGTGCGCCTGCAGCACGCCCGACTGGAAGCGCGTCATCCAATCGATCACCTGCGGCGTCGCGAGCTTGTCGCCGGTCAGCACCACGTCGATCTCGCCGGACACGCCCGTCTCCTTCTGCAGCGTGTTCACGTCCTTCAGCGCCTGGAGGTTCTGCGGCACCAGTTCGCGCACGTCGGAGATCACGTGCGTCTGCGTGTCAGCCGCCCAGCCGAGCACCGCGATTGCGAGCGCTGCGCCGAGCACCGCGCGCGGCCGCCGGATCGAGGTGGCCACGATGCGGATGCCGCGGTCGAGCGCGAGCTCGCGCCCGCGGTGTCCGTGGTGCGCGAGCCAAGACCACGCGCGCGTGTCCGCGATCCGCTCCCCAGCCGCGCTGGCGCGGTCGCGGAGTCCCGGCAGCGCGCCCGGCGAGCCGTCCTGGAAGCGGACGAGCGCGGCAAAGCCCGCGGTGAGCGCGCAGGCGAAGGCGATCACGATGCCGAGCACGAGCATCGCGCCGAAGCCGCGCACCATCGGGACGGGCGAGAGCAGCAGCACGAGGAAGCCGACCGCGGTCGCGAGCCCGGCCGTCGCGATCGTGGGCCCGCCCGCCGCCGCAGCCGCCGGGGCGGCTTCCTCGGGCGGCCGGCCCTCGAGCCGCGCCTCGTCGTAGCGCGCCTGGAACTGGATCGCATAGTCGACCGACAGGCCGATGAGCACGGGCAGCACCGCGATCGACGCCATCGTGAGCGAGCCGCCGGCCAGCGACACAGCGCCGAACGTGAGCGCGGCAGCCACAAGCGCGACCGCCAGCGGCAGCAGCCGCAGCCGCGAGCGGAAGACGAGCGCGAGCGTGCCCGCCATCACCACGATGGCGGCCGCGAGCAGGATGAAGATCGAGTGCTTCACCGCAGTGGCGAGGCCGTCCACCACGACCGGCACACCCGTGACGACGTAGCGGCCGCCGTTCTGGAGCTTGAACTGCGACGCGCGCGCCGCCTGGCGCACCTTCGCGATCGCGGCGCTCCGCTCCGAGTCGCTCAGCCCGGGCTTGAAGCGCACCTGCACGACGGCCGAGTTCGAGCTGGGGAACAGGTAGGCGAAGCGCGCCTTCGGCTGGCCGACCCCGCGCGACGGGTCGAACACGAGCTGCGAGACGAACTCCGGGTTGTCGAGCGCCGGGACGCTCGTGATCCCGTAGCGCAACACGAGCTTGAGGATCGAGAGCTTGAACTGCTGCTCCACCGCCGCGCGCGCGTCGTCAGCCGCCTTCTTCTGCCCCGCGGCGGAGAGCCCCTGCTTGGCGGCCTTCTGCCTCGCGATCTTCGCCGCGGCGTCCGCCGCCTGCTGCTCCTGCTGCTGGCGCTGAGTGAAGCCCTCCGACAGCCGCGCGGCCGCGGTGTTCACGAACGTGCCGGGGCCGTAGACCACCTTGGCGGGCTTGTGCTGCGCGAACCACGTGCACTCGGCCGGCAGGTCCTTCAGACCCGCCTTCGGAACATTGCCCGACAGGCAGCCCTCGAGCCGCAGGAGCCGCCCGAGGTCCGAGGTGAGAACCGTCTTCTGCAGGTTGCCCTGGACGAGCACGATCACGGCGTCGTCGCCGAAGGTCTTCTTGAAGCGCTCGGTCGCCTGGAACGACTTCGAGTTGTGGCTCACGAGCGTGCCGGTGCCGGCATCCGGCTCGAGGCGCAGCGCGAGGACGGCACCCGCTATCGCGAGCGCCCCAACAATCGCCAGCACGAGCATGGGCCTGCGCGCGGCCGCCCCGACGATCCGTGCGAAGGACTCCCGCTTCAGCACGGCTTCAGCTTAGGCGACGGGGGACCCGATCAACGCCGCTAAGCGCGCCCTACGGCTGCGCCGTCACGTGGGGGTAGCGGCCCGGCTGGCCGAGCAGGCGACCGAGCGGTGCCTGCGCCTTGCAGGGCGGCGCCGGCACGCTCTCCGGCGGCTGCCCGCCGTACACGAACGTCGCGATCAGATCGAACGTGCGCGTCTGGAACATCGCGGCCATGTCAGGGTCGAGGTTGCTCGTGTCGCGGCTCAGCTGCGGCACCGGGTTGCTCGTGCAGAGCGCGGGGTCGAACACCTCGAGGCCGCTCGGCAGCTTCGAGTAGCCACCCGGCTCGATGTACGGGTTCGAGCGGTTCGTGGAGATGCGGTGCGGATACGCGGCGAGCACCTCCGGATTCACCGGGTTCATGGTGCGCAGGTAGTGCAGCGGCGTGGCCGTCGCCGTGCGCGTTCCCGTGGCCTGCGTGGCGGCCGAGTCGTTCGCGAAGAATGCGGCGATCTCGCGCTTGTAGAGCCCGAGCCAGTCGAGGATCGGGTTGAGCTGGCGCAGCCACGGGTCGAGCTGCGCGAGCAGCGGCGGGGTGATGTTGAGGAAGTGCGTGAGCGCCGGCAAACCCTTCTTCGACACGGTGATCAGGGGACCGAGGTTCACGAACAGGTTGCGCAGGTCGGGCGCCAGGCCCTCCAGCGCGATCAGCGTGGGCGACAGCTCGCGCGCCGCGGGGCGCAGCTGGGTGATGAGCGGGTTGGTGGTCTTGGCGAAGGTCGACACGCGCGTGAGCGTGGCCCGCGACTCGTCGAGGAAGCTCGGGAACGCGCGGAACGCGTCGGCGAGCTTCTGGTCGCGCGAGGCGGTCGTGTGGAACACGCGGTTCGAGTTCACGATCAGGTCGCGCAGCTGCCCGTTGCGCTCCGTGAGCGCGTCGAACACCACGCCCGTGTTCCGGATCAGGCGGCGCGTGTCGGCCGCCTGGCTGTCGAGCACCTGCAGCACCTTGTCGGTGTTCTCCGCGAACGGCGTCAGGTTCCCGAGCGCGTCGTTCACCGCCTGACCGCGCCCGCGGAACGCCTGACCCTGCTGCTCCATCCAAGTCTGGAACGCCGCGCGCGTCTTCGGGTCGAACGTGCGGAAGATCTCATCGAGCTCGACCGTCTGTGACACGTTGCCGAAGGCGAGCTGGCCACCGTCCGCGACCTTCGGCGCCGAGTTGCTGCCGGGAGTGAGCTCCACGTAGGTCTCGCCGAGCAGCGACTTCTGGCGCAGGATCGCCCTCGTGTCGCTCGGGATGGGCGCGTACTGGCGATCGATCTCGAGCTTCACGTCGGTGACCGGCTTCGGCTTGCCGTTCACGATCACGAGCTTCTTCGTCTTGACCTTGCCGACAGACACGCCCGAGATCCGCACGTCGGCCTCGTTCGCGAGCGTCGTCGCCTCGGGGAAGTCGACGTGCACGATGTAGCCCTTCGCGCGCAGCGGCGTGGCGCCGCCGAACACGAGCCAGAGGTAGAGCAGAATGCCCACGCAGGAGAGGGCGAAGAACACCATCACGAGCACGCGGCCGATGCTTGGAGCCTGCTTCTGCACTACTTGCCCCCCGCCTTCGCCGCGCCGCCCACGAGCGGCGCCGCCGTGCCGCAGGCCTGCTGCGGCGAGGGCGCGTTCAGCAGGTCGATCAGCACCTGCAGGTTCGGGTTGCTCGCGCCGATGCGCTGGAGCACGCTGAGGCTGGTGCAGTCGGTGAGGAAGATGCCGCGGCGGATCGGCCCGTGCGCGTCCTGCGTGCCGAAGATCGTGGCGCCGATGTGGTTGCCCCAGGCGAGCCAGTAGAGGAAGCCCTCCTCGGGGCCGCTCGGGTTGTAGGCGAGCGCGTTCACGACCTTGTTGAGGAACTGCGCGGTGCTCACGAGCCCTGGCGTGGCGGCGGACAGACCGCTCGCCGCGCGCCGCAGCTGCTCCACGGGCGGCTGCGCCTCGCGCGCGAACGGCCGCAGCTGGTTCTCGATCACCGGCGTGGTGCCGCGCAGGAACGGCCGGCTCGCGCGCAGCGCCGGCGCCAGCGCGCGGGCGCCCGGGCGCAGCGCCTCGAGCGCCGGGCCGAGGTCGGTGGCCAGGCGGTTCGCCTTCGTGAGAGCGCTTTGGGCGGTGGTCAGCGTGGGCGGCAGCAGCCGCAGCGCCTCCTCGATGCTCTGGTCCTGGCTGCCGATCGCCTGGAAGTTCGCGTTCGAGGAGTCCACGAGCTGCGTGAGCTGCTTGTCGCGCTTGGCGAGCTCGGTGGTGAGCAGCTGGAAGTTGTGGACCACCCGCCGCACGTTGCGCCGTCGCTGGGAAACGAGGCTCGTGAACTTCGCGACGTCGCGGTTCGTGGGCAGGAAGCGCTTGAACGTCTGGCGCAGCGCCGCGTTGTAGCCCTTCGCCCCGAACGCCTCGCCGCCGGCGTCGAGCAGCACCGCCAGGTACGAGCGCGTGTCCGTGTCGAGGTTCGCGAGAATCTCGTCGAGGTTGACGTCGGGCAGCGTGTTGGCGACCGGGATGGTGCCGCCCTCGGGCACCTTGCCGGCCGAGGGGTGGCCGCGAGTGGTGGAGATGAACATGTCCTTCAGGCCCGTCTTCGGGCGCAGCAGCATGTGCGCGTCGCGGTAGAGCGGCGCGTACTTGCGCTTGATCTTCAGCTCGACGTTCGCGACGCCGTTCTTCAGCTCCACGTTGCCGATCTCGCCGATCGGCACGCCGGCGATGTTCACCGTCTGGCCCTGACCGGGCACGACCGCCTGGGCGGTCTGGAACTCGGCGTGGATCGTGTAGAAGTCCGTGCCCACGACCGGCACCCACGCCGGCAGGTAGAAGCGCTGGTGCGAGAGCACGTAGCCCGCCACGCCGAGCGCGAGCAGGAAGACGGCGACGATTGCGACGAAGTCGCGCATGTGCTTGCGGATCGCCGTCTTCACGGTCCCGGCCCCACCTTCGGCGCCAGGTTCGGAACCTGGTTCTTGTAACAGGCGACGTCGGTCCGGATCGGCGGCGTCTTCGACGGCTGCGTCGGCGAGGTGCCGAGGATCGGGCGGATCGCGTTGCCGAAGAGGCTGCCGAAGTTCGCGCCGACCACGTTCTGGGTCTTCACGGGGTTGGCGCCGCCGCCGGTCTGGAAGCGCGTGTACGGGCCGTTGCCGTCGAAGTTCTGCGACTCGCCCGCGAGCCCGACCATGCTCTGCCAGAACTCCTTGTAGTTCGCGACGCCGGTCGCGAACTGATCCTGGATCGGCTTGTCGCCAGTCGGCAGGATGTTGTGCGTCGTGCAGCGCGCGAGCAGGTCGGCCTGCGGTAGGAACTTGATCGTCGCGTCGGTAGCGGAGGCGAGGTCGCGCACCGCGGGCTGGAGGTCATTGAGCAGGCCGCCGAGCTCGCTCGGCGCCACGAGCTTCCGCGTCTGCGCGATCCACGGGAACGCCGCCTCGATCGTGGCCGGCGTCTCCTTCACGCCGGGGATCAGGTCGTGCGCGAAGGCCTTCGTCGGGCCGAACGACTGCTCGAGCTTCACCAGCGTGGGCTGAGCCTGCTCGAGCACCTGCGGCAGCAGGTGGATGGTCTGGCGCAGGTTGCCGGATTCGGTGGCGAAGGCAGCGGCCGTGCGGTTGAAGTTGGTGATGAAGTCCTGCAGCTGCTGCTCGTTCGCGTTCAGCGCGGCGGCAACCTTCCGACCGCCGCGGACGAGCTTCGACACGTCCTGCGGCTCGATGCCGAGGAGGCCTTGGTTCAGAAGGGCGGTCCCGCGCAGCGCGTCGGGCGAGTACTTGAGCGACTTGTTGAGCGCCTGCCCGGCGGTCAGCCCTCTCACGGCCGGATCCTGGTCGGCGTCCTCGCCCGGCAGCGGCTGGCCGTTCAACGCGTTGCCGTAGCCGAAGAGCAGCTTCTGCAAGTTCGTCCGCGGGTCGGACTGCAGCGTGGTCAGCACCTGGTCGATCTGCACCGGCGCCTTGGTCTGGGCGATCGGGATCGTCTCGCCCGAGTGCACCGTCGGCGCGCTCGGCGTGCCGGGCTCGATCTGCACGAAGAAGTTGCCCTCGAGGAAGATGCGCGGCCGGATCTTCAGCACCGCGTCGCGGTGGATCGGCAGTCCGTTGCTGTTGATCTGCATCGTCACGACCGAGGCGTTCGTCTGATGGCCGTTGCTGTCGGTCATCGCGTCGACACTCTTGACCTTGCCGACCTCCACGCCCGCGATCCGGACCGGCGAGTTCGGCGCCAGGGTCGTGGCGTTGTTGAACACCGCCTTCAGCTCGTAGGGATTCGTGAACGGGATGTCCTTCGAGAACACGAGGAAGCTGACGATCGCGATGATCACCGTCGCGATCAGCCCCGCCTGGAACGGCGACAGGCCCTGCTTGTGGCCGCGCCTCATCCGCCGCTCCCGCTCTTCTGGGGCTGCAGGTCGGTGACCGTGCCCTGGCTGCCCGGCACGTTGCCGATCAGGGTCTTGCCGACCAGGTAGACCTCGTTGCCCGCCTCGCACTCCTTGGTCTGCCCCGGCGACGCCGTGTTCGGGTAGACGTTCGCGTGTAGGTGGTTGTCCACGGTCGGGCCGTTCGCCGGCGCGCTAGACGGGCCACCCTCGCTGTTCGGCCCGATCGGGGCGGTGATGATCACGAAGCGCTGCCAGGTGCCGTGGCCGTCGCCCTCCGAGAGCAGGCTCTGGGCGTTGCGCAGCAGCACGGAGACGTAGTTGCAGGTCGTCTGGACCGGCGTGAGGAACTTCAGCGTCGGGTTCAGCGACTTCATCGTCTTGTCGAGCCGGTCGATGCCCGCCGGGACCACGGGGTTGGTCGCGAACTTCTGCAGCGCCTCGAAGCTGTCCGCCAGGTCCTTGTTGAACGGCGGCGAGCGGCGGAGCGCGGGGATGCCCGCCTCGAGCGCGCTGGCGAGTACCGGCGCGGTGCTGGGCAGCACGGCCACGCCCGGCTGCAGCTCGTGGAAGAAGGCGGCGCTATTGCGGATGAACGGCCGCTGCTTCGGGAACTCCTCGATCGCCGTCTGCTCGGTGGGCGGCGACTTAGAGATCGTCTCCTGGAGGAACGGCCGCGCGACGCTCGCGAGCGCCGTGAACGTTGTGTCGAGGTTGGCGAACAGCTCGCCCTGCTGCTGGGCGACCGGCGCGACCTCCGCGGCGGCCCTCTCGAGCGCCGGGAAGAAGCGGTCGAACTGCGTCTGCTTCGCCGAGATGTTGCGAGCCACGGGCTCGAGGTGCTTCAGCAGCGGCTTGAAGTCCTCTATCGCGAGGTTGATGTCGGCGCCGCGGCCGATGAGCGCGTCGCCGAAGCCGCGGATGCTCTGCTGGGAGCCGCGCCGCGTGCGGGCGTTGAACATGTTGAAGACCTGGTCGATCTCGACCGGCTTCGGCTGGGCCTGCGCGAGCGGGATCGTGGCGCCGTTCGCGTACCCGGCGCTCGACACGCCGGGGGTGATCTCCACGAACTTGAGCCCGAGCGCGGAGCGCGGCCGCACGATCACCGTCGAGTCCTGCGGCAGCGGGTCGACGCGCTTCTCGAGCTTGATCTCGACGCGCGCGAAGCTCGTGCCGTCGCTGCGGCGCACCGGCGTGATCGTGCTGACGATGCCCACGCGGGTGCCGCCGATGCGGACGTCGTTGCCCTTCACCAGGTTGGCGGCGTTCGGTAGGTCGACCTTCAGGTCGTACGTGGGCACGAACGGCAGGCCGTTGTTCGCGTTGTAGGCCAGGAACACGGCGACGATGACGACGAGCGTGGTCGCGGCGCCGATCAGCACCGGGTTGGCAGCAATCGATGCGGAGCCGCGCCGGCGCATCAGTTGCCGTCCCCGAGCAGGTAGTTG
>DASVXS010000212.1:0-1698 GCA_036392575.1 Thermoleophilaceae bacterium | reverse complement strand
GCCCGGTGTGGGGTTGAGCGGCTGTCGTCGCTCGCGGTGAACTATTCACCCTGAGTGACGACGCTCGCCCCTGGCTCCCTCGGTGTGGTCGATCAGGGGCCATAGTGGCCCCTAAGTGACGGCGCTCCCCCCGTAAGTGCCAAGCGTCGTCATTTCCTCCTCATAGTGGGATGTGAGTGATGACGGCCGCCCTCATTCCCGAACGTCGTCGATCAGGGGCCATAGTGGCCCCCAAGTGACGACGCTCCGCGATATGCCGCGCGCGGGAGCGGGTACCGAACCGGCAGATGCAGCGCGCCGAGCCCAATGACGCGACGCCGTTCCTGCCCGACAGGCTCAACCTCGAAGCGCTGAGGGAGGCCTCCGCGGGGTGCCGCGGCTGCCACCTCTGGCGCAAGGCGACGCAGACCGTGTTCGGCGAGGGTCGCAAGGGCTCGCGGGTGATGTTCGTGGGCGAGCAGCCTGGAGATCGCGAGGATCGCGAGGGGCGGCCGTTCGTGGGTCCCGCGGGGCGCGAGCTGGCGCAGGCTCTCGATCAGGTCGGGATCGCGCGCGACGAGGTCTACATCACGAACGTGGTGAAGCACTTCAAGTTCGAGGAGCGCGGCCGCCGGCGCATCCACCAGACGCCCAAGCGCTTCGAAATCGACGCCTGCATGCCGTGGCTCAACGCCGAGCTCGAGGTGGTGAAGCCCGAGGCGCTCGTGCTGCTCGGCGCCACCGCGGGGAAGGCGCTGTTCGGCTCGAAGTTCCGCATCCGCGAGGCGCGCGGGAGGCCGCTCGAGTCGGACCTCGCCCCGTTCGTGACCGCCACCATCCACCCATCGGCGATCCTGCGTGCGCCTGACGATGAGTCGCGGCTGCTCGAGCGCGAGGCGTTCACGGAGGACCTGGCCGCGGTGGCGCGGGCAATGGTCGGTTAGCCGTACCTGCGCTCGCGGGCGCGTTTACTAGCGTGCCTGGCGGGATGGCCGCCGCGATCGAGACAGCGGGACTCGTCAAACGATACGGCGACGTGGAAGCGCTGGCCGGGGTGGACCTGCGCGCCGAGGAGGGGACCGTGCTCGGTCTGCTCGGGCCCAATGGCGCTGGCAAGACCACCGCGGTACGGATCCTCTCCACGCTGCTGAAGCCCGACGCCGGCAGCGCCCGCGTCGCGGGCCTCGACGTGGTGAAGCAGGCCGGCGAGCTGCGCCACCGGATCGGCCTGGCAGGGCAGTACGCGGCGGTCGACGAGAGCCTCACCGGAGCCGAGAACCTTCAGCTGTTCGCGCGCCTCTACGGGATGTCGCGCCGCGACGCGCGCCGCCGCGCCGCCGAGCTGCTCGACCGCTTCGACCTGAGCGATGCTGCCGACCGCCTCGTTGGCACGTACTCGGGCGGCATGCGCCGCCGCCTCGACCTCGCCGGCGCGCTCGTCGCGAGGCCGCCGATCCTCTTCCTCGACGAGCCCACAACGGGGCTGGATCCGCGCAGCCGTCTGAGCCTGTGGAAGACGATCACCGACCGGGTCGCCCAGGGCACCACGGTCCTGCTCACAACTCAGTACCTGGAGGAGGCTGACCGCCTCGCGGATCAGATCGCGGTGATCGACCACGGCCGCGTGATCGCCGAGGGCACCGCCAACGACCTGAAGGACCGCGTCGGCGGCATGCGCGTCGTCGTTCACGTGGGCGAGGGAACCGACTCGGCGCACGC
>DASVXS010000211.1:0-22373 GCA_036392575.1 Thermoleophilaceae bacterium | reverse complement strand
GTGTCGAGCTAGCGGCCTACCGGAGGGAGATCTGCGTGCGGTGCACGGTGCCGTCGTCGAGTGAGATGCGTATGCGCCACGTGCCCGCGCTCAGCGGCTTCGTCGAGAGGTTGAAGCGGTAGACCTCCGAACCATCGCTGTACTCGAACGTCTTCCCGATCGTAGGCGTGGCGTCGACGACCTCCTCGAACTCGGTGCCGTCGACCGACGTGGACGTCCGCTCCAGCTGCACTTCCACGTGGGCGCCGGCGACCGAGTTGCCGGCGTGGTCGGACAGCCGCAGCTTGAGCGGGATCGTGCTCCCGAGCTTGAACACGCTCGAGCCGTCGCGGTTCACCGGCTGCAGCAGGCCGCCGTAGTCGTACCGGACGAGCACGTGGCAGCTCTTCGTGCGCTCGTGACCGACGTTGTCGGTCGCGGTGCGCTCGATGGTCTGCGTGCCCACGTGGCTCGTGTCGACTTCGACGGCGCCGCTCGGGTCGCTCGCCAGGCCTGACTGGCTGTCCCCTGCAGTCACCTCCACCGACGCCTCACCGCCTAGGACTACGTCCTCCGGGCAGTCGAGCTGGAGCGAGGGCTTCTCGGTGTCCACCTGGAAGTCCTCCGTCGCCTCGTCCGAGGTGTTGCCCACGCGATCGCTCACGGTGCGATGAACCGTGCCGCTCGCGTCGAGCAGCTCCGGCCCGGCGACCGTGCTCGCGTCGACGCCGGTCGGGTCGCTGCCATCGCGCAGCGTCGGATCCCCGCGATCCTCGGTCGAGACGAGCACCGAGTCGCGGTACCAGCCGCCGTCGCCGGCGTAGTCGGGCGCGCGGTCCGGCACGATGGCCGGCTTTGCCGGCGCCGTCTGGTCGACCTTGACGGACGCCGACACCTCGGACCAGGGCGTCTCGTGATCGCCGTCGGAACCCTTCACGCGATAGCTCCAGGTCCCCTCGTCCGCGGAATCGCCCGCAGTGAACGAGTAGTCCGTGCCGTCGATCCCGCTCGCCGCCTGCTGCCAGGCGTCGTCGTCGGCGTCCCGGCGCTCGAGCGTGTAATGCAGCCCGTACTCGGGCGGCGCGGCCGGGACCCAGCTGAGCGTGAACGCGCCGGCGTTCGGGTTCCCACCGCTGGTGACGTCCGGCGTGCCCGGCGCGGGGTAGAGCACCTCGTAGTCACACTCGGCGCTCGCCTGGTTGCCGGCGAGGTCGAACGCGTCGATGCGGAAGCTCTGGCTGCCGGGCTGCGACGTGTCGAGCGGATAGCTGCCGCTCGGGTCCTCGCCCGGAGGCAGCCCCGAGCCGGCGTCCGACGCCGTCACGATCGCCGAGCCAGGTGCGTTGAGAAGCATCGAGTCGGGGCACTCGACCGAGAGGCTCGGCGCCTTCGTGTCGACCAGGAACGTCCGCACGACCGGGTTCGGGTCGACGTTGCCCGCCGGGTCGACGGAACGCGCCGAGAACGTGTGCGGCCCATCCGCCAGCGACGCAGTCGTGAACGGCGACGGACACGTCTGGAAGCTGCCGTTGTCGAGGCGGCACTGAAGATTCGAGCCGAGCTCCGAGGAGGTGAACTCGAACTGCGGCGTCGAAGTGTTCGTCGGTCCGTTCGGCCCGACGGTGATCGACGTCAGCGGCGGAGTGCTGTCCGCCTGCCAGCTCGGGCTCACGTCCGTCGCAGGGTTCGAGGAGCGGTTCGTCTGCGACCCGCCGCTCGACGTCATCGTGAAGATGTCGTTGTTGTTGCCGTCGCGGTTGCTCTGGAAGGCGAGTTGGGTGCCGTTCGGCGCCCACGCCGGTTCCCCATCGCTCGCGGTGTTGCTCGTGCGCTGTGTGGCCGAGCCACCGATTGCGGGCATCGTGAAGACCTCGAAGTCGCCGTCGCGGTTGCTATGGAAGGCGAGCGTGGTGCCGTCGGGAGACCACGCCGGCGACCCGTCGTTGATCGATGCCGCGTTGTTGGTCAGGTTCGTCTGGCCCTGGCCGTCGGCGTTCATCTTGAAGACCTCGTTGCCGTTGCCGGTCGCGCTGCCGTTCGTGAAGCGCTGGAACACGACCTCGGCGCCGTCCGGTGACCAATCCGGTGAGAAGTCGGACGCGGAGTTGTTCGTGAGGTTGGTCTGCGATCCGCCCGATGACGTCATGCGGAAGATCTCGTTGTTGCCGGTGCGATCGCTCTTGAACGCGATGTAGTCGCCGTTCGGGGACCAGGTCGGGTCGCGGTCGTCGTTCGTGTTGTTCGTGAGCTTCGTGACGCCCGTGCCGTCGCCGTTCATCACGTAGATCTCGTTGTCGCCGTCGCGGTTGCTCGCAAAGGCGATCTGCGTGCCGTCAGCGGACCAGACCGGATCGACGTCCTCGCCGGGTGCGTTGGTGAGGTTCATCGGAAACTGGCCGTTGTTGTTCATCACCCAGACGTCGCTGTTGCCGCCGCGCGTGCTCACGAAGGCGATGCGGCCGTTGCCGCCGACAGGAGCATTCGGGTCGGGCGCCGCCAGCAGCGCGGCCCGGACGATGCTCGCGTAGCCCGAGCTGTGGCCGGTTCGATTCGGGTGGTACGACTCGCTCGTGGGGTTCGACAGGCCGTTCAGCCACTCCACGTTGTCGCAGACCGCGTGACCGATGAACGCAGGCCTCGCGTCGACGAACGTGAAGCCGTGCGCCTGCGCGCGCGCCCGCGTGACATTCGCGAGCAGGTCGGCCGTCTGATTGAGGCGCGTCATCTCCGAGGAGCTGAAGAAGGTGCCCAGGTTGCAGTCCTCGCCGTTGAAGAGGCGCGGGTACCCGACCACGCCGACCACCGCGTTCGGCGCGCGGCTGCGGATCTGGTTGTAGACGTTGTCGAGCCGCCCGGGCAGCGTGTTCTGAATGAACGACTGCGCGTTGTTGATGTCACCGTCGCAGCTCACGATCGGCTGCGCGCACTTGGTGATCACGCTCGAGAAGCCGGCGTCGTTGCCGCCGATCGAGATCGTCGCGAACTCCGTCCCGGAGCTCAGCGCCGAGACCTGGTTGTTCAGCACGTCCTGAGTCTTCGCGCCGCCGCACGCGACGAACGAGAAGCTGCTGCCGAATGAGCCCTTGATCAGGTACGGGTACGCGTAGACGCTCCGCTCGCAGCCTTCGTAGTACTCACGCGTGCCCGTGCCCGAGGAGTACGAGTCGCCCATGGCGACGTAGTCCGCGGCGCGCGCGACAGCCGGTGCGGCCGCGGTGACGAGCATCGCGACGGCAGCCAGCGAGACGAAGCGGGCAACCATCCGTGGCGCGCGGCACGCGCGGGCGGACGCATGCAGCATGGTGCAGAACCTCCGGGCCAGGACCCGGGCCGGCCTCGTGCCGACCCATCACGGGGAGCGAACCTACCCCATGAGGCCGACGGAACGCAAGTGGGGCGCCCGGTATTTCGGAGCGTTAGAGGCGGTCGCGCAAGTCGAACGAATGGAGACCGTCGACTGGCTCAGGGCCCTCGAAGAACTCCGGGTTCACGCAGTCGAACGCCTCGCCCTCGCCGTGATAGGCGCGCTCGACGGTGAAGCGGCAGAACGATGTCGGACGGCCCGACATCTTCACGCCACCGAAGCCGTGCCGCGTCTTCTCCGCCTCGCGGAAGAGCTCGACGTCGATCTCGCCGCGGAAGACCTTGTTGAGGCAGCCCATGTAGCGGCCACCGGTCTGCTCGTCGTCGTAGACGTAGAGGTATGGGCAGTTCGCCTCGATGCAGCCCGCGGGCTGGACCAGGCGATCACAGAACGCGCAGCACTGCCTGCACTCGTGCGCGATGCGTTCCTGTACGGCGCCGTCCATTTGGAAAGTGTAGACCCGCTCGCCCATGCCAGCGAGCCTGGCGCGCCAGCCCTAGAGCCAAATTTCCGTCCGCTCGGGCCGCTACGTCACGTCCTCAACTTTGGCGCGAGTGGACCTCCTGCGTGAGCTTCAGGATCTCCTTCGAGAGGCTCAAGAGCTCGTCGTTTTGGCGATCCTCCTCCTGCACCGTGCGCCACTGCTCGTTGGCCTGCACCTGCCGCTTCGCATCCGCTCGGTTCTGGCTGATCAACACGAAGGTCGAGAGGAAAATCGCCTCGAGCGACACGATCATCGTCAGCAGGCCGAATGGATATTTCTCGACGCCGAAGCCGATCCAGCATGCGAACCAGAGGATGTGCAGGTACACGAACAGCATTGAGCCCGAGAAGGCCGTGATCCGGTCCGCAAGCCGGTTTTGGGCATTGTCGGCGCGCTCCTCCGCGTGCTTGAGCAGTGCCGGATTTGCCGGCGGTGGAAGCTTCTGAGGAAGCGTGGAGCGAACCAACTGATCGACCCGCGAGCGGCGACGCCCATTTGTCCCCGGCGTCTGTGTTGAGGAGTGACTCGTCATTGATCTCCCTTCCTGCGCCCTGGATGCCGTCGCTAAGACTCGCAGAGCGAGACGCGCCGTTCACGCGTCGGTCGGCAGGCGTGACCAGAGGGACGCGTCGACGCGGATGTCGCCCTTCAGGTACAGCGAGCGCATCACGCCCTCGCGCACGTAGCCGCACCGTTCCGCGACGCGTTCGGAAGCGATGTTGTCGACTCTCGCCCGAGTGGGACGAGCCGAACGCCGCCCACGCGCCCCTCTACGCCGCTTGCGCCAGCGCTACGAGGTTCTCGAGCTCGCTTCGGCACGAACTCGTCCCCGAGACCCGGTGGTCGGGGCCGAGCAACAGCGCGCGGGGCCCGATCTTCAGGCACAGCTCGTACTCGCCGCGGTGATGGCTCACGACCTCGAGCAGCTCGTCGAGGAAGCTCTCGGACACCGAGCCTGGGACCTCGAGCGTTATCCGCTTCGGCGGAGGCGGCACCATGTTGGCGGCGTCCTCCTGCGCCTTCGCGATCTCCGCGGGCGTTGCCTCGAACAGCTCCACCGACTGCACTACGAGCTTGGTCTCGCCCTGCTCCTTGTGGTCCACGCGCCCGCGCACGACGACCACCGAGTCGACGTCGATCTTCTCCGCGTTCTCGGAGTACGCCGAGTTGAAGACCAGGATCTCGACCTGGCCCTCGAGGTCGTCGAGCGTGGCGAACATCATCGGATCGCCCTTCTTGGTGCGGATCCGCTTCGCCTCGGAGATCATGCCGCCGACCGTGACCCAATCGCCGTCCTTTTTGTCGGCGAGCTCGGCTATCGAGCACTCGACCTTTGCGCGCAGCGCGGCGCGCACCTCCTTGAGCGGATGGCTCGAGAGGAATAGCCCGAGAGTCTCCTTCTCCATCAGGTTGAGGTCGGAGCGCTCGTCGGACAGGTTCGGCACCGGCCGCGCCGCCTGGAAGGGCGCGGGCCCGCCGCCGCCCGCCGACGGCTCGTCGAAGTCGAAGATCGAGCCCTGCCCAAGCAGCGCGTCCTCCTGAGCCTTCTGTCCGGACGCCTGCGCCTGGGGCATGATCTCGAGCATCCCTCGCCGAGAAGCGCCGGTCGAGTCGAGCGCGCCACACTTGATCAGCGCCTCGATCGCCTTCTTGTTGACCGCGCGACAGTCGACGCGCTCGCAGAAATCCCAGATCGACTCGAACGGGCCGCCCTGCTCGCGCGCCTCGAGGATCGCGTCGACGGCAGCCGAGCCGACGTTCTTCACGGCGTCGAGCCCGAAGCGGATGTGACCCTCGACGACCACGAAGTCGTGCCCCGACTCGTTCACGTCGGGCGGCAGCACCTCGATCCCCATCTCCTCGCAGCGGGAGACGAAGAACGGCACCTTGTCCTTCGTGGACATCACCGACGAGATCAGCGCGGCCATGTACTCGGCCGGGTAGTTCGCCTTCAGCCAGGCGGTGCGATACCCGATCAGGGCGTAGCAGGCCGCGTGCGACCGGTTGAAGGAGTAGTCGGCCGCCGCCTCGTTGGTCTGCCACAGCTGTTCGATCACTGCCTCGGACGTGCCCGTCGCGCGCGCGCCCTCCACGAAGCGCTGCTTCAGCGACGCCATCTTCGCGCGGTCCTTCTTGCCGATCGCCTTGCGCAGGTCATCGGCCTCGGGACCCGAGAACCCGGCGATCCCCTTCGCGATCTGCATCGACTGCTCTTGGTAGAGGATCACCGAGTAGGTCGACTCGGTTATCGGGCGCAGGCGGTCGTCGATGTACGTGACTGCCTCCGGGTTGCGCTTGTTGCGCGCGTACGTGTCGATGTGACGCATTGCGCCCGGGCGGTAGAGGGCATTGAGCGCGACCAGGTCCTCGAACTCCGTCGGCCGCACCTTCTTCAGCGCCTCGCGCATGCCCTCCGACTCGAACTGGAACACGCCGGTCGAGTCGCCGCGAGCGAGCATCTCGTACGTCTTCGCGTCGTCGAGCGGCAGCGTGGTCATATCGGGCCGCTCGCCGAGCGAGCGCTCGATGATGTCGAGGGCGGACTCGATCACGTCGAGGTTGCGCAGCCCGAGGAAGTCCATTTTCAGCAGGCCGATCTCCTCGATCGGCTTCATCGAGTACTGCGTGACCGTGCGGTACGAGCGGTTGCCGTCCTCGTCGACCACACCGCGGTCCTCCGCCAGCTGGAGCGGCACGATGTCGGTGAGCGGGCGGTCCGCGATCACGACCGCCGCCGCGTGGATCGAGTTGTTTCGCACCGTGCCTTCGAGCCCGCGCGCCACGTCGATGATCGCCTTCGCCTGCGGGTCCTCTGCGTACGCCTTCGCGAGCTCCTCCCCCGGCTTCAGGCAGTCGTCGAACGACGGTGGTCGGCCCATGATCGGGTCCGGGATCAGCTTCGCCAGCCGGTCGCCCGCGCCGTAGTCGTAGCCGAGCAAGCGCGCCGCGTCGCGCGTGGCCGCGCGCGGGAACATGCGGCCGAAGGTGATGATCTGCGCCACCGACTCGGTGCCGTACTTCTCGGTCACGTACCGGATCACGCGGTCGCGCCCCTTCACCGAGAAGTCGATGTCGATGTCCGGCATCGACACGCGCTCGGCGTTCAGGAAGCGCTCGAACAGAAGGTCGTAGCGGAGCGGATCGACGTCGGTGATGTTCAGCGTGTAGGACACGAGCGAGCCGGCCGCCGAGCCACGCCCGGGACCGACCGCGATGCCGTTGTCCTTCGCGAACTTCACAAAGTCCCAGACGATCAGGAAGTAAGCGTTGAAGCCCATCCGATCGATGACCTCGAGCTCCATGTTGAGCCGCTCCGTCGCCTCCGCCGGCACCGGGTCGCCGTAGCGGCGCCGCAGTCCCTCCTCGGCGAGCCGGCGCAGGTACACGCCCTCGTCCGAGCCGTCCGGCGTGGGATACCGCGGAATCAGCATCTTTCCGAGCTCGAGCTCGACGTCGCAGCGCTCCGCGATCTCGAGCGTGGACGCGATCGCCTCGGGCCACTCCCCGAACGAGGCAGCCATCTCCTCCGAGCTCTTCAAATAGAACTCGTTGGTGTCGAAGCTGAGCTTCGGCTCGAGCAGCGTCGACTTCGTCTGCACGCACAAGAGCGCCTTGTGGTGGTCGTAGTCCTCGCGCCGCAGGTAGTGGACGTCGGCGGTGCCGACGAGCGGCCGGCCGAACTCGCGCGCTGCCCGCACGATGCCCTCGTTGGCCTTCTCCTGCTCTGCCAGCCCGTTCTTCTGTACCTCGAAGTAGACGTTCTCGGGCCCGAAGATCCGCATCAGATCGTCGACGTGCTCGCGCGCCTCGGCCGGGTTGTCCTCGACCAGGCGGCGGCAGAAGCGCGACTGGAGGCAGCCCGTGAGCGCGATCACGTCCTTGGAATGGCGCGACAGCAGGTCGAGATCGACGTTTGCCTTGCCCCGCTTGTAGCCCTCGAGGAAGCCGGCGGAGGTCAGCTTCACCAGGTTGCGGAAGCCCTCGGCTGACGAGGCCAGCAGCGTGAGGTGGTTGCGCTCGTACTTGACCGCGTCGCTCTTGAGGTCGTCGACCAGGTAGGCCTCGAAGCCGATGATCGGCTTCACGCCGTGCTTCTTGCATGCCTTGTAGAACTCCACCGCGCCGTTCATCACGCCGTGGTCGGTGAGCCCGAGCGCCGGCTGCCCGTACTCGGCCGCCCTGGCCGCGAGGTTCTCTATGTTGCAGGCGCCGTCGAGCAGCGAGTACTCGCTGTGGACATGCAGGTGTACGGCCGGGCTCGGCGACATCGAACGGCGAGTCTATGTCGGCGATCAGATGGCATCGGCGGGCCTTCCGCACGGCTGCCGCAATTTCCAGACGCGCGCGTGCGCGGCTCGCTGACAGGGGCCGAATGAGTCTCCCTCGGCGGCTTCGGGGGCAGGCACCGGTGACGCTGATTGACGGTACGCAGCGCGTCAGGGGCCGGCGGCGACCGCGCGCTCCAGCGTCTCGCGCACCGTTCCTGGGAGGAGCTCGAGCTTGTACCTGGTCATCGGCAGCGGGCGCGCACCCTGGGTCGCCGATGAGACCGCCTCCTCGAAGGTCTCGGGCGAGGCCGGCCGGTTGAGCAGTGCTTCCTCGACCGACTCCAAGCGAAGCGGCACCGGAGCGACGCCACCCACGGCCACTCGGGCGAAGCGGACCGTGCCGTCAGCAACAACGAGCCGCACCACGGCCTCCACGAGCGGCCACTCGGCCAGGGCGCGGCTGATCGCCCGGAAGTACGCCGCGCGCTCGCCCTCGAGCGGTTCGGGCATCAGCACGGCGGTCAGCAGCTCGTGCTCGCGAAGCTGGTGGTCGTGGCGGCCATCGCTGCCATCGCCGTATAGCGCCGCAACCGAGCGGGTACCGCCGCCGGCCACGTCCACCTCCGCCCCATAGGCGAGGAGAGCCATGCCGAGCGTCGAGGGGTGTGGGGCGACGCAGGGGCCGAGGTCGAAGCAGACGCCGTAGAGATGGTTGCCGGATCGCGCGGGGCAGTCGTCGCCGCCCTTCTTGAGGCAGTTCACGCCCGGGTTCTGGAAGTACCAGCAGCGATTGCGCTGCAGCAGGTTGCCGCCGAGCGTGCCCGCGGCACGGATCTGCGGCGTCGCGAGCGCACCCGCTGAAAGCGCGAGGCCGGGATACGAGGCGAGCACGCGGGGATCAGTCGCGAGTGCCGCGATCGGCGCGAGCGCGCCGATCGTCGCTCGGCCCTGCTCATCCCACTCGATCGCGTCGAGGCCGGGTAGGCCCGCAAGATCGATGACCGGCCCGTGCGAGACGCCGCTGCGGAGGCGTTGCTGAAGGTCGGTGCCGCCGGCCCGGTACTCACCGGTGGCCGCGAGCGCGCCCTCGATCGTCGGCGGCGACGCGCTCATGACAGTCCGGCGACAAGCCGGTCAGGCCGGATCGGGAGCTCGCGCGGGCGCCACCCCGTCGCGTTGTAGACGGCGTTGCCGACCGACGCGGCAACGGCGATGGTCGAGAGCTCGCCCAGGCCCACGCCACCGCCGGGTACGTGCTCGAAGCCGTCCTCCATGAAATGGATGTCGATTTCGGGCACGTCACCGATGCCGGGGATGCGGTAGTCCTCGAGCCCGGCCGTCAGCACGAGACCGTCGCGGGTGTCGGCCTGCCGTTGCTCGTACAGCCCGTAGCCGATCCCTTGAATGACGCCGCCGTAGCACTGGCTCCGGGCGAGGGCGGGCGCGGCGATCCGACCGGCCGCGACACCGGCGGCCACTCTAAGTACCCGCACCTTCCCGAGCATCGTGTCGACCTCGATCTCGCTCACGTGCACCGCGCCCGTGGAGCCGCGCCCCACCTCGAGAGTCATCGACCTGCGCATCGCCCAGCGCATCACGGCCCCGGCCGGACCCGCTCCGGCCAGCGGCCCGGCGGCGTTCGAGGCCGTGTGATCGTCGCCGGGCCGGTCCGCCACGGCCGTGACGTCCGGTGCGGACGCGATCGCCTCCTTCCAGGAAATCGAGCCGGCCGCGTGTCGGATCCCCGTGTCGTCCTCCCGCGCGTCCCGTAGCCCGAGAGCCTGCACGATCTGGGCGCGTAGGCGCGCGACCGCCTCGAGCGCCGCCGGGACGATGGTCGCCGTCGTTCGGCTCCCTCCGGACGTCGGCCCGCGCAGCTGGCGCGAGTCGCCGATCCTCACCTCGACGTCCGCGGACTCGAGCCCGAACGCTCGACCAACCACGTCTGCGAGCACGCTGCGGCTTCCCGTCCCCATGTCCTGCGTAGCGGTGGCCACGAACAGGCGACCGCCCTCGATGCCGACCTCGACCGTGCAGTCGAGCTGGTACACGTAGACCCAGTTCCCCGCGGCGACGCCGACCCCGCGCCGGAAGCGGCCGCTCTGCAACCCCGTCTGGGATCGTCCGCGCCACACATCGAGGCCCTGCGCCCGCTCGTACAGCCTCTGCCGCAGCGGATCGGGATCCAGACGACGGCGCAGCGCGAGCGGATCCTCGCCCAGGCGGTGGGCCGCCTCGTCGACGGCCTGCTCGAGCGCCCAAGCCGCGACTGGCGCTCCGGGACCGCGGAAGGGCTTGCCCGGAGGCATGTGGTTCACGACATCGTGGTCGAGCAGCTCGATCGCCGGCGCGGGGTAGATGAAGCGGCACAGGGCGGCGATCGAGGAGCCAACCGCCACCCCGGAGTCGGCGTGTGCACGCACGCTAAGCGCGCGCAGGCCCCCCGACCGGCTCGCGAGTAGGGCGAGGTCGAGCTCAGCCGGCGGGCGATAGCCCGCGACCGCCAGCTCCTCGTGGCGACCAAGTACGACCCGCACCGGCGCACGGGCCGCACGCGCAAGCTCGATCGCCGCCACGATCTCCTGGGTCAGCGCGAGCTTCGCGCCAAAGCCACCGCCCACGTGTTCGGCGATCACGCGCACGCGCTCCTCCGGCAATTCGAAGCGCTCCGCGATCTGGTGTGCCAGGTGCGCCGCGGCCTGAGTCGACACGTGCGCCTGCAGGGAGCCGTCGTCCCAGCGAGCGACGCACGCGTGGGGCTCGAACGCGGTGTGCACCTGCGCCGCGGTCCGCCAGCGGCCCTCGACGAGCAGGGGGTCCCCGTCTGCACGAGCCTGTGTGAGGAGCCGGCGCGCGGCCCGACCTCGCTTCGAGAAGCTCGAGGGACCGCGAACGTTCCCCCGCCACCTGGCCGGGAACAGCGGCCCTTCGGCGGAGCTGGGCGCCCGTCGGCGCAGCCCGGTATAGACCTGCGGCGCGCCGCTGTCCCGTGCCGCTTCCATCCCAATAGCGGCGGGAAGCGAGTCGTACTCCACAGCGATCCGCTCGACCGCCTGCTCGGCGGTGGACCGGTCGACCGCGGCGACAGCCGCGACCTCCTGCCCCACGTAGCGAACGACGCGCTCGTCGTCGAGCAGGTCGACGGCGGCGCGCACTCCGTCGACCGCGCGAGCCGCATCGAGGTCGAGCAAGAGGACGCGGGCGTGTGCGTGGGGCGAACGCAGGATCACACCCTCGAGCTGTCCGTCCTGGCGGACGTCGGCCGTGTAGATCGCCCGCCCGGTGACCTTCACGCGCGCCTCGACGCGCGGCGCGGGCGGATCGGCTGCGTCGAAGCGGCCCGCGCAGGCGTCGCGCACCGCGGCGATGATGCCAACGTAGGCTCCACAGCGGCACAGGTGGCCTGCCAGCGCGGCAATTACGTCCTCCCGCGTCGGCTCCTCGGTGCCGCGCTCGGAGCGCCAGCGGTCGTGGAAGGCGATCGCCTCGACGACGAAGCCGGGCGTGCAGTACCCGCACTGCAGCGCATCGTTGGCGACGAACGCCCGCTGGACGGGATGAAGTTCAGGACCGAATCCCTCGATCGTCGTGACCGTCCGGCCGTCGAGCGCAGTCGCCGGGAGAAGACAGCTGGCCAACGGCACGCCGTCAACAAGGACCGTGCACGCCCCGCAGACACCCTCCCCGCAGACGAGCTTTGTTCCGGTCAACCCGAGACGCTCGCGCAGCACCTCGACCGCAGACTCGTCATCGCGCACGTCGATCTCGTGCGCCTGGCCGTTGACGCTGATCCCGATCTGCTCGCTCACTCGCCGCTGGGGAGACTCTCGCGCGCGAGCCGTACGCCGGTCAAGTTCGGAGATACTGCGCGGCCATGGCCGCTCCGTTCACCCAGCTCGGGCGCGTGGTGGTGCTCGTTGACGACCAGGACGCGGCACTCGCCTTCTACCGGGATGTGCTCGGCTTCGAGGTGCTGCACGACTCCGAGGACGGCGGCTTCCGCTACCTGCACGTCGGGCTTCCCGGTTGGGGCGGGCCCGGAATCTGGCTGATGCCGGCAAACGATTCGGGCACGCGCTCGCTCGTGGGGCGCCAAGCGGGCGCACATCCCCTGTTGGTGCTCTACACCGACGACATCGAGGCGACCCGCACCGGACTCGAGGCGGCCGGAGTCAAGGTGTGGCAGGACCGCGACGACGACGGAAGCCGCTCCTTTCATTTTCGCGATGTCTCCGGTAACACGCTCATCGCCGTGCAGCTCACGCAGTGATGGACCTCTCCCTCGTCAACTTCGACAATCCCACCGAGACGCGCACCTTCGAGAAAGGCCGGTTCGAGGTGTACGAGGTAGGCCCGATGACGCTCGGCCGCGCGACCTACGAGCCGGGCTGGCGCTGGAGCGAGCACGTGGGGCCGGCCAGCGGCGAGTCCTCGTGCCAGGTCGAGCACGTGGGCCTGGTCCTGAGCGGACAGGCGGCGGCGAAGATGGACGATGGCCGGGAGGTCGTGATGCGCGCCGGCGACTTCTTTTACATCCCGCCGGGCCACGACAGCTGGGTGGTCGGCGACGAGCCTTACGTCTCGCTCCACATCATGGGCAGCGAGCGCTACGCCGTGAGCTGAACGGGTAACGTCAAACCATGTTCCGCAAGGGACCAATCCCCGCGTGGGCCCACGGTCTGCTCGAGTACGCGGCCGCAGTCCTCTTCATCGTGGCGCCGTTCCTGTTCAGCTTCGACGACAACGGCGCCAAGGCGGTCTCGATCGCCGCCGGCGTCGTCGTGCTCCTGTTCGCCGGCTTCAGCGAGTTCTCGACCGGTCTCTCGAAGTCGATCCCGATAGCCGCCCATGCGCTGCTCGACTACCTGCTTGCGATCCTCTTCGTCGCAATGCCGTTCCTCGTCGGCTTCGACGACGAGACGGCCCCGACGGTGTTCTTCATCGCGATGGGCGTGTTCTGGCTCCTGCTCTCGATCGCCACTCGCTACGCGCCGGAGGGCCTGCGCCAGCCGCGGGAGCCGCGCCCCGCCGAGCGCGAACGTCGGAGGTTCCGGCGCGGCGAGGATCTCACCGACGTGCCGGAGTTCGAGGTTCCTCCGCGCGAGCCGGAGCAGCGGCGCTAGTCGCCGGAAGAGGAAGCTTTCGCGGCGGCCACTCCGCCGAGCAGCACGAGCGCGACCACGCCGGCGGCGCGGATCTTCGCGCGGTTCTGCTGGAACTTCCACTTGCCGAACACCATGGCGCTGTGCCACACGACCCGGCCCAGGAATGTGTAGGCCTTCGTGCTCACTCCTCGCTCCTACCCCGGTTCCTGATGGCGTACGCCATGCGGGACTGGAGGCTCCAGAGCTCGATGAAGCCCGGGCTCGCCTGTTGCGAGAAGAGGCCGCCGGACTCGCCGAAGCCGGCAAGCTCGGGGTCGTAGAGCGCGTTCGGCGAGCGCCGCGCCACCGGCGTCACCTTGCCCTTGTAGAGCCGCAGCGTGATCCCGCCGGTCACCTGCTCGTTGACCGAGTCCATGTACGCGTTCAGGTCGCCGAGCAGCGGCTCCTGCCAGAGGCCGGCGTAGACGAGGAACGCCCACTGATGGTCGAGCCCCGGCTTGAAGTTGTTCTGGTGGATCGTGCCGACGAGCTTTTCGAGCTCCTTGTGGGCGGTGAGGATGATCTCCGCGGCCGGGACCTCGTAGAGGTCGCGCACCTTGAGCCCGACGATGCGGTCCTCGATGTGGTCGACGATGCCGACGCCGTGGCGGGCGCCGATCTCCCCCGCGCGCTCGAGCAACTCGACGAGGCCAACGCGCTCGCCGTCGATCGCCACCGGGCGGCCGCGCTCGAACTCGATCTCCACGAGCTGCGCCTCGTCGGGCGCGTCCTCGGGCTTCGTGACGAGGTTGAAGACGTCGTCGCGCGGCGGCTCGCCGATGTCCTCGATCGGGCCGCCCTCGGACGAGCGGCCCCAGAGGTTGTCGTCGATCGAATACGGCGGCGCCTCGGTCCCGCCCTTGACCGGGATGCCGTTCTCGCGCGCGTAGCGGATCTCCTCCTCGCGCCCCATCTGCCAGCCGCGCACGGGCGCGATGATCTTCAGCTCGGGCGCGAGCGCCGCCACCGTGGCCTCGATCCGCACCTGGTCGTTGCCCTTGCCAGTGCAGCCGTGCGCGATCGTGTCGCAACCCGACTCGCGCGCGTACTGCACCGCGAGCTTCGCGATCAGCGGGCGGCCGAGCGCGGTGAAGAGCGGATACCCGCCGCCGTAGAGCGCGTTCGCCTTGATCGCCGGCAGCACGTAGTTCTCGGCGAACTCTTCGCGCGCGTCGATCACGTGGCAGTCGAGCGCTCCGAGTTGGAGCGCCTTTCCCTTCACCACGTCGAACTCCTCGCCGGGTTGGCCGAGGTTGACGGTGAGCGCAACGACCTCGGCCTCGTACTCGTCCTGGATCCACTTGAGCATCACGCTCGTGTCCAGGCCGCCGGAGTAGAGCAGCAGGACGCGCCCGACCTCGCCCGGTTCTGCCTCGTAGGAGGCGGTCTTCTTCAGGATCGTGCGCTCGTGCCGCTCGGCCATCTGGGCGCGGGAAGCTAACACCTAACATCCGTCGGGTGACCACATGGCGCAGGGAGAGGTCGAGGGTCGTCTACACCAACCCGTGGATGACCGTGCGCGAGGACGACATCGAGCGCCCCGACGGCTCCGCCGGCATCTACGGCGTGGTCGAGAAGCCCGACTTCGCGTGCGTCTTGCCCTGGGACGGCGAACGCTTCTGGCTCGTGCGGCAGTTTCGCTATCCGGTCGACGCGCCGACGGTCGAGTTCCCGCAGGGAAGCCGCGACCACCACGGCGAGGCCGATGAGCCGTCGGAGGAGCTCGCCCGGCGCGAGCTGAAGGAGGAGACCGGCCTCGACGCGACCCGCTGGACCTGGCTCGGCCACCTCTGGAAGGCGGTCGGTTACTCGTCGCAGGGCTACGACATCTATCTCGCCACCGGCCTGCTCGAGGGCGAGCCCGACGTGAGCATCGAGGAGCAGCAGATCGAGGTCGTCCAGCTGACGCCCGCCGAGCTCGAGCGGGCGATCGCGTCGGGCGAGGTGAAGGACGACACGACGGTCGCGGCGCTCGGACTGCTGCGCGCCAAGCAGGCCGAGGTATGAGCCGGGCGGTCGAGGATCAAAACCGCCGGCTGCTCCGCGCCCGCGACGCGATGGACCGGAGCTACGCCGAGCCGCTCGACGTGCCCGCGGTGGCGCGCGTCGCGCTGATGTCAGAGGCGCACTTCATCCGCACCTTCCGCGAGACCTTCGGCGAGACGCCTCACCGCTACCTGCAGCGGCGCCGCGTGGAACGCGCGATGTTCATGCTTCGCCAGACCGACCGCAGCGTGACCGAGATCTGCTTCGACGTGGGCTTCACGAGCCTCGGCAGCTTCAGCCGCACCTTCAGCGCGATCGTGGGCGAATCGCCAAGCGCCTATCGGTCGCATTCGTCGCCGGAGGCCGTGCCGGGCTGCTTCACGATGGTCTGGACGCGACCGAGCAGTTTTGGAGAAGCCAAGGTGGCCGCCGTCGATTAGCGTCGCCGGCATGATCAAAATCACTCACTCAGCCGTCTTCGTACTCGACCAGGACCAGGCACTCGACTTCTACGTCAACAAGCTCGGGTTCGAGGTCAACACCGACGTCGACCTGGGATTCATGCGCTGGCTCACGGTCAACGCACCTGGCCAGCCAGACCGCCAGGTGCTGCTCGAGCTCCCCGGCCCGCCCGCGCACGACCCGGCGACCGCGGAGCAGGTGCGTGAGCTCCTGACGAAGGGTGCGACCGGCTTCGCACTTGGGATCCAGACCGACGACGTCCACAAGACGTACGAAGAGTGGAAGGCACGCGGCGTGGAGTTCGTCGACCAGCCGACCGAGCGGGACTACGGCATCGACTGCGGTCTCCGCGATCCGTTCGGCAACAACCTCCGGCTCGTGCAGCCGGTTGGCGGTCCGTCCTCGGCCGCCGACCCCTCGGAGCTCGCTCGCCAGAACGGCTGACGGACCCTTGTGCACGTGAGGCGGCGGGTCACGGCGCCAGCCGTCGGCCCGCCGCTTTGCGTTCACCTCACGGCCAGCGCGCTGATCCGGCCGAGCCGCTCCCCCAGCTCGTTCCAGCTCTCACCGCCGTCCTCGCTCTGGAGCAGCCTGCCGTCGCCCAGGCCCGCGAAGAGCTGGCCGTCTCCCGTCGCGAGCGCGTAGACGTGCGAGTCGAGCGGGCCCTCGATCACCTGCCAGGGGCCAGAGCCCTCCCAGCGGTAGATCGCGGAGTTGGATGGGCGGCTGCCATGTGCGTCGAATGGCCCGGGCGCAGCCGAGACGAACCAGCGGTCCGGATCGGCCGAGTCGACGGCGAGGGCCCAGGCGTAGCGGCGGTCTCGCCCGGCGTCCGCTTTGTCCCAGGTTCGGCCGCCGTCGCGGCTCCATGCTGCGCCGTCGCCGCCGGCCTCGTAGGCGCGGCCCGGAGCGCTCGGATGCCAGGCGAGGCAGTGCACGTCGCGGGCGGCCTCGGGCCGGTGGTCGCTGAACGAGGCGCCGCCGTCGTCCGTGCGCATCAGCCCGCCAAGCTCGATCCCTACCAGCACCACCTCGGCATCGTGCGGACTCGGTGCGATCCAGCGCACGTGCGAGGTCCAGGGGCGCGGCGGAAAGCTCCACTCCGGTCGCGACGGGATCTCCTGAAGCGCGACCAGCTCCTCCCAGCTCTCGCCGCCGTCGCGGCTGCGGAACAGCCGGCTCGGCTCCGTTCCCGCATACACCGCGCCGTCCGCCGCGCTCACCGCGACGCTGAACACGTCCGGCTCCGGGAACGGCACGTCCTCGAAAGTGTCGCCGCCGTCGGTGCTGCGCTTCAGCCCGCTTCCGCGACACCCCACGTAGACGGTGTCCCCGTCGAGCGCCAGGCACTGCGCCCCCGAACCCTGCAGGCGCTCGTGCGCGCCTACCTTCACGAACGCATCACCGGTCGTCGCAAGCAGTTCCATCGCGTACAGAATCGCGCATCGGTCTATGGTGCGCTGGCTTCGACACCGATGCAGCGCCGATGAGGAGGCAAATCATGGCTTCGCCGACCCGTGAAGACGCACAGCTCATGGTCCAGATCGCCCAGTGGGGCACCGCGCTTGGCATCGGAGATGCCATGGGACAGGTATTCGCGGACGACTTCGACCCGGAGACCGCTGACATGAGCGACCCGCCGGTCCGAACGATCCTCGTGTTCGGTGAGTCGATCGGCACGCTGACGAAGCGCGACCTGCTGAGTGCCGAGCTCGTCCATGATTGGCTGTGGGTCGAGGGGCTCTGGTCGCGCGTGGGGCCGGCAGCTCGTCGGGCGCGCGAGAAGTTTGGCGAGCCTCGGCTCTACGAGAACTTCGAGGCCTTGGCCAGCGGGTAACCGGAGAACCGCTTAAAGCACCGCGCTCGCGGAGTCAGCGCTTCCCACGATCGCGCGTAGCGCCGCGACATGCGCCTGAAACGCCTCCCTGCCTTCAGGAGTGAGCCGCGCCCTCACGCGCCTTCGACGGTCACTGACGGGCCGCTCCATGCTCACGTAGCCTGCCTCCTCGAGGGTGGAGAACTGCTTCGACAGCGCCGAGTCGGACAAACCGAGCTGGTCCCGGACGAACGCGAACTCGACCCAGTCGGCAGCCGCGAGCAACGCGACGATCGACAGTCGCGTGCTCGGGTGGATCAGCTCGTCGAAACGGGCGACGGTCATGTTGCCGTCGCGGACCTGGCCGCGTTGCGCCGGACCACCGCGAGAAGGCGGGGGCCGCCGAGCACGATGACCACGGCGACGACGACGCTGGCGACGGTTGCCGGGTGGCGAGCGCCATCGGCATTCGCGGCAAATCCGAGAGCGACCGTGAGTGCCGCGAGCGCGATCAGGCCCCCGATCACCAGACGCGGCGTGGCACAGCCGGCGACGGCGGCGCTGACGCTCAGGCGGCGGGTCCGGTGGCGGCCGCTCACGACGCGCGGGGCGACTGCCGAGTGGGCGGCCCCAAAGGCACACGTGGCCGCCGCGGTGATCCAAGGATGGTTCAAGTCGGCGATGAAGCCGAGCCCGATCCAGCAGAGCGCCAGGCCCCACCAGTACCAGCTGGGCAGATCAATCTCGTCGATGACGCGAAGCCGGCCGCCCTCGACCGTCTCGAGCGCTGCGCGAGCTTCGGCTGGTGTGACTGGGTGTTCCATCAAGGGGCTCACTTTCCAAGTTGGAAAGCAGAGCATAACTTTCCGAGCAGGAAAGTCAACCAAGCGGCGCCGGCGAATCAGCGCCGCTCGCTGGGCACACGCGACGGCTTTGGACCCAGCGCCTCGCGGGCTTCCTCCCTCGTGCGCCGGTTGACGAGCTCGGTCGCAACGCCGTCCCGCACCCGGATGCCGTTGCCGAAGCGCATGTCGACGTCGACCCCGCTGTGGCCGCGGGCGCGAAACCTGATCGCCGCCGTCACGCAGTCGCCGTCCTCTTCCATCTGGTCGACATCGATGTGGAACTCCTGCCACGGCTCGCGCATCTGGCGCCAGAACTTGGCGGCCCGTTGGTGCCCGCGGTAGACCGGAGCGAGGTCCGGAAAGACGCCCGCCGTACGGATCTCGATGTCGGGATCGAGAAGCTCCAGCCAGCCATCGAGGTCGTCGCGATTCCACGCGTCGTACCCGGCGTGGAGCAGCTCGGTGTTAGTCGCCATCGCCTCCCAGGATCGCAAATGGCACAGATGAGAAGAGTGCCCGCGTGGGCAAGCCTCGCGCGCGCCTGGCGGCACCTCCTGAGGTTGGTTCCGCATAGGAGAACCAAAGTCAGGAGTTGCGCCGTATCGTCAGCGCCCCCCGCGCGCACCTCCTCAGTTTGCCCGCGCTCAGGAGCATGTATTTCGTCGGGACTCGGTCAGTCGTCAGGAGCTTCCGGACGTTTGCCCGCCATACGTCATTTCGTGGCTGAGCGGCTACCCGCCCGCCTGGGACTGCATCTCCTGCATGTTCCGAGTGATGGTGTCGGCGACCTCCTTGAGCTGCTCGCTCGGGCTGAACTGGAGGTACTCCGTGCCTGGGGCGTTGCCGACGGGGATGTGGCCCGGCCCAAGGTAGAAGGCGTCGCCGGCGTCGAATATCTCCTAGCGGTCACCGACCCGGAATCGCATGCTCCCCTTGAGCACGTAGCCCAAATGCGGGCACTGGCACTGACCGTCCGGCAGCCCCTTGAGGAGCGCCGTCGCGTCGATGTCCTCGCGGAACTGGAGGAAGTTCACGGTCTGGCCGTCGAACTCCTCGGTCCACTCGACCACCGGCCCGTGGTCCGTCTGCGGCGCGGTGTCTTTTGAAGTCTTGGGCATCTCCGCCCTCCTTCGGTCGCTGGAAGCGACGCTAACCGCCCGCGGACAACTGGGTCAATCAGACCGCGAGCAGCCGCTCGAGGCGCCGTAGCGCCTCCGCGATCTCTTCGCGAGTCACGGTGAGGGGCGGCAGCAACCGCACGGTCGTCGGCCCGGTCGCATTCACCACGAGGCGCTCGTCGAGAAGCGCGCGCCGCGCCACCTCGGGCGCGTCGGGCACCTCGAACGCGAGCATCAGTCCGAGGCCGCGCACGCCCGCTGCGCCGATCGCGCGCAGGCCCCCAACCAGCTCCTCCCCCTTCTCGCGAACCTCGCGCAGGAACGACTCATCGTTGACGACCTCGAGCACCGCGTTCGCAGCCGCGCACGGCACCGGGCCGCCGGCGAACGTCGAGCCGTGGTCGCCCGCCTGGAGCACGTCCGCGTACTCGGGGGAGGTGACGCAGGCGCCGATCGGGAGCCCGCCGCCGAGGCCCTTCGCGACCGTCATCACGTCGGGCCGCACACCCGTCTGCTCGTACGCCCACAGCGTTCCGGTGCGTCCCATCCCGCACTGCACCTCGTCGAAGATGAGCAGCGCGCCGTGGCGGTCGCACGCCTCGCGGGCGGTGAACAGGACCTCGGCCGCAATCGGGTGGATGCCCGACTCGCCCTGCACGGGTTCGATCAGCACTGCAGCGGTGCGCTCGCCGACCGCCTGTTCGAGCGCGCGTGGGTCATCGCGGGCCACCACCACGAAGCCCGGCACGAGCGGCGCGAACGGCGCCTGCTTCGCCTCTTGTGGAGTGGCCGACAGCGCGCCGTAGGTGCGACCGTGGAACCCGTGCGAGAGCACCACGATCTCGCCCTCGCGCTTGTGGCGGCGCGCGAGCTTGATAGCCGCCTCGTTCGCCTCCGCGCCGGAGTTGCAGAAGAACACCTTGCCGCCGAGCGACGACGCGGCGAGCCGCTCGGCGAGCCTCATTCCCGGCTCGGTGTAGAACAGGTTCGAGACGTGCATGAGCCGCCCGGCCTGCTCGCGCACGGCCTCCACGAGCGCCGGATGCGAGTGGCCGATCTGCACGACCGAGATCCCGGCGAGGAAGTCGAGGTACTCGTTGCCCTCGTCGTCCCACAGGCTCGTGCCCTCGCCGCGCACGAACTCGACGGGGTTGCGCGCGTACGTGCCGATCACGTGCTCGCGCTCGAGCTGCTGCAGCTCCGAGACGCTCACGCGCGGATCTTCGTGCCGATGCCCTGGTCGGTGAACAGCTCGAGCAGCAGCGAGTGCTCGAGCCGGCCGTCCACGATGTGCGCCGCGACGACGCCCCCGTCCACCGCCGCGAGGCAGGCCTCGAGCTTCGGGCGCATCCCCCCGCTCACGCCGTCGAGGCCGGCGCGGACCTCGTCCGCGCTCGCCTGCGACACGAGGCTGTCCGGGCGCTCGGGGTCGCGCATCCAGCCGGTGACGTCGGTGAGGAAGAGCACCTTGTAGGCGCCGAGCGCGGCCGCCACAGCGCCGGCGGCGGCGTCGGCGTTCACGTTGTAGGAGTGGCCCTCGGAATCGGCGCCCACCGACGCGATCACCGGGATGTAGTCCTCGGCGATGTGGTTGAGCACGTCCACGTTCACGTGCTCGATCTCCCCGACGAAACCGAGGTCCTCGTCGGTGTCCGCCTGCTGCTTGCGCACCCGGAACAGCAGGCCGTCGTCGCCGCAGAGGCCGACCGCCGGCTGCCCGTGGCGGTTCAAGAGCAGCACGATGTCCTTGTTCTGCTTGCCGACGAGCACCATCTTCGCGACCTCGACGGTGGCCTCGTCGGACACCCGCAGGCCGCCGACGAAGCGCACGTCCATGCCGAGCCGCTCCATGTAGCGCGTGATGTCAGGCCCGCCGCCGTGCACGACCACCGGGTTCAGCCCGACGTACTTGAGCAGCACCACGTCGCGGGCGAACTCCTCCTTGAGCTGCGGCTCGGTCATCGCCGCGCCGCCGTACTTGATCACGACCGTCTTGCCGTGGAACTCCCTGATGTACGGCAGCGCCTCGAGCAGGGTTGCGACATCTCTCATGTCGAGTACTCCGAGTTGAGTGACACGTAGCCGTGCGAGAGGTCGGAGAAGAAGACCTCGGTCTCGCCGCCGCTGCCCGGCAGCGTGAGCTCGAACTCCACCTCCGGCTTCGCGACGAGCTCCTCGAGCTCGCGCAGTGCCTCGCCGCTCACGTCCACCACGGCACCGCCCGACACGCACTCGCGGCCCTCGATGCTGAGGTCGACGTAGAACGGCGCCCGGCCGGCCATCGCCTGCCCGGCGGCTTGGAGGATTCGTCCGAAGTTGGGGTCGGCGCCGAGCAGCGCCGTCTTCACGAGCGGCGAGTTGGCCACTGCGCGCGCGACGTCGTCCACAAGCTCGGTCGCGCCGCGCACGACGACCCGTGCCACGCGCTCCGCGCCCTCGCCGTCGGCCACCATCTCGATCGCCAGCTGCCGCATCAGCGCGTCGAGCGCCTCTCCAAGGGCGATCTCGTCCGGGGTCTGCGGCTCGATTCGCACGCCGGAGGCGCCGTTCGCGAACGCAAAGACCGTGTCGCTCGTGGAGAGCTGGCCGTCGACGCTGATCCGGTCGAACGAGCGCTCCACGCACACGCCTGTGAGGAGGTCGAGCGTCGCCTGGTCGAGCTGCGCATCGGTCTGCACGAAGCAGAACATCGTGGCGAAGCGCGGCGAGATCATCCCCGCGCCCTTGGCCTGGGCGGCCAGCCTGACCTCTCCTCGCGGCAAGAGGACCTCGAGGCAGGCGCGCTTCGGCCCGCTGTCGCTCGTCATTATCGAGCGGGAGAACTCCTCGGCGTCGGCGCCAAGCGCGCGACACGCCTCGTGCGCGCCGTGCACCACCTTGTCGCGCGGCAGCTCCGTGCCGATCACG
>DASVXS010000210.1:0-2473 GCA_036392575.1 Thermoleophilaceae bacterium | reverse complement strand
TGGTGCCGAGCCAGCGCTGGAGCGCCCCCGCGCCGGTGGAGGCGTTCTCGATCTACCGCGGCCTGCGCACGGTTAACCCGAGCCCCTACATGTACTTCCTCGACTTCGAGGACTTCGAGCTCGCCGGGGCGTCGCCGGAGTCGCTCGTGAAGGTGACCGGCCGCCGCGCCGAGAATCGGCCGATCGCTGGCACTCGCCCACGTGGTGACACCGTCGAGGAGGACGTTCAGCGGGCCGAGGAGCTGCTCGCCGACGAGAAGGAACGGGCGGAGCACGTGATGCTCGTGGACCTCGGCCGCAACGACCTCGGGCGGGTGTGCGAATACGGCACGGTGCAGGTCGAGGAGCTGATGGCGGTGGAGACCTACTCCCACGTTCTCCACATCGTGTCCTCTGTGTCGGGGCGCCTGCGCGAGGACGTCAGCGCGCTCGACGCGCTCAGAGCCTGCCTGCCCGCAGGCACTCTCTCCGGCGCACCCAAGATCCGCGCGATGCAGATCATCGACGAGCTCGAGCCGGTGAAGCGCGGACCATATGGCGGCGCGGTCGGCTACATCTCGTACACGGGCGACATGGACACCTGCATCTACATCCGCTCGGCGGTCGTGAAGGACGGGCAGATGCACGTGCAGGCCGGCGCCGGGATCGTCGCCGACTCGGACCCGGACTATGAGGTGCGCGAGACCGAGGCAAAGGCGCGCGCTGTCTTCGGCGCGGTCGAGCTCGCCTGCCGCCAGCGGGACTGGGCATGAAGGTCCTCGTCGTCGACAACTACGACTCGTTCACCTACAACCTCGTCCAGTATCTGGGCGAGCTGGGCGCGGACATCGACGTGGTGCGCAACGACGCGCTCGACGCCGACGGGCTCGTCGCACGCGCGCGCGGTGGCAAGGCGATCGTGTCGCCCGGGCCGTGCTCGCCGGCCGAGGCGGGCGTCTCGGTGGAGGGGATACGCGCGCTCGCGGAAGCGGGAGTGCCGGTGCTGGGCGTGTGCCTGGGCCACCAGGCGCTCGCCACGGCGTTCGGCGGGCGCGTCGTGCGCGGCGAGCCGGTGCACGGCAAGACCGCGCTCGTGGAGCACGATGGCAGGACCGTCTTCGCCGGCCTTGAAACCCCACTCGTGGCGGGCCGCTACCACTCGCTCGTCGTCGATCCCGACCTACCGGACTGCCTGGAGCGTTCGGCGCACTACGGCGACACCGTCATGGGCGTTCGCCACCGAGAGCTGCCTGCCGAGGGCGTGCAGTTCCACCCGGAGTCGGTGCTGACGGGGGAGGGAAAGGCGCTCCTCCGCAACTTCCTCGAGAGCTGATGCCGAACGACATCCTCACCAAGGCGATCGACCGGCTCGCCCACCGCGGCGACCTCGACGTGGACGAGGCGGCGCTCGTGATGCGCGAGATCATGGAGGGGCGCGCCTCCGACGTTCAGTCGGCCGCGCTCCTGATCGCGCTGCGCACCAAGGGCGAGACGGTCGAGGAGATCACGGGGATGGCCCGCACGATGCGGGAGCTCTCGCGCCACGTGACCGTTCCGAACGACGACCTCCTCGACACAGCCGGCACGGGCGGCGGGCGCCCCACCTTCAACGTGTCGACCACCGCAGCGATCGTCGCGGCGGGCGCCGGCTGCACGGTGGCCAAGCACGGGGCGCGCTCGAACACGGGCCCGTCCGGTTCGGCCGACGTGCTCGAGGCGCTCGGCGCGCGCATCGACCTCGACCCAGAGGCGGTTGCCGACTGCATCGAGGAGATCGGCTTCGGCTTCATGTTCGCGCCCGCTCACCACACGGCCATGCGCCACGTGGTGCCGGTCCGCAAGGAGCTGGCCGTGCGCACGCTGTTCAACTTCCTCGGCCCGCTCACCAACCCCGCGGGCGCGACCCGGCAGGTGATCGGCGTCTCCGCGATCGAGCACATCGACACGATCGCGCGCGCTCTCGCGAACCTCGGCTGCCGGAGTGGATTGGTAGTGTCGAGCGAGGATGGGCTCGACGAGATCAGCGTCTCGGGTCGCACCCGCGTGATCGAGGTGAGGGAGGGCCAGGTCGAGAGCTACACGGTCGCGCCCGGCGACCTCGGCGTCGAACCGGCCGATTCCGACGCCATGCGCGCAGGGACGCCCGAGGCGAACGCGCAGATCACGCTCACCGTGCTCGAGGGTGAGCCCGGACCCGAGCGCTCGCTCGTCGCTCTGAACGCCGGCGCGGCCATCTACGTGGGCGGCCGCGCGGACTCGATCGAGGAGGGCGTGCGCGCTGCGGAGCAGGTGCTCGACTCGGGCGCCGCGCGCGAGGTGCTCGAACGCTACGTCGCGCGCACGAGGGAGCTCTCCCCGCAGAGCTGATGGCGGTCCGCCTCGAGCATCTGATCCAGGCCACGCGCGAGAGCGTGGCGCGGCGCAAGAGCGAGCGGCCGGTGGCGGAGCTCGAGCGCGAGGCGGCGCAGCGCGAGGGCGGACGCCCCTTCAGCGA
>DASVXS010000209.1:0-21177 GCA_036392575.1 Thermoleophilaceae bacterium | reverse complement strand
GGCCGGTGCCCGACACCGACTGGTAGGTGGAGACGACGACACGCTCGATTCCGGCAGCGTCGAGGATGGGCTTCAGCGCCACGACCATCTGCATCGTCGAGCAGTTCGGGTTGGCGACGATGCCGCGATGGGAGTCGATCGCCTCGGGGTTCACCTCGGCGACGACGAGCGGCACGTCGTCGTGCATGCGCCAGTAGGACGAGTTGTCCACCACCACCGCGCCGGCCTCCGCGAAGCGCGGCCCCCACTCCTCACTGACGGTCGAGCCCGCCGAGAAGAGGGCGATGTCGAAGTCGCGGATCGACTCCTCCGACAGCGCCTCGGCGGTGAGCGTCCGGCTGCCGTGGTCGATCCTGCGGCCGGCGGAGCGCTCCGAGGCGAACGGCACGATCTCGTCGGCTGGGAACGCGCGCTCGCGAATCACGCCCAGCATCGTCGAGCCTACGGCTCCGGTCGCTCCCACCACTGCTACACGCATCGACCGCTCCTCTCGTCCGTCAGGAGACCACGGGACGGTGATCGCCCTGCACGTCCTCTCGCCTGATCCCACCGTCGCCGAGCTCGAAGGCCTCCGCGAGGTCGCGCACCGAGCGCACGACGTCGTCCTCGCGCACAACGCAGGAGATCTTGATCGGGGACGTCGAGATCATCTCGATGTTCACGCCGGCGTCGCCGAGCACGCGGAACGCCTTCGCGGCCACGCCCGGGTGGCTCTTCATTCCAGCGCCGACGAGCGAGACCTTCCCCATCTGGTCGTCGCTCGAGACGCCGATGCCGAACTCGCCCTTGAGCGGCTCGAGCGCATCGAGGGAGGCCGGCACGTCGGCGCGCGGGACGGTGAAAGACATGTCGGCTCGATGGCCGTCGCTCTCGGGCTCGTTCTGGATGATCATGTCCACGTTCACGTTGGCGTCGGCCAGCACCGTCAGCACGCGGCCGGCGACGCCCGGCTGGTCCGGCAGGCCCGTAAGCGTGATGCGGGCTTCGTCGGTCGAGTGCGTGACGGCGGTGACTAGCGGGCGTTCCATGGTTTCCTCTTCGGGATAGACGAAGGTACCGGGTCCGTCGTCGAAGCTCGATCTGCAGTGGATGCGCACGTTGTGGTTGCGCGCGTACTCCACTGAGCGGAGCTGGAGGACCTTGGCCCCGGAGGCGGCCATCTCGAGCATCTCCTCGAACGAGACGACCGGCAACTTCTTCGCGTCCGGGACGATTCGCGGGTCCGCGCTGAACACGCCGGCGACGTCGGTGTAGATCTCGCACACGTCGGCGCCGAGCTCGGCCGCCAGCGCGACGGCCGTGGTATCGGAGCCGCCGCGGCCGAGCGTCGTCACGTCGTATGCGGTTGACACGCCCTGGAAGCCGGCGACGAGCACGATCTTGTCGTCGTCGAGCGCCTCGCGGATGCGGTCGGCGCGCACTTCCATGATCTTCGCCTTCGTATGCGAGGTGTCCGTGACGATGCCTGCCTGGGAGCCGGTCAGCGAGATCGCCTCGTGGCCGAGGTCATTGATCACCATCGCGGCAAGCGCGCACGAGATTCGCTCGCCGGTGGAGAGCAGCATGTCCATCTCGCGAGGGTGCGGGCGCTCAGACACCTCGTAGGCCATCGAGACGAGCTCGTCGGTCGTCTTGCCGCGTGCCGACAGCACGGCCACGACGCGATTGCCCGCCTCCTTCTCGCGCACGATGCGCTTGGCGGCGCGCTTGATGCGCTCGGCGTCGGCAACGGAGGTGCCCCCGAACTTCATGACGACCGTCTGGGCCAATGCTGAACCGGCGTCCGGCATGGCGCAGAAAGATAGCTTTCCCCCCGCAGTGGCCCGACCCAGAATGCCGCATGGACGCCCGTGGATCGTGGCAGTGGGGGTGATCGCACTGATCGCCGCAGCCATCGCGCTCCCGATCCTGCTCTCGGGCGGCGCCGACTCCGGTCCCTCGGCCATGCTGCCCGAGGCCAGCGGGCAGAGCGGCGCGTCGCCGCAGTCGCGCACCTCGTTCCTCAGCCGCATCGTCCCACCGCCGCCCCAGCGGACGAGCGGACCGCCCGTTCCTCGCAGCGTGCTCGATCTCGCCAAGCGGCTGCCGCTCGAGCGCAAGGTGGCGCAGCTGTTCCTGCTCGGGTTCGACGGCAAGGGCGCGAACTCGCCGATCTTCCGCGACATGCGCCGGCTCGACGTCGGCGGGATCGTGCTGCGCACCGCCAACTACTCGAACCCGGCCCAGCTCGCTCAGCTCACGAACGCCGCGGCGAGCGTCGCGCGCCGTCACGGCCACGTACCTCCGTGGATCATGGCCGCGCAGGACGGCGGCGACGAGAGCGCGTTCGCCGACCTGCCGCCCGACCTCGCGCCGGCCGAGGAGCCCTCGGCGCAGGCCGCGGGGGCGGACGCGGCCGCCTCGGCCGTCACGCTGCGGCGGCTCGGGCTGAACGCCGTGCTCGGCCCTGATCTCGACGTGGCTTCAGCCGAGGGCACGAACGTGATGGGCGACCTCACCTTCGGCGCCAACGCGACCGACGTGGCGCAGTTCGCGCGCGCGACGGTGTCGCAGTACACGCGCTACGGCGTGCTCACCGCCGTGAAGCACTTCCCCGGGCTCGGCTTGGCGTCACAGTCGCCGGACGACGGCCCCGCCCAGGTGGGCCTGTCGCTCGATCAGCTCGCGCAGCGTGACCTCGTGCCCTTCCGCGCCGCGTTCGCGGCGGGCGCACAGGCGGTGCTCGTCGGCTCTGGTCTCTACGCGAGCGACGACTTCGTCACGCCCGCCTCCCAGTCGCCGACGATCATCGAGCAGCTACTCCGCGGCAACCTCAAGTTCCGCGGCGTTGCGATCGCCGACGACCTCGAGCAGGCCGCGATCAGCGACAGCCAGGATGTGAGCGACGCGGCAATCGCGTCGATCCTCGCCGGCATCGATATGGTCTACATCTCCGGACCGCGAGGCGACCAGGACGCCGCGTACACGGCGGTGCTCAACGCCGTGCGGCAGGGGCGCATTCCGGAGTCGCGCATCGACGAAGCGGTGCTGCGGGTGCTACAGGCCAAGGTCCACACGGGACTGATCCGCTCGCGCTGAGCGCCGCTGAGGGCGATCACAGCTCGCGCCGGGCGCGCAGCGCGCGCCCGAGCGTGATCTCGTCCGCGTACTCGAGGTCGGCGCCGACCGGCAGGCCGCTCGCAAGGCGCGTGACCGCCACCTCGGGCTGCTTCTCGCGCAGCGCCTCGGCGATGTAGAGCGCGGTCGCCTCGCCGGTCGTGGTCGAGTTCGTGGCGACGACCACCTCGCGCACGCCTCCCTCGCCCACGCGCGTGATCAGCTCCGGAATGCGGATGTCCTCCGGGTCCACGCCGTCGATCGGAGACAGCGCGCCGCCGAGCACGTGGTAGCGCCCGCTGAACTCGTTGGTGCGCTCGATCGGCAGGATGTCGCTCGGCTCCTCCACCACGCACAGGACCGAGGCGTCGCGGCGCGCGTCCTCGCAGATGCGACAGCGCGGGCCGACCGCGAGGTTGAAGCAGATCTCGCACAGGCCGACCGTCTCCTTCACCTCGCGGATCGCGTCGGCGAGCGGCAGCGCCTCATCAGGCGGGAGCCGCAGGATGTAGAACGCGAGCCGCTGCGCGGTGCGCTGACCGACGCCGGGGAGCCGGGCCAGCTCGGTGATCAGGCGGTTGACAGGCGGGGAGAGGGAGCTCAACTCAGAAGCCCGGGAGGCCCAGCCCGCCGAGCCCGCCGGGTCCCGCGAGCCCGCCGGCGGCCTGGTTCATGCGGTTGGCGGCGAGCTCCTGCGCGGAGCGCAGCGCCTCGTTGGTAGCGGCGAGCACCATGTCCTGCATCATCTCGACGTCCTCGGGATCGACCGCGTCTGGATCGATCCGGACGTCCTTCACCTCGAGGTCGCCCGAGACCCGCACCGTGACCATCCCGCCGCCGGCGCTCGCCTCGACGGTCTCGTTCTTCAGCTCCTCCTGAGCCTTGGCCATCTCGGCCTGCATGGCCTGAACCTGCTGCATCATCTGGTTGAGGTTGGGCTGCTTCGGCATGACGGTCAGTCCTTCGGGGTCGGGTCGGCGTCGAGCTCCTCGAACACTTCCTTAGCGCCGAACTCCCGCACCAGGCGCTCGAGCAGCTCCTCCTCGCTCAGCGTGCGCGGGGCGGCGCCTTCGCTGTCGCCATTCTCCTCCCCGAGCTCGTAGGTGAGGGTCAACGACCGGCCCGTCAGGCCGTGCAGCGCGTCGTGAAGCAGCACGCGGTTCGACTCCGCCTTCTTCTTCGAGAACGTCGAGTCGCCCGGGAAGGTGACGGTGAGCCGCTCACCCTCGAGCGCGGTCGGGCGCGCCTCGGCGAGCAGCGCTCCCACCATCGCGTTCTCCACACGCACGGCGTCGACGGCGGCGGGCCACAGCTCGCGCACTCGGTCGAGGCCCAGGTCACTCGCCGGCTCGGCGGCCGGCTCCGGCTCCGGCTCGGGGTCCGGCTGCGGTTCGGGCTCCGGGTCCGGTTGCGCCGCTCGCACCGGCTCGGGGGCGACCTCCGGTGGACGCGCGGCCTCGGGCGCAGCCGGCGCGGGCGCTGGTCCCCCGCCGAGCGACTTCTCGATCCGCTCGACTCGACGGGTGAGCGCGTCGAGCGTCACGTCCGACTCGGGGTGCGCCGCCTTCAGCAACGCGAGCTCGAGCTGGATGCGTGGCTCCGAGCCGTCCTTCACCGCCGAGAGCGCGGCCGCCAGCAAGTCGATCGCGCGCAGGATCTCTCCCTGCGCGAGCGCCTCGGCCTGCGCCTGGAGGCGGTCCGTGTGCTGCGCGGTGACCGCGAACGACTCGGGCACCTCACCGAGCGTCTGCACGACGAAGAGGTGGCGCAGGTGCGCCGCGAGGTCGCGCATGAACTGCACGAGGTCGCGACCCGAGGCCGACAGCCGCTCGACCGCGAGCAGCGCCTCGCGCGCGTCGTGGTCGGCGATCGCCTGCGCGGCCTCGAGCACCAGCTCGGCGTCGGCCACGCCGAGCACCTCGAGCACGTCCTCGAGCCGGACGTTCTTGCCGCCGTAGGTGACGAGCTGCTCGAGCGTGCCGAGCGCGTCGCGGAAGCTGCCGGTGGCGGAGCGGGCGATCATCACGAGCGCCTGGTCGGGCACGTCGATGCCCTCCTCCGCGGAGACCTTGCGCAGTACGCCGACGATCTGCTCGAGCGACGGGCGGTGGAAGTCGAAGCGGTGGCAACGGTCGACGATCGTGGGCGGCACCTTGTGTGCCTCCGTGGTGGCGAGCACGAACACCACGTGCGGCGGCGGCTCCTCGAGCGTCTTCAGGAACGCGTTCCACGCCGAGGCCGAGAGCATGTGCGCCTCGTCGAGGATGTAAACCCGGCGGCTGCCGCCCATCGGGGCGAGCGCCACGTTCTCGCGCAGCTCGCGGATGTCGTCGACCGAGTTGTTCGAGGCGGCGTCCATCTCCACCACGTCGAGCGACGTGCCGTTGCGGATGGCGGCCGCGGACGGGTCGTCGGGATCGAAGTCGGCCTTCGGGCCGCCCGGCGCGTTGAGGGCGGAGGCGAGAAGCTTCGCCATGCTGGTCTTGCCGGTGCCGCGCGACCCCACGAAGAGGTAGGCGTGGTGCACCTTGTCCAGCTCGATAGCGTTGCGCAGCGTGCGCACGATGTGCTCCTGCCCGACCACGTCGTCGAAGGTGCGTGGGCGGTGGCGGCGGTAGAGGGAAAGCATCGGCGGATGCATCCTAGCCTGGGACCTCGCCGCCCCCGGGGTGGCGGCCTCCTGGTCGATGCAGTCGCCGCCGCAGTCGTCGCCGCGGTCGTCTGGGCGTGGTTCGGCCACGCCTTTCTGAACTACGACACCTTCTACGCGCTGCTCTGGGGCCACGATCTGGCGCACGGGCTGAAGCCGCAGTACGAGGTGCCGGTCGCACCTACGCCGCACCCGCTCGCGGAGCTCGTCGGGCTCGTGCTCTCGCCGCTCGGCGACGGCGCCGAGAACGCCATGCTCGGCGTGATCCTGTTCGCGTTCGGCTGGCTCGTGGTGGGCATCTTCCGCTTGGGTGAGGAGCTGTTCTCCTGGCCGGTCGGGCTGCTCGCGGCGCTGCTCGTCGCCACGCGCGTCCCCTATCTCAACTTCGCGATCCGCGGCTACGTGGACTTCGCCGCAATGGCGTTCATCGTCTGGGCGGGCGTGCTCGAGGCGCGAAGGCCGCGACGCGGCTGGCCCGTGCTCGTCCTGCTCGGCCTCGCCGGGCTGCTGCGGCCGGAGGCGTGGCTGTTCATCGCCGCCTACTGGCTGTGGATGTTCCCCGCCCGCGACTGGGCTGGCCGGATCCGGCTCGCGCTGCTCGCCGCGGCGGCGCCGCTGATCTGGGGCTTCAGCGATCTCGCGATCACCGGCGACTTCCTCTGGTCGCTGAACGGAACGAGCGACCTCGCGCAGCAGCTCGGCCGCCAGACCGGGCTGCGCCACGTGCCGGTCGGCGCGCGCCGGCTCGGCGAGATCCTGCGCCTTCCCGAGCTAATCGCTTCGGTGATCGGTTTCGTGGTCGGCTGGCGCGTTTTCGGCAGACGGATGGCGGTCCCAACCTCGATCGCGGTGCTGAACGGCGTCGCCTGGATCGTGTTCGCGATCGCCGGGCTGTCGCTGCTCGGGCGCTACCTGTTCCTGCTCGGCACGATGCTCGCGCTGTTCGCCGCGGTCGCGGCGCTCGGTTGGACCGCGCTCGAGCCCTCGCATCCCTGGCGGCGGGCGTGGAGCATCGGCGGCTCGGCGATCGTCGCGCTGGTGGTCCTCTTCTTCGCCGTCCAGCAGGTGGACCGGCTCAAGTCGCTCCGTACCGACATCGGCAACCGCGACCGCATTCAGGCCGACCTGCACGGCCTGGCGTCGCGCGCGCCGGTGAAGTCGCTGGTGCGCGGCTGTCGCCCCACCTACGTGCCGAACCACCGGCCGGTTCCGCTGATCGCCTACTGGGACGACATCCGGCCCGCGTCGATCGTCACTAGGCAACCGGGTGCGGCAGCGAGCCGCGGCACGATGTTCTTCCCGGCCAGCGCCGAGGTCGAGAAGCTCTCGATCCTCGACCCGCACGAGCCGACCGTGATCCAGCTGCGCGTGCCGCCCGGTTGGCGCGAAGCAGCGCGGAACCGCTCGTGGGTGCTCTACGCCGGACCGGCCTGTCAGCGGCCATAGCGGCCGGTCAGAGTTCCCTGTGCGATCGAATGCGTCCCGGCCGCCGCCAGCACGTCTGAGGGAGCGGCGCCGGCGGCGAGGTCAGTGGGCTTGCTATCGGCGAACAGCCGGAACACGTACCTGTGCGGCGAGTTGCCCTTGGGCGGACACGGGGGCGTCCAGCCCGCTTTGCCGGCGCTGTTCTCACCTGCCGCTGCGCCGCGCGGGCTCTCGCCGGCCGCCACTTCCCGCTGATTCGGCGAGAAGTCGTAGATCACCCAGTGGAAGAAGGTCGGACCGGGCGCGTCGGGATCGAGCACGACCAGTACGAGCGAGCGGGTCGCGTCGGGCAGGCGCCTCCAGGCGAGCGGCGGCGATAAACCCGCGCCGTCGCACGTGTACCGCTTGGGGATCGTGCCTCCCTGAGCGAAGGCGGAACTCGTGACCTTGATGTTCCCGGGCGGTGGCAGCGGCTTGTGGGCCCCGCCACCGCTCGAACCGCATCCGGTCAGCACGGCGGCAGCGAGCACGCAGGCTGTGAGCGGCGGAATCCTCAGCGTCTGGAGCACGCTCCACTCCTGTCGCGACCCGGAATGAAGAACGGACCGTGCACCCATCTTCGAGAACGAGCTTCAGGCGTTCCCGCCGGTCCAGGACTCCGGTCAGGCTTCCCCGTGGCGCATGGGCGGTACCGCTTAAGGCTGCTTCCTTCCGGACCTGACCTGGTTCACAGCCGTCCATCGCACGGGACCTGGCCATCGACGCCTTGTGGCCGGCGTACTGGCCCTGAAGCTTCAATCCCTCGGACGGGGATTCAGCCTCGCTAGAGCGGATTGCGAGTGCAGGGCACCGCTACCTCCCCGCCTAGCACGGTCCGCTGCAAAGCCTAGCGCCGTCAGCCCGTTGCGACCTGCGGTTCCGGCGCCTCCTCGACCCCGCGAATCCGCGAGGCCACGAACGCCGCGCCGGCGAGGAAGACGAGCGCCATCCCGACCAGGATTGCGGTGTCGTCGCCGCTCGGCTTCACCGCCATGTCGAAGATCACGAGGAACAGCGTCAGGAGGTCGATGCGGCCGAACCACAGCAGCCGGCGGATCTCCGCCATCGCGGCCGGCGTGACCGAGCCCTCCCGCTTGATCAGCTCCGCGATCCGCTCGCTCCAGGGCTTGATCACGAACGCGCCGGTTACGGACGTCGCGGCGTAGCCGACCAGGCCGAGCACGATCCAGAGGTAGCTGAACGTCCACGGGCCATCGACGACCATCAGGATCCCGAACGCCACGACCGTGAGGGCGGCCGGGATGAAGAGCCTTGTGCCTAGGGCGTTCGAGTCGTCGAGGAGGTTGCGGATCCTCTGCTCGTCGTTGGCGCGCTCGGTGCGGTACGCGAGCACTGTTAGAAGAGAACCGGAGCCGACCCAGATGATGGTCGCGGCTACATGAACGAAGAGATAGGCGTCGTAACGGGTCATGCCCTCTTCTACATCTGGGGTCCGCGCTCGATCGCCGAGGTAGGCGCTCGTTCGAGCTCCTCGAGCAGCCCGGCGGTCTCGCGCGGGCGTTCCATCGGCAGCAGGTGGCCCGCGCCGGGCACCATCGCGCTGCGCGAGTGGGCGATGCCGCGCGCCAGCCGGTCGGCAACGGCGTGGAAGTCGCTGAAGTCGCGCTCGCCGACGGCGACCAGCGTCGGAAGCCTGAGCTCACCGAGTCGCTGGGCGGCCGGCGGCTCGAAGCCGTCCTGCTGGGCGTCGACGGCCAGCTCCAGCTCGAAGGCGCGCCGCTGCATGTCCGCGATCAGTTGCCGCTGTTCCTCAGGGAGGCCACCTGCCCACTGCTCGACGTTGAGCCGCACGGCGGCGTCAATGTCGCCGTTGTCGAGGTCCTGCCGCCGCTCGGCCCAGAACTGGCCGAGCTCCGGCGTCCATTTATGACCGCGCAGGAACGGCGAGAGCAGTAGGAGCGCTCTCGCCGCGTCCGGGTGCTCGAGCGCGAATTCGACGGCGACGCGTGAGCCGAGCGAGCAGCCGACGAGTGTGGCCGGGCCGTCGCCGAGCTCGGTGAGCAGCGCGGCGAGATCCTCGATGTGCGAGTAGCGCCCTGGCGGCCGCGGGCTCTCGCCCCAGCCGCGCATGTCGTACCGGATGACGCGATGGCGGTCACGGAGCCGTCCCACCAGCTCGTCCCACATCCGCATGTCGGCGATCGCGGAGTGGATCAGGACGACGTCGGGGCCCGCGCCCTCGGCCATCCAGGCGATGTCCGCACCGTTGACGCTGATCGCCCCGCGATCGGCGGCCATGGCCCGATCGTAAAACGGGCTTGCCGCGAGGACAACTCCCCCGGGTGCGCCTAAACTGCCCCATCCCAGGGCGCGTAGCTCAGTGGGAGAGCGCTCGCTTCACACGCGAGAGGTCGCTGGTTCGAAACCAGCCGCGCCCATCGTCGAAGGCGAGACCGGCACGCGCTGCGCGTCGTAGGGGCTCTGTGTCCTCTGAGCCGGAAGGACGGGGCGCGCTTCGTCGCGGTCCCGTCCACGACTCCGGCCATTGCCTGACGTGCGGCGGCGAGCTAGGCTGAGCCCGCCCAGCCTCGGAACTCGCGGTGACCCAGCAGTACCTGATCGGGCAGTTGTCGGCGTTGCTCAATGAGCTGCAACCACCTACGGGCGCGCGACTTGCTGATGCTGTCTGCGAGCTACGACGGGAGGTCGAGCGTTGCCCGCTTCGGACGCTCCCGAAGCTGGCGCACGAGGCGATGGACCTGACCGACGTGATCTGTTGGGACGCCCTCGAACGCGGCGACGCCGACTTTGGTCGTTATGCGAGAGCCGCTGCCGCGCTCGGTGAGTTCGCCGACAACGCCGGGTGGATGCCCGAGTAGGCACGGCGTCCCGGTTATTCCGCGCCGTACGCTGCGATCTCTTGTCTCTCCTTCTCTGAGAGCTCGCGCGGCACCTCGCCGTGGGCGAGCTTCTCGCTCTGCACGTGGTGGCGGATTTGCTGGACGATTTCCGGGTTCGCGAGCGTAGTCACGTCACCGACATCGGCGAAGTTTGAGACCGCGGCGATGACGCGACGCATGATCTTGCCCGAACGGGTCTTGGGCATGTCGGCCACGATCCACACGTTCTTCGGGCGGGCGATCGCACCGATCTCCTTGACGATCGTCTGCGAGACCTTCTGCGCGATCTCGTCACTGGGCTGGAAGCCGGGCTTGAGCGCCACGTACATCTCGACGATCTTGCCGCGCACCTCGTCGATTACCGGCACGGCCGCTGCCTCGGCGACCTCGTCGACCATGATCGCTGCGGATTCCAGCTCCTTGGTGCCGAGTCGGTGGCCCGCGACGTTGATCACGTCATCGACCCGACCGAGGATGCGGAAGTAGCCGTCGGCCGCCTGCACCGCACCGTCGCCGGCGAAGTACGGCCAGTCACGCCAGTCCGTGCTGCCCCGGTCCTTGCAGTACTTCGTGTAATAGGTATCGACGAACCGCTCGGGCTGGCCCCAGATCGTTTGGAAGATCCCGGGCCACGGGTTGCGGATGCAGATGTTGCCCGCCTTGCCCGATCCCTTCGGGACCTCGTTGCCCTCCTCGTCGTAGATCACCGGGTAGATCCCGAGCACGCCCGGGCCGCAGCTGCCCGGCTTCATCCGCTGCAGCCCGGGTAGCGTCGAGCCGAGGAAGCCCCCGTTTTCGGTCTGCCACCAGGTGTCGGTGATCGCCGCCTCGCCCTTGCCCACGACCTGGTAGTACCAGCGCCAGACGTCCGGCTCGATCGGCTCACCGACCGTTGTCATCGTCTTGAAGTGGTAGTCGTACTTGGCCGGCTCGTCCGGTCCAAGCTTGCGCAGCATCCGGATCGTCGTCGGCGCGGTGTGGAAGATCTTCACCCCGAGCTTCTCGGCGATCCGCCATGGTCGCCCCGCGTCCGGGTAGGTCGGGACGCCCTCGTACATCACGCTGGTGGTGCCGAGCGAGAGAGGCCCATAGACGATGTACGAGTGGCCGGTGATCCAGCCGATGTCCGCGAAGCACCAGTAGACATCATCGGGATGGATGTCTTGGTAGTACTTCGAGGTGCCGGTCACGTAGGCGAGGTATCCGCCGGTGGAGTGCTGGCAGCCCTTGGGCCGTCCAGTGGTGCCGCTCGTGTACATCAAGAACAGCGGCGCCTCCGCCGGCATCGACGCCGGCTCCACGGTGTTGCCCTCGTAGTCCTTCAGTAGCTCGTCGATGAAGAAGTCGCGCCCATCGACCATCGGGCTGTTGGACGCATACGCGTCCGGGTGGCGCCGCCACACGAGTACCTTCTCGACCTCGACTCCTTCCTCGCGGGCGGCGGCGATCGCCTCGTCCGCTTTCGACTTGTGGTCGATCAGCTCGCCGTTGCGGTAGTAGCCGTCCATCGTCACGAGGATCTTGCTCTGCGAGTCGGCCATCCGGTGCCCGCACGCCGTACCGGCGAACCCGCCGAAGACCTCCGAATGGATCACACCGAGCCGGGCGCACGCCAGCATCGACACGGGCAGTTCGGGCACCATCGGCAGATGGAACGTGACCCGGTCCCCCGTCTCCACCCCGGCGAAGCCCCTTAGAAGCGCCGCGAACTCGTTCACACGCCGGCGCAGATCCTCGTACGTGATGTACTGGGTCTGCTCGTCCTCGGGCTCAGGCACCCAAATCAGCGCGTTCCTGCTGCCTCTCGATTCGAGGTGCCGGTCCAGGCAGTTGACGCTCGCGTTGAGGCGCCCGCCGACGAACCACTTCCAGAACGGAGGGTTGCTCGTGTCTAGAACGGTCTCCCACCGCGTGTCCCAATCGAGCATCTCCGCGTACTCGACGAAACAGTCCGGGAAATGCTCCTCGCCGAACCGCTCCAGGATCGACGGGTCGTTCGCGTTCGCCTGCACGACAAACGTCTCCGGCGGCGGGTAGTACTCCTCCTCGCGCCAATGAACCGCTATCTGCGCCTCAGACAGCCCCGCCTCGCCGACCTCTGCCGTGGAGGGTGCCTGATCTTCTACTCCCATGGTTTCAACCTCCTAGACAACGAACAGCCGGACTCTCCTGGCGCCTAGCCCCCCTGCCCCTTCGTCGGGCTCGCGCTCCGCGTTCCGACAGCCTGGACAAACGAGGCTCTCCGGCAGCGGCTCGGGATCATCGGACATGATCCGCGCCTCGCCGTTCGTCCACTCGAGGATGGCGGGATCATTGAAGCGCGGCGCAGCTCGACCACAGTAAGCGCACGCGTACACCCCGTGAAGTATGCGCGTGTGTCTTTCCGGAGGCAGCCACTGATGCGCCTCGCGCGGCGCGCGATATGGTCCTATCCGCATTAGTGGCGCGAGGAGGTCGTGATGACCGCTAAGGCCGAGGTGCTCGTAGTCGCCAAGCGAACGAAGGCGTGCTCGGAGATCCCGACCCCGCCCTCGCAGTGCAGCAGCTCTGGGATCCCCAGCGGTTCGACGAGGTCATTGTCTCCACGCTGCCCGCGCGGATCTCACCGTGGCTCAAGCTCGACCTGCCCCGTCGCGTGGAGCGCATCACCGGCAGGCCGGTGCGGCACGTGACCGCCTCGCAGGGTCACCAGGGGGAGGCGGCCGGCGGCCGTGCCCCGACGGAAAGCGGCGAAGGAGGCCCGATGTCCGATCAATCCCCGAAGGTGCCGTCCCTGCGGCTTCAGCCCTCGGCCTCGTACAGCTTCACAATGCGCCTCCACATGCCACAGCAGGGCGGCGCGTTCGCCCACGTCGCAGAGGCAATCGCCGAGTCAGAGGCGTTGTTGGGCGCGATTGATCTGGTGCGCGTGGAACGGCAAGAGGTCGTCCGCGATGTGACCGTCGCGTGCGCGGACGCTGGGCACGCCGAGGCGGTCGTGCGCGCTGTGCGTGCTCTCGAAGGCGTGCGGGTCGACAGCGTCTCCGACCGGACCTTTCTGATGCACAAGGGTGGCAAGATCGAGGTCAACGCCAAGCTGCCGCTCAAGACCCGCGACGACCTCTCGATGGCGTACACCCCTGGGGTCGCACGGGTCTCGACGGCCATCCATGAGGATCCGGGCAAGGCGTGGGCGCTGACGATCAAGAGCAACACCGTCGCGGTCGTCTCGGACGGGAGCGCAGTCTTGGGCCTTGGCGACATCGGTCCGGCGGCGGCTATGCCTGTGATGGAAGGCAAGGCAATGCTGTTCAAGGAGTTCGCGGGCGTCGACGCGTTCCCGCTGTGTATCGACCTCGAAGAGGTCGACGAGATCGTCGCGTTCGTGAGAGCGGTGGCGCCGACGTTCGGCGGCATCAACCTCGAGGACATCGCCGCGCCGCGCTGCTTCGAGATCGAGCGCCGGCTGCGCGCTGAGCTCGACATTCCGGTCTTTCACGACGACCAGCACGGCACTGCGATCGTCGTCCTTGCCGCCCTGCTCAACGCACTCCGAGTCGTCGGTAAGCGGCCCGAAGACGTGACGGTGGTGGTCGTCGGCGCGGGCGCCGCCGGCGTGGCGTGCACGGAGATCCTGCTCGCGCAGGGCGTCGGCGACGTGGTCGTGTGCAATCGGCGTGGCGCTCTCTACGCCGGCGCGGAAGATCTCGACGCGGAGCGAGCCTCACTCGCGGAACGGACGAACAAACGCGGGCTGCGGGGCAAGGCGGATGAGGTGCTGGCCGGCGCCCACGTGCTGCTGGGCCTGTCAGGGCCCGGCGCGGTGTCGCCAGCTGGGGTGAGGGCAATGGCGCCGGACGCGATCGTGTTCGCGATGGCGAATCCCGTGCCGGAGGTCCACCCGGAGGAGGTACGCGACGACGTCGCCGTCATGGCCACCGGGCGCTCCGACTACCCCAACCAGATCAACAACGTGCTCGCATTCCCCGGAGTCTTCAAGGGCGCGCTCGAGGTGCGCGCACGCACGATCAACGAGGAGATGGAGCTCGCCGCCGCACACGCGATCGCTCACGTCATTCCCGAGCAGGAGCTGCACGCCGACTACATCATTCCCAGCGTGTTCAACCGCCACGTCGCCGAATCGGTGGCCGACGCCGTCGCGGGCGCGGCGGTCGCCAGCGGCGTGGCACGTCGCGAGCGGCGCGTCCACCCACCCGAGCCCGCCACCCCCCTCGAGGCGTTGCGCTGAGTCCCCCTTTTTCCGCACCGGGCAAGCGCTGGGCGCGGCAGGCGCGACGTTGGTCGCCGGCCGCGTCGTCGGCTCGACGGTTTGCTCGATCACGAGCGTCAACGCTCGCCCACCCGTCGGTCCTGCCGATAATCAGCCGCCCATCTCGGCCCTCCGATCCACACGGTTACGCACCGTGATGTGCTGCTTCCGCGCGAGCTGTCCGGCCTCGTCGGCCGAGATGTTGCGCGCCCCGAGCTTGTTGAGCGCGGACTCCGTGGCGCCGAGCTCGTGGACGACGTCCGGCCTCGGCGCTCGACGTTAGCGGCGTGACGGGCGGATCCGGGCTCGGGGGTGTCTCAATCGTTGTCCCAAACGCAGCCCCACGAAACCGCACGTAGCCCAACCGGCTTCGCAGCTCGGAAACGCAGATAGCGGCGATTTGCAGGGGGATCAATTCGATGTCCGCGGCTTACGCGCTCGCTTCACACGCGAGACGTCGCTGGTTCGAAACCAGCCGTGCCCATCGTCCGGAACCCCTGCATCCGCGGGGGTTTCGCCGTTTCGGAACGGTGCGCTGGGGCGCTGCGAGAAGCGGTCTCAACCTGCGCTCCCGCTGTTCATCCACAGCGCTAGGCGTGGCAGCTCGGTGGAGGCGCCTCCCTTGCGGGCGAAGGAGGCGCGACCCAACGGGCGGCGCCTCCTTCGCGGCCAGCCGCCGACGGCACCGAGCGGCATCGCCTGGTCAAACGTCAGGCCTGAGCCACCTCAGGAAGGGCGCCGACCTGCTTCAGGAGGCTCACAGTGTCGACAAGCTCCCACTCCTCCTCGATCCTGCCGTCGCGGCAGCGGCTCACCGTGAGGCCGGCGAACTCGACGTCGCGGCCGGTCGGCTCCGTGCCCATCAGCTCGCCCTCGTGACGACCGCGGATCGTGAACCGCGTCGCGACGTAATCGCCCTCGGTGAACTGCTGATCGATCGTCACGGTCAGCCCGCCGATCGCCTCGCGGTAGCCCTGGACCATCTCGGCGAGGCCCTCGGAGCCGCGAACCCCCTCTGGGTGGAGGACGTAATCGGGGCTCAGGATGGAGTCGAGCGCGCCAAAGTTCCCGCGCGACGCCTCTGCGAAGCAGTCTCGCACGGCCGCCTTGTTCTGCTCGCTGTCACTCATCTGACCCTCCTTCGATCGCTTGTCCGGGTCGCAGCCCGCGACCCTGGTCAAGGATCTCCCCGACCTGCCGATCGAGCATCGGCAGGACTACCCATTTCCCTACTGGTCCTTTGCCGCGCCCTGGCGGACCCCGTAGGCGGCGGCCTCGGCGCGGCTGCGCAGATCGAGCTTCGCGAGGATGCTCGCCACATGGTGCTCGGCCGTCCGCACGCTGATGAACAGCCGCTCAGAGATCTCGGCGTTGGCAAGGCCTTCGACGAGCAGTGCGAGCACTTCGGTCTCGCGCTTAGTCAACGGTCCGCGCCCCTTGGGCCACGCTCGTCCCGAGGCGCCCAGGGTTCGCAGCAGCTCGGCCGCAGCGTCGCAATCGTGCGCGGCCCCGAGGCGTTCGAACGCATCGAGGGCAAGGCGTGCCTCATACGCAGCGGCATCGGGCCTGGTTGGCGCAAGGGCGCGCGCCAGCTCGAGGCGGGCCCGGGCGGTCTCGAACGGCAGCTCGAGCCCGGCGAACCGCTCGACCGCCCGCTTTAGGTGGCCGATCGCCGCGTCGTCGCCCCGAAGGATCGCCAACCGTCCGGCCGAGAGTTCAACCGAGGCTTCGAGGCTCTGGCTCCCGCAGCTCGCGGCAAGCCCCGCGAGCCGGTCGAGCGTTGATCGGGCGCCCTCTTCATCGCCCCTCTCGAGCTGGACGGCGACGAGGAGCACGAGGGCCGGCCCGCAGGCCGGGTCATCGTCGGCTGCACCTTCGAAGCACAGCCGCGTGAGCTCCTCGGCGAGCGGCAGCTCGCGGCGGCCGAGCGCGATCGCCGCCGCCGCCCGCCGCGCCAGTGGATGCCACTCCCTGTTTTCGAGGAGCCGCTCCGCCTCCTCGAACCGGCCCTGCCGGACGCGCAACTCGGCCAGCCGGACTAGCGGGAACGCCCCGTCGCCGCGGTAGCCCCGCTCGAACGTCTTGATCGCCGCCAGCAGCTCGGCCTCCGCCTCCTGCCAGCGCCCCAGCGCCATCAGGATTCCGCCGTAGTGCGTGCGGCACGTTGGCCGCACGAAATCCGTCCAAACGACATGGCGGTCGATCGCGGACATCCAGTCCTCCGCCCGCCGCACGTCGGTCGCCTGCTCGCAGGCGCTGAGGAGCCGGCAGTAGATCTCGCCGATCGCCTTGTGGTCGGCGATCTCGCCACCGGCGAGCGCGGCCATCGCCTCGTCGAGGAGCTTCATGCCCTCGTCGATCCGCCCCAACGCGACGCGGGACTCGCCGAGGAGCGCCATCGCCTCGAACTCAAGCTCAGCGTCCCCGAAGCGCCGAGCGATGGCAAGCGCCGAAGCCGCGACCTGCTGCCGCTCCTGGGGACTGCGGGAAAAGGGCGCGCGGTCGAGGATCAGCCAGCCGTGCGCCGCGCACTCCTCGACGCCATCGAGCAGGCTTTCGGCCCGCGCCATCCAGCCGCTCGCGACGGCGTAGTTGCCGTGATAGGTCGCGTGCATGAATGCCAGCCAGCGCGCCACGTGCGAGGCCTCGACGCGCTGGTCGCGTGCGCGGTAGGCGGCGAGCGCCGCTTCCTTGAGCTCAATCGCCCGCTCGTAGTCGCCCTCGAAGTTTGCGACCTCGCTGAGCCCGTCGAGCGCCTCGGGAGCGCCGTCGAGCTCGCGCGCCTCTTCAAAGCAGGCCCGTGCCCGCTCCCAGTCCGCCGCGGCGATCGCCTCGCCGCCCTCGCGCAGGAACTGTTCCCCGGTCGCTGCCATCACGAATTTCGGAGCCTACGCCGCGCCCGACGACAGCGAAGCCGGGCAGTGAGCGCGCTCCTGCATCCGCTGAAGGCAGCAGTCACGCTCCCGCTATTGCGTTCCATGCGAGGCGGCACTGCCGGATGTCGTCCAAGGCAAGTGCTTCTGCGCGCTACTCCGACAGCCCAGCGGCTTCGAGGGATCGGTTCCGGTCGGTGTGTATCGAGAGGCGAACGATCCTCCCATCACGAAGGGTCCAGACGTGGAAGAAGCGGTTCCATACCTCGGCGTCGGTCCCTCTCATCCGCCCGCCATCGCGGACGACATCGACAACCCGCCCCTCGTCGGCGTAGATCACCTCGTCGATCTCGACGTGGTAAGCCTCGAACGTTTCCCAGTACTCGCGCATAGCTTCCTGTGCCGCTTCAAATCCCAGGACTTCGCCGATATCCGGCCAGAGCTCCGTGTTGTCGAACTGATAGGCCGGGTCGAACAGCTCGCGGGGTACCTCCAAGCGGGCGTTCACCCCTTCGTAGACCCGGCGAACTGTTTCGACGTTCTTCTCCGACATCGCGCGTGCAGTATCTCGCGGGCGGAAAGCTTGCGCCTTCCATGCAGAGCAGCAGCGCCGCACGCGCCGGGCGCGGCTGCTCCTCGTCATCCAAAGCGACAGTTCGACGAGCGTGCGGCGTCTGCTGGTGATGTCTCAGCCAGTGTTGCCGGCGCCCGTCACTAAGCGCGCAGCGATTCCAGGTAGCGGCGCAGCCCGCGCGCGCCGACTGCGAGGGCGTCTGGGTCCTGCGAGTTGCGCGCCAGACCTGCGACATGCCCTGCCCCGCGTGCTCGGACTCGCCCGGCACCTCGTTCGCAGGCGAGCCCACTGACCCGCAAACGCGATCGCGACAGCTGGGACCTGGAGTTCACGGGCCAGGCGGGTGGACCGGATCAGCTCGGCGCATAGCAGTACGCATCTGTGACAGATCGACCACCAGAAGTTGTCGCGGGGTGGTTGGCTCGCGGCCGGCTGTACTTGCCCGGAGGAGCGGGGCCGGTGCGCTGCTCGCGGTCTCGGGTCGGTGGGCTTGACCGCAGCCAGCCAGAACGCAAGCCAGCCACGCGACCCCAAGCGCGGCGGGGCCACCGCGCGAGACCAGTCGTCGCGTAGCGCCTCCACGCTGGATGCGAGCGAACCATGCGAGACCGGCGGCGAACAGCAGTACAGCCACGAAGAAGTTGAGCCGCAGTCCGAGGATGTGGTGGGCGGGGTCGACCCGTAGAAGCTCTTCGAAGATACGGAAGCCCGAGTAGCCCGCCACATAGAGCGCGAATAGGCCCGGCGCCCGGATCTGGCGGTGCCGGCCGAGCCAAATCAGCGCGGCAGCGAGCGCGAGGTTCCAGATCAGCTCGTAGAGGAAGGTCGGCTGGAAGGTGGTGTAGTGCGCGTAGCCGGCAGGGCGGTTCGCCGGGTCGATGTGGATGCCCCAGGGCAGGTTGGTGGGTCCGCCGAACAGCTCTTGATTGAAGTAGTTGCCGACCCGCCCGATCGCCTGCGCGACGAGCAGGCCGGGGGCGGCGGCGTCCAAGAAGCGAGGGATGTCAGCGCGGCGACGGTGCAGCACCCACACGCCAGCGAGCGTGCCCAGGGCGATCCCGCCCCAGATCCCCAGGCCGCCTTTCCAGATCGCGAACGGCCCCCACCAGTGGTCCGGGACCTCGTTCCAGCTGGTGGCCAGGAAGTAGAGGCGACCGCCGATCAGGCCGGCCGGGAAGCCGAAGAGGGCCACCTCGTACACGAGTTCGCGCGAGCCGCCCCGCACTTCCCACCGCCGCGTGGTCAGTACCACCGCCGCCAGAACCGCGACGACGTAGGCCAGCCCGTAGGCGTGCACCAGCAGCGGCCCGAGGTGAAAGCCGTTGCTCGAGGGGCTCGGGATCACGGCCACCATCGTCACTCGGATGCTAGGAGGCGACCCCTAAGCAGGTGATCGTGAGTCACGCTCAGCGATACCTCCGTGTGCGACGGCGGAGCCATTTGAGCCGCACGTGATCTCGTACGCGTGGTTGTGGACACGGATGTGAGGGAAGGCTGAGGAACGACTTCGAGACTTTCGAAGATGCCGACCTTCGAGCTCCAGTTTCCAGCGAGCGGGATTGAGGCGCTCGCGAGTCGGTTTCCTCATGCCGACGACGGGCGCCTGCTGGCACTCGGCGCGGCGGCCAGAGCCCGGGGTTACTACTCGCGCGCGGAGTTCATCGAGGTCTGCGCCGGGAAGACCGTGCGCAGCAGAGCGAAGGTCGCGAGTAATACCGAGGCAGCTGTGATTGAGGCGACCGGACGTGCGCTCACCACGTCGGAGCAGGAGGCCGCGCGTATGGCTGCGTTGCTCGGGCTGGAAGGCGTTGGCGTTCCCACCGCTTCAACGTTGCTCTACGTCGCGTTTCCGAACGACTACCCGATCCTCGACGTGCGCGCGCTCGAGTCGCTGGGGGTCAAGCCGAGGTCGCAGTACCCGGTGACCTTCTGGCTCGAATATCTGAATGCCTGCCGCGAGCTCGCCCAGCGCTACGGGGTGAGCCTGCGGACACTGGACAAGGCGCTCTGGCAGCACTCGAAGGAACGTCCGGATATGTCGAGCGCTTGAGCGCTTCGAGGCGGCGTTACGTTCGGCGCCTGCGCGCAGGTCGGCGCACGGGCATCGTGCTCGCCCCGACATGCTCGTCGAGCCAGCCGGTCACGGGCGCCGCGGCACGCCACGTCTTCGCGACGAACTGGAGGCCGTCGCTTCGGCTGATGCCGCGCGCGAATTTCAACGTCGCGCCGAGTGTGAGGTTCTTGCGCCGCAGCAGCTCAATCCGCTCGTGGTCCTTCGGATAGCCGCGTGGGGCCGTGGCGAGGCTCTCTCCCCACAATTCCAGGCCCGCCCTCTCCGCCTTGGCGACGAGCTTCGTCAACTCTTGCCCATGCTTGCCGTTGGCGACCTCCTCGCGGTAGCGATCCAGCTGGTCGCGGGCCATCACGTGGTAGCCGCTGCCGGCGACGAGACCGCCCGCCGAAATCGACGCGTACAGGCCTTGCGCGGCCATGCCCGAGCCGTAAACGACTCCGTAGGTATTGGTCTTATACGGAGACTTGTCGGGCGAGAAGCGGATGTCCCGGTTCTGACGGAACATCTTCACCTCACCCCCGAACTTCTCGCTGAGCTCGGTGAGTAGGGCCTCCATCTGGCCTCGGATCGACTCCTCGAAGAAGTCGCGGCTCGCGACGAAGTATTCCCTGCTGTTGTCTGCCTCGAGACCCTGGAACCACTTCCGTACGTCGGGCCCGAAGCCTTCGAACTTGGTCATGGCGCGATCCTCTCAGGTGCCCTCCAGCCAGCCCATGGCCGGCCTCGGGTTTTCCGGCGGCGCATCTCGGGCTGGCAGCGATGACAGGGCGCTCGGCGCGCGGACAATGACAGCCAGTCGGAAAGAAGGCCTCGCCCGGGTTCACGGCGGCCTCGGATTCCGTGTAAACCCGGACGCGCGTCCTAGGGGAGGAACGATGTTCCAAAGCGAAGCCCAGCGCCTAGATCGCTCGTTCATGGGCCACAGGCTCGACGAAACCGAGCGCCGTACAGCGAGATCCCAGAGGTCCGGAGCAGTTGGGGCTCATGGCGATGCGCCGGCGCTAGTCCTGGTCCACGGCTCCCGCTGCATTTGCCACAGCTGCAAGCCGTACAGCGAGCCCGGCCCGCTGGCTGCCTGAGTCGAGTCGGCGGCTTACTCAGCAGCGAGAACGCGCCGCAGTGCGGACGGCGTGCGCCCGGTCTCGGCGCGCATGACTCGGCAGAGGTGGCTCTGGTCGGCGAAGCCAAGGTCGGCGGCAATCCGTGCGAGGTCGCCGTCCCCCGCTGCCATCCGTTCCATCGCGGCACGCGCCCTCAGCCGCATCCTGTGCCGCGAGACTGTGTGACCGGTCAACGCCCGGAAGGTGCGGCTCAGGTGATGCGGCGAGACGGCGAG
>DASVXS010000208.1:0-10741 GCA_036392575.1 Thermoleophilaceae bacterium | reverse complement strand
CGACGCCTGGATCCACGGCGACACGCGCGAGCAGGCGCGCGCTCTGGGGGATCGCCTCTGGATCCTCAACCACGGCACGAACGCATGGTTCCCCGACGACCTTGTGGAACTCATTCGCCAGGAGGTGCCCGAGGCCGTCTTCGTCGACATCGAGGACGGCCCGATCACCAGGCCGGACATCACCGCGGACGCGATCCGCCGCGCGGTCGCCGCCGCCGGCGTCACTGCGCGCGGTTGCTAGCCTTCCGCGCCGTGGCAAAGGTCTGTTACAACTGCAAGAAGGGCCCGGCGTTCGGTCACAGCCGGAGCCATTCCATGGTCGCCACCAAGCGCCGCTTCGAGCCGAACCTCCAGAAGGTGCGGATCAACGTGAACGGAGCGCCGCGGCGCGAGTACGTCTGCACACGCTGCCTCAAGGCCGGCAAAGTCACCAAGTACGTGTAGCGCCATCACGCCCGGCGTTACCCGCGCCGCGACGTGGTGTAGAACATCTTCGTGCCTGACCCGTCACTCGAGCGCTTCCGGAGCGCCGTGGCCGCCGCCTACGCCGAGCTTGAAAGCCGGCGTGTGGAGGTCAACGACCTCAACGTCTTCCCCGTCGCCGACGGCGACACCGGCGACAACATGGCGATGACCATGCGCGCGGTGCTCGACGAGCTCGACCGCATGAACGGCGAGCCGATCGACGTCATCGGCCGCGAGGAGATCGTTCACGCCGTGGCGCGAGCGTCGCTTCTCGGCGCTCGCGGCAACAGCGGCGTGATCCTGTCGCAGATCGTGCGCGGCGCGGCCGCCGAGCTGGTGTCGCGCCCGGGCGAGCTGGTTGACCCCGTGCTCGTGGCGGCGGCGCTGGCGCGCGCCGCCGACGCGGCCTACGCGTCGGTCCGCGACCCGGCCGAGGGCACGATGCTCTCCGCGATCCGAGCGATGGCCCACCGCGTGGCGCAGGAGCTCGCGCACATGGACACGCCGCGCCTGAACGGCAACGTCGCGCCGGAGGAGCAGGACGAGCTACTCGCCGAGGTGCTCGAGCGGGCGCTCGAGGCCGGCAAGGAGGCCGTCGAGCGCGGCAGGGAGCAGCTGCCGGCGCTGCGGGACGCGGACGTGGTAGACGCCGGCGCCTACGGCCTCACGGTCATCGTGGCCGGCGTGATCGGCGCCCTGCGCGGCCAGGCGCCACCGGAGCTCGAGCACCAGGAGGCGCCGCGCCGCTCGCTTCATCTGCCCCAGCACGAGTCGAGCAAGTACCGGTACTGCACGAACTTCGCGGTGTCCGGCTCCGGGCTTGAAAACCAGCGCTTCGTCCCGATGCTCGAGGAGATCGGCGACAGCGTGCTCGTGGTGGGCGACGACGAGACGCTCAAGGTGCACGTGCACACTGACGACCCCGACCGTGCGATCGCGCTGTTCGCCGCGCACGGACAGGTGTCGCGCTTCGACATCGCCGACATGCGCGAGCAGGTGGCGGATCGCACCGCGCGGCTCGGGCGGCGAGCCGGCACGGACACCTGCGGCGTGGTCGCTGTGGCGAACGGCGCCGGCATGCTTCAGATGTTCGAGGGCCTCGGCGCGCTCGTCGTGGACGGCGGCCAGACGCTCAATCCCTCCACCTACGAGATCCTCGCGCGCATCCACGACACGGACGCCGAGGAGGTCGTGGTCCTCCCGAACAGCGCGAACGTGATCATGGCGGCGGAGCGCGCCGCGGAGCTCTCCGAGAAGCGGGCCCGCGTGGTGCCCACGCGCGCGCAGCAGGCCGGCCTTGCGGCGCTGATCGCCTTCGACTCGCGCGCCGACGCGGCCGCGAACGCCGTCGCGCTCGAGGAGGAGCTCGGCCGGCTGCGTTCCGGCGGCATCGCCCGCGCGGCGCGCGACGACGCCCGCGGGCGCTTCAGGGAAGGCGACGCGCTCGGCTACATCGGCGACGACCTCGTTGCCTGGGGCGACGTGCGCGAGACCGTGGCGGCCACGTTCGAAATCTTCTGCGAGGACGCCGAAGTGCTCACCTGCATCGCGGGCGAGGGCGCCCCGCTCGGCGAGGACGAGATAGCCGAGCTCGTGCCTGGCGAGATCGAGCTCGAGCAGCACGACGGCGGCCAGCCGGCATGGTGGTGGCTGCTCTGCGCGGAGTGAACGTCCGCCCGCCTGCGTAAATACGGTCGATTCCCACTCACTTCGCAGAATCGACTGAGCTGGAGCAGGCCGACGCCCTCGAGGCGCCGGTGCGCTCGTGGCCGCGCCCGTTGCGGCTGGCCGAGGAGCCGCCGCTGCCGAAGCGTGCGCGCGAGCCTGCCGCGGCGATCGGAATCACGACGGTCGGCGAGCTGCTCGAGCACATCCCGCGCGCGCACACGGACCTGCGCGAGCGCCGGACGATCGCCTCGATCGGCATCGAGGAAGAGGCCACGGTCGAGGCACAGGTGCGCTCGGCGTCGGTGAAGCCGATGCGAAACCGCCGCCAGAAGCGCGTCGAGGCGCGCGTCGCCGACGAGAGCGGCCCGATGGTCGCGGTGTGGTTCAACCAGCCGTGGGTTGCGGATCGCCTGGCGCCGGGCTCTCGCGTGCTGCTCCACGGGCGCATGAAGCGGCGCAACCAGTTCTGGGTCGACAGCTGGGAGGCGGTCGACGGGACCGACGGTGGCGTGCACACCCTCGGCCACGTGGCGAAGTACGCCGCCACCCGCGGCGTGACCGAGCAGCAGCTGCGCACCGCCGTGCACGAGGCGCTCGAACGGGTGCACGACGTGGTCGACCCGCTGCCGAGCGCGCTGCTCCGCGCGGAGCGGATGCCCCGACGCGCCGCGGCGCTCGCCGCCATCCACTTCCCCGCGGACGACGAGGAGCGCGAGGCCGCGCGCCGCCGGCTGGCGTTCGAGGAGCTGCTGCTGCTCGAGCTGGCGCTCGCGGGACGGAAGCGCGCTCGCGACGAAGAGCTCGAGGCGACGGTGCTCACCGGCGACGGCGCGCTGGTCGAGCCCTGGCTCGCCGCGCTGCCGTTCGAGCCGACGCACGATCAGCGCGACGCGTTCGCGCGCATCGATTACGACCTCGAACGCGAACGGCCGGCGCAGCGGCTGCTGATGGGGGAGGTGGGCTCCGGCAAGACGGTGGTCGCGCTGTACGCGATGCTGCGCGCGGTCGAGAGCGGCTCTCAGGCGGCGCTGATGGCTCCCACGGAGACGCTCGCCGAGCAGCACCTGCTCACGATCGACCGGCTGCTCGGCGGACTGGTGCCCGTCGCGCTCCTGACAGGCTCTACGCCGGCGGCGCGCCGCCGCGAGATCCTCGCGAGACTCGCAAGCGGCGAGCTCGGCCTGGTGGTGGGCACGCACGCGCTGATCGAGCCCGTCGTCGAGTTCCGCTCGCTGGGGCTCGTGGTGATCGACGAGCAGCACCGCTTCGGTGTGCGGCAGCGCGCCGCGCTCGACGCCAAGGCTCCGGCCGGCCGGGTGCCGCACGCGCTTCACCTGACGGCCACGCCGATCCCGCGCACGCTCGCGCTCACGCTCTACGGCGATCTCGACGTGACCACGCTGCGCGAGCTGCCCGCCGGCCGCAAGCCGGTCGAGACCTACGTGGTCGACGGCGCCCGGCCGCGGGCGCGCGCGTACGAGCGAATTCGAGAGGAGATCGCGTCAGGCCGCCAGTGCTTCGTCGTGTGTCCACTCGTCGAGGAATCTGAGGCGCTCCAGGCGAAGGCCGCGACCGCGGAGGCGGAGCGGCTCGCGCGCACCGAGTTCCGCGAGCACACGGTCGAGCTGATCCACGGGCAGATGCCGGCCTCGAAGAAGGCGGAGGCGATGCGCCGCTTCGCCGCGGGCGAGGCGGACGTGCTCGTGGCGACGTCGGTGATCGAGGTCGGCATCGACGTCCCGAACGCGACCGTGATGCTGATCGAGGCGGCCGAGCGCTACGGCCTCTCACAGCTCCACCAGCTGCGTGGGCGCGTGGGCCGGGGCAAGCACGAGTCGCTCTGCATCCTCTTCGGCGACCCGGAGCTGCCGCGGCTCAAGGCGATCGCGACCGAGCGCGACGGCTTCCGGCTCGCGGAGATCGACCTCGAGCTGCGTGGCGAGGGGCAGATCCTCGGCACGCGCCAGCACGGGCTGCCGGAGTTCCGGGTGGCCCGCCTGCCCGAGGACCTGCGCCTGCTCGAGTCGGCGCGCGACCACGCGGAGCAGATCGTGGCCGCGGACCCGCGGCTCGAGCAGCCCGAGCACGTGCTGCTTCGCGACGCGGCCGCCGAGCGGTTCGGCCCGGAGCGCGCGCCGATACCCGCATGAGGATCGTGGCGGGCTCGCTCGGCGGCAGGCGCCTTCATGCGCCGCCGGGACGGGGCACCCGGCCGACCGCCGACCGCGTGCGCGAGGCGCTCTTCTCGATCCTCGGCGACGTATCGGGGCTCGCGGTGCTCGACCTGTTCGCCGGCTCCGGGGCGCTCGGGATAGAGGCGCTCTCGCGCGGCGCCACATCCGCCACGTTCGTCGATTCGGGCACACGCGCGATCGCGGCGGTGAGGCGCAACCTCGCCGAGCTCGGCCTCGATGCGCCGGTGATACGGCGCGATGCGCTCGCGTTCCTGGCGGCTCCGGCGCGCGCGCCGGGCGCCCCATATGACCTCGTTTTCCTCGACCCTCCGTATAGTTCCGCCGACCGGCTGGCGGGACCGCTTTCGGAGCGGCTGCCAGCCGTAGCGTCCGGGAGAGGCCTCATCGTGTCCGAGTCAGACAAGCGCAACCCGCTGGAGCTAACGCTGCCGCTCGAGGACGAGCGCACCTACGGCGACACGCGGATCGCCCTGCATCGTGTTCAGTGACGACGGCAAGGGCACCGCGGTCTGCCCGGGCTCCTACGACCCGGTCACCTTCGGTCACCTCGACATCATCCGCCGCACTGCCGAGGTGTTCGACACGGTCGTCGTCGGCGTCGTGAACCAGCCCGTGCGCAAGCAGAGCACCGTGTTCACCGCGGACGAGCGCGTGTCTTTCATCGAGGCCGAGGTCGGAAAACTCGGCAATGTGCAGGTGAAATCCTTTGATACGCTGCTCGTCGATTTCGCCCGGCAGCACGGGGCCAAGGCCATCGTCAAGGGCCTGCGGGCGATCTCGGACTTCGAATACGAGTTCGAGATGAACCAGCTCAACCGCAAGATGGCGCCCGACATTGAGAGCATCTACATGATGTCCTCACCGCAGTACAGCTTCCTAAGCTCGAGTGGAGTGAAAGAACTCGCCATGTTCGGCGGCGACCTCACCGACCTCGTGCCGCCGCAGGTGGCACAGCGGCTAGAGGAAGCGCTCAAGCGCTGACGAAACTGAGGTTCACATGGACGTCCTGGTCCTCATCGACAAACTCGACGATCAAATCCACAACGCGAAGCCGGTCCCGCTGACGGACCAGGTTCGCGTCGACAAGGAGGAGATCTACGACATCCTCGACCAGATGCGCGCCACGATCCCCGAGGAGATCAAGCAGGCGCGCTGGATCGTCAAGGAACGTCAGGAGATGCTGGCCGAGGCGAAGCGCGAGGCCGAGCGCATCATCAAGGAGGCCCGCGACGAGCAGGCCCGCCTGATCGCGCAGGAGGAGATCGTCCGCCAGGCCGAGCGCCAGGCGGAGGACATCATCGAAGAGGCCCGCGGGCGCGAGCGCGAGATCCGCCTCGGCGCCGAGGACTACGCCGACGACATCCTCAACACGCTCGAGGTGAACCTGCAGAAGTTCACCGCGGCGGTGCAACGCGGCCGCGAGCGCCTGGCCGGGCGCGAAGAGGCCGAAGTCCGCTAGTCGCAGGCCCCCAGCGGGGGCGAATCCCAAATCTGTGAACCCTTTACCCGGCTGTAGCCGGGCAAAAGTTCCACACATCGCAGATTTGGAAGCTGGTCAGGAGCCAGCACGGCGTGGTGACCCGAGATCAGCTCTTGGAGCATGGTCTTAGTGCTCATGCGATCGACCATCGTGCGAAAAAGGGACGCCTGCACCGAGTCGCGCGTGGCGTCTACGCGGTAGGCCGGCGGGAGCTGTCTCAGTACGGCGTGTGGATGGCTGCGGTCCTCGCCTGCGGAGCGGGCGCCGCGTTGAGCCACCACAGCGCCGCGGTTCTCTGGCGCATCCGAAAGCAGCAATTACGGGGAATTGAAATCAGCGTCCCGGCGGCCAGGAGATCTCACCGCGCCGGCATCAACATCCACCGCCGGCGGGCGTTTTCGGACGACGACGTCACGGAGTGCCACGGCATCCCGGTCACAACCCCGATCTGCACGCTCATCGACCTCGCTGCGACCACGCTCAGCGACAACGAGCTCGAGGCGGCCGTCAACGAGGCCGACAAGCTCGACCTAGCGGATCCCGAAGCGCTGCGTGCTGCGCTCGACCACCACGGCAAGCGCCCAGGCGTCACGCGCGTCCGCAGGCTGCTCGACCGCCGCACCTTCGCCCTCACCGACTCGGAGCTGGAGCGCCGCTTCCTCCCCATCGCCCGCAGAGCGGGGCTCCCGATGCCCAAGACGCAGCAGCTCGTCAACGGCTTCAAGGTCGACTTCTTCTGGCCCGAGCTCGGCCTCGTAGTGGAGACCGACGGCCTCCGGTATCACCGCACACCGGCGCAGCAGTCGCGCGACGCGCTCAGGGATCAGAAGCACTTCGCGGCGGAGCTCACTCCGCTCCGATTCACGCACGCGCAGGTGAGGTACGAACCGGATCACGTGGAGGCGACGCTGAGGGCAGCGGCGCGACGGCTCCGCCTGGCCAGCTCCGAGGACGCCGCCAGCTGATGCTTCGCAGCCGAACTACGGCTCGAGACCGGCGCTACCCTGAATTCATGGGGCAGCGAACGGACATCTTCGATCTAGGCCGCCTCAATCTTCACTCGGGCGAGGGGCGCCGGATCGAGACCGCTGTGAACGTCGACCCGATCGACCTCGGCGGCCAGGAGTATGGCGTTGAGGACCGCGTCGCGCACGTCGTGCTGGACGTGTCGCACACCACCACCGGCTACTCGCTCAGGCTGCGCACGAACGTCACGCTGGTCGGAGCGTGCGTGCGTTGCCTCGAGCCTGCCGAGCGCTCCGTCGAGGTCGATGTGCGCGAGGTCGACCAGCCGGGCGGCGACGACGAGCTGCGCTCGCCGTACGTCGAGGGGGACGACCTCGATCTTCGCTCGTGGACCCGCGACGCGGTGATCTTCGCCATGCCGGCGCAGGTGCTGTGCACCGACGAGTGCCTCGGGTTGTGCCCGGTGTGCGGAGAGAACCTGAACAGCGCGGGTGCCGACCATCGGCACGAGGAAGCCCGCGACCCGCGCTGGGCGAAGCTCGGCGAGCTTCGCTTCGAGTAGGTAAGCCGGCCGGGTCCGCGTCCGGCCTCTGCGAGCTCTCGCGCGGCCCCCGCTAGACTTGCCCGCCGCATGGCCGTTCCCAAGCAGAAGCAGTCGCACTCGCGAACCAACAAGCGGCGTTCGCAGCACAAGATCACGCCTCCGGCACTGGGCACCTGCCCGCAGTGCCACTCGCCGCGCCTGCCGCACCGCGTGTGCTCGGTCTGCGGCACCTACGGAGGCCGCGAGATATTCACTCCGTCGGGCTCTGGCGCCGACGAGTAGGCCGCGCCGGTGATCGCGCTCGACGCGAACGGCGCGGACGGCGGTCCGCGGACCGTCGCCGAGGGCGGAAGACGCTCGGGCGTGCCCGTCACGCTGTTCGGGCCGGCCGCCGAGCTGCGGGATGGCGCCGAGGTGGTCGACGCCCCGGTCGCGATCGGGAACGACGAGGAGCCTGTGCGCGCAGTGCGCTCGAAGCCCGACGCGTCGATCGTGCAGGCCGCCAAGGCCGTGGCCGAGGGGCGCTGCTCGGCGCTCGTCTCGGCGGGCGCGACGGGCGCGGCCCTCGCCGCCGGCGTGCTTCATATCCGGCGCCTCCAGGGGGTGCACCGGCCGGGCGTCGCCGTGTTTCTCCCGATTCCCGGTGCGCCGACCCTGATGCTCGACGTCGGCGCGAACCTCGAGGTGCGGCCTGAGCATCTCGTGCAGTTCGCGTTCATGGGCTCCGCGTTCATGCAGACGATGCACGGGGTGGAGCGTCCGCGGGTGGCGCTGCTGTCGGTCGGCGAGGAGCCGACGAAGGGCACGCCCGATGTGGTGGCGGCGCACGAGCGGCTCGCGGGAGCGTCCGGAATCGAGTTCATCGGCAATGTCGAGGGCACCGACGTGCCGGCCGGCGCCGCCGACGTGGTCGTCACGGATGGCTTCACCGGCAACGTCGCGCTGAAGCTCATGGAGGGCACTGCGAAGACCGTGGTCGGCGCGATCCGCGACGCCGTCCGCTCCGGCGCGGTCTCGAGCCTCGGCGGCCTGCTGATCCGCCGTCGCGTGAGCGCCCTGCGAGATGCGCTCGACCCGAACGCCACCGGCGGCGCGATCCTGCTCGGCCTCCGGCGCCCAGTCGTGATCGCCCACGGCGGCTCGAGCGCCGACGGCATCGCCAACGCTGTGCGGCTCGCGGAGCGGGCCGTGCGCGAGGACGCCGTCGGTCGCATGGCGGCCGCGCTCGAGGCCGGCGGGGCCTTGCGGTCCGCACCCGTTGATAGCGTCGAAGTCGCTCATGACTAGGGAAGAGGTCCTCGAGCGCATCCGCGCCCATCTCGCGACCGAACTCGTGCGCGACCCCTCCTCGATCGGCGAGGACACCCGCTTCAAGGAGGACCTCGAGGCCGACTCGCTCGACCTGGTCGAGCTAGTGATGGAGCTCGAGGACAACTACGGGGTCCGAATTCCCGACGAGGAGGCCGCGAAGATCCTCACCGTCGGGCAGGCGGCGGACTTCGTCGCCGCGCACGCGCCCCAGAACGCTCCCTGACCACTGGACACGCTCAGCTCACTGCTCGACGAGCTACCTGATGACCTCGCACGGCAGGCTTTCACCCACTCGTCGTGGGTCGACAATCGCTGGGAGTCCTACGAGCGGCTCGCCTTCCTTGGAGACGTCGTCCTGAGCCTCGCGATCTCGACCGACATCTACCCGCGCTTCCCGCGTTACGGCGCCGGCCGGCTAACGAAGCTGCGGGCGCAGGCGGTTTCGCGCCACGCATGCGCGGAGGTCGCACGCGATCTCGGCGTACCCGAGCGGCTTCGTGCCGCGGCACCGGAGGGCACGGGTAAGAGCGCGGAGATGCTGATCGCCTCCGACCGCATCCTCGCCTCGATCTGCGAGGCGATCATCGGCGCCACCTATCTCGCCTTCGGTTTTGAGCGCGTGGCGCCCGCGGTGGTATACGCCTTCGCCGAGCAGGTCGAGGAGGCACTCGAGCACCCCGTCGACTACAAGTCCGTCCTGCAGGAGCGCCTGGCGCGGCGCGCTCAGGTGGTGGCGTACCGGATCGACGACGAGGCCGGTCCGCCGCACGACCGCAGCTTCGTGGCGGTCGCCGAGGTGTCGGGGCGCGAGATCGGCCGCGGCGAGGGGCGTACCAAGAAGAGTGCCGAGCAGGAGGCCGCCCTGCGCGCGCTCGACTCGCTCGCCCAGGAGCAGGAGGGCTAGGCCGGTGCACCTGCGCTCGCTCACGCTCAAGGGCTTCAAGTCGTTCCCGGACCGGACCCGGCTCGACTTCTCGCCCGGCGTGTCGGTCGTCGTCGGCCCGAACGGCTCCGGGAAGTCGAACATCACCGACGCCGTGCTCTGGGCGATGGGCGAGCAGAGCCCGCTTGCCGTGCGGGGCCAGACGATGCAGGACGTGATCTTCGCGGGCGGGCACGGGATCGCCAGCCGCAACTCGGCCGAGGTCGAGGTGGTGATCGACAACTCCGACGGAGGCATCGACTCCGAGTTCTCGGAGATCTCGATCGTGCGCAGGCTGGAGCGCTCGGGCGACGGCGAGTACCGCCTGAACGGCGCCCGCTGCCGGCTCGTCGACGTGCTCGAGGTGCTGTCGGACACCGGCCTCGGGAAGGAGATGCACTCGGTGGTGTCGCAGGGGCGGGTCGAGTCGATCATCCACTCGAAGCCGCGCGATCGCCGCCTGCTGATCGAGGAGGCTGCGGGCCTCGGCAAGCACCGAAAGCGCCGCCGCCGCGCGCAGCTGAAGCTCGAGCGCACGCAGGACAATCTCGACCGCGCGCTCGACGTGGAGCGCGAAGCGCGCTCGCGACTGCGGCCGCTGAAGCGCCAGGCGGAGGCCGCCGAATTGCACGAACGGCTCGAGCGGCAGTCGCTCGAGGCGCGGCTCGAGCTGGCGCGTGATCGTGCGCGCGGCGCCATCGCTGCGTTGGCGGAGGCGGAGGCCGTCGCCGCGGCCGCCGCCGGGCGGCGCGACGAGGTGGAGAAGTCGCTCGCCGAGGTGGCGCGCCGGCGCGAGGCGGCAGAAGAGGCGTTCGCGGAGCACAGCCGCGCGCGCGAGGCGCTGTCGGCGCGGGCGTTTGCCGCTCGCTCGGCGGTCGACAGGATCGGGCTACGGCTCGAGCGCGCCCGCGAGATCGCGCGGGCTGGCGCCGAGGGCGCCGTGCGCCGTCGCCGCGAGGTCGAGGCGCTCGTAGAGCGCGACGGCGATCCGAGCGAGGGCGGCGCCGCGGGCGTCGCGGGCGCGCTCGAGGCGCGCGAGAGCGAGCACTCCGCGCGTATCGCGGAGCTCGAGCGCGAGGTCGTCGCCGTTGAGGCAGAGCGCACCGCCGGGCTCGAGGCCGAGATCGCCAAGCTCGCGTCGGAGCGCGACACGGCGGAGGAGCGCCGCGGCGAGGTCGAGGCCGCCGTCG
>DASVXS010000207.1:0-29629 GCA_036392575.1 Thermoleophilaceae bacterium | reverse complement strand
AGCCCAGGCCGCGCGTGCGGCGGGCAAGCGTCTAAGCGGCAGCGAGCAGCGTCTTCAGCGACCCGTCGCGGTCGGCCTCGACCAGCTCGCGGAACCCGCCGATCGGGCGCCCGCCGACGAGGATCTGCGGGAACGTCATCTGGCCCGTGCGCTGCACCAGATCCGCGCGCCCCTCAGGGGACTTCGCGAGGTTCACTTCTTCGTAGACGATCCCCCGCGCCTCGAGCAACGCCTTGGCCTGGCGACAGAATCCGCACGGTTCGGTTGTGTAAACCGTCACGCGTCCGTTGTCCGCCACTGGTGATTCAGTGTAGAGATGGCCGGCTTGTTCAAGACCGAGGCGGTGGTGCTGCGCTCCTTCCGCTACGGCGAGGCGGATCGCATCCTGCACCTCTATAGCCGGGAGCGCGGCCGCATCGCAGCGATGGCAAAGGGCGTCAGGCGTGTGAAGTCGCGCTTCGGGGGCCGGCTCGAGCCGCTCGTGCGCGTGGAGCTCGTCTGCCACCAGGGCAGCGGCGAGCTTTGCACGATCACGGGCGCCTCCACGATTCACCCGCACGCGCGCCTGCGGGAGCAGGCGGAGCCGATGAAGCGCGCGGGCCAGGCGTGCGAGGCGGTGCTGCGGCTGTTCGACTCCGAGGAGCCGAACGCGCCTGCCTACAACCTGCTCTGCCACGAGCTCGCGCTGCTCGACGCTGACCCGGCGGCCGCCACGCGCGCCCAAGCGCTGGCGTTCCGGCTGAAGCTGCTGCTCGCCGCCGGCTTCGTGCCCGAGCTGGGCGCGTGCGCCTCCTGTGGCGAGCGCGAGCACCTTGGCGCCTTCTCGGCGAGCGCGGGCGGCGTCGTCTGCGCAGGCTGCGAGGCGGGCTCGTTCCAGCTCGACGAGAGCGCCCACCGCTTCCTCGTGGACGCGCTCGGACGCTCGCTCTCCGACGTCCCGGACGCGTCGGAGAGCGCGCTCAGGCAGGCCGATCGCGCGATCACCGAGACGCTCGAGCACCACGCGCACGTAAGGCTCGCTCGGGTAGCGTAGGTCTGTGCTCGAGGCCCCGTCGGTGGAGCGCGTCAGCGAGTCGGATGTGACCCGTCTCGCGAGCGTGCTCGCGCGCGCCTTCCTCGACGACCCGGTCACCTGCTGGGCCTTCGACCGCGAGCCCACGCGCCTGAGGACGGCGGCGCGCTTCTTCGAACTGCGGCTGCGGACGCTCATCCCGCACGAGCTCTCCTACACGACGCACGACCGCGAGGGCGCAGCGCTGTGGGCCCTGCCGGGCAAGTGGCTCGTCCCGATCGGCGAGACGCTCAGGCTGATGGTGCTCGTGCGAGCGCGCCGGCTGCCGCTCGTGACGCGCGGGCTCACGATGGTGGAGCGGCGCCACCCCAGGGAGAAGCACTTCTACCTGGCCGTGCTCGGCACCGATCCCGACCACCAGGGGCAAGGCATCGGCTCGGCGCTTCTGCGCCCCGTCCTCGAGATGTCCGACAGTGAAGGGATCCCGGCCTACCTCGAGACGGCCAAGGAGCGCAACCTCGCCTTCTACGGCCGCCACGGCTTCGAGGTGACGGAGCGGCTCGAGCTGCCGAAAGGCCCTCCCGTCTGGCTCATGTGGCGAAGGCCGAATGAGTAATTCGGCTGCAGAGCATCGCCTGGCTGTGTCATCGGGCGCTCGCTTGGCTGTCGCCAAGCTTCGGCCCTGCTTCCTTGCCAGGCGGGCTCTTCGCCGTTTACTCATCCGGCCCAATCCCGGGTATTCACTCCATACAATCCCGCGCCCCTCATGACCAGCACCGCACAAGCCACGAAGTACGTCTACGAGTTCTCCGAGGGCTCGAAGGACATGCGCGAGCTGCTCGGCGGCAAGGGCGCGAACGTCGCCGAGATGACGCGCATCCTGGGCGCCGAGCGAGTACCCGCGGGCTTCACGATCACGACCGAGGCCTGCGTCGCCTACATGAACGCGGGCCGCGAGGAGCCCGAGGGCCTCGAGCAGCAGGTTGCCGAGGCCCTCACGCATTTGGAGGAGCAAACCGGTAAGCGCCTCGGGGACCCGGACGATCCGCTGCTCGTGTCGGTGCGCTCGGGCGCGCGCGAGTCGATGCCCGGAATGATGGACACCGTCCTCAACCTCGGCCTGAACGACGAGTCCGTCGAGGGGCTCGCAAAGGTCACCGACAACGAGCGCTTCGCGTGGGACTCGTACCGGCGCTTCGTGCAGATGTTCGGCAACGTCTGCCGCGGGGTTCCCGGCGAGAAGATCGAGGATGCCATCAAGGCCCAGAAGGAGACGGCCGGTGTGAAGGACGACACGGAGCTCTCCGTGGACGACCTCAAGGAGCTGGTCGACTCCTTCAAGCAGCTGTATCGCGACCAGACCAGCGAAGAGTTTCCGCAAGACCCCCAGGAGCAACTGCGCCAGGCGATCCGCGCGGTGTTCGACTCATGGATGGGCGAGCGCGCCGTCGAGTACCGGCGCATCAACCGCCTCCCGGACGACTGGGGCACGGCGGTCAACGTGCAGCAGATGGTGTTCGGCAACAAGGGCGACACCTCGTGCACGGGGGTGGCGTTCTCGCGCGACGAGATCACGGGCGCGCCCGAGCCGTCGGGCGACTTCCTGCTCAACGCGCAGGGCGAGGACGTGGTGTCCGGCGTGCGCACGCCGCGCGACATCTCCGAGCTGAACGAGGTGATGCCGGAGACCCACACCGAGCTGATGGAGATCCTGCGCACGCTCGAGTCTCACTACAGGGACATGCAGGACACGGAGTTCACCGTCGAGGAGGGGCATCTCTACATGCTCCAGACCCGCAGTGCGAAGCGGCCGGCGCAGGCGGCCGTGCGCTTCGCGGTCGACGCGGTCGACGAGGAGCTGCTCTCACGCGAAGAGGCGCTCGCCACCATCGATGCCGCGAAGCTCGACGCACTGCTGCACCCCACCTTCGACCCGAACGCCGAGTTCGACGTGCTCGCCCGTGGCGTGAACGCTTCGCCCGGCGCGGCCAAGGGAGCGATCGTGTTCACGGCCGACGACGCGGTGGAGCAGGGCGACGCGGGCAAGGACGTGATCCTCGTGCGGCCCTTCACCGAGGCGGACGACGTCGCGGGCTTCTTCGCCGCGCGCGGCATCCTTACGTCCGAGGGCGGCAAGGCGAGCCACGCGGCGCTCGTCGCCCGCGGCATGGGGCGGCCCTGCGTTTCGGGGGCGTCGGATCTCCACATCGACCTGAACGCGCGCGAGGTGCACGTCAACGGGACGGTGCTGCACCAGGGCGACCTCATCGCGATCGACGGCACCAGCGGTGTCGTCACGACCGACGACGTGGAGCTCGTGGACCCGGAGGTCGACGAGAACTTCGAGAAGGTGCTCAAGTGGTCCGACGAGATCCGCAGGCTCGGCGTGCGCACGAACGCCGACACGCCCGAGGACGCGCAGAAGGCGCGCGAGTTCGGCGCGGAGGGCATCGGGCTCTGCCGCACCGAGCACATGTTCATGGCGGCCGACCGCCAGCCGAAGATGCGCGCGATGATCATGGCCGAGGAGGAGCAGGACCGCCGCGCCGCCCTCGACGACCTGCTGCCGTTCCAGCAGGAGGACTTCGAGGGGCTGTTCGAACAGATGCGCGGACTGCCCGTCACGATCCGCCTGCTCGACCCGCCGCTGCACGAGTTTCTGCCCGGGCTCGAGGAGATCGCCCAGGACGTCGAGCGTGCGCGCATCGAGCAGACCGACGACCTCGAGGAGCTCGAACGCACCCTGGAGCGCGTCCACCAGCTGCAGGAGACGAATCCAATGCTCGGCACCCGCGGCGTTCGCCTCGGCATCGTCCATCCGGAGATCTACGAGATGCAGGTGCGCGCGGTCATTCGCGCCGCCAAAGCAGTCAAGGAGCGCTGCGGCGAGGCGCCGCACCTCGAGGTCATGATCCCGCTAGTCGCCTACGAGACCGAGCTGAGGATCATGCGCGAGCTCGTGGAGCACGTCTTCGAGGAGGAGGGCGACGATCTCGAGCGCTCGATTGGCACGATGATCGAGCTGCCGCGCGCGTGCTTCGCCGCGGACAAGATCGCCGGCCAGGCCGACTTCTTCTCCTTCGGCACGAACGACCTCACGCAAACCGCGCTCGGTTTCTCGCGCGACGACGTGGAGGGCAAGTTCCTTGCCGAGTACATCCGCGAGAAGATCGTGGACCGCAGCCCGTTCGAGACGATCGACAAGCCCGGGGTGGGGTGGCTCGTACGCCTCGCGGCGTGGACTGGCCGCGAGGCCAAGGCGGAGCTCAAGCTGGGCATCTGCGGCGAGCACGGCGGCGACCCTGACTCGATCGACTTCTTCCACATGGCGGGGCTCGACTACGTGAGCTGCTCGCCGTTCCGTGTGCCGATCGCGCGCGTGGCCGCAGCACAGGCCGCAGTGGCGCACAGTTCCTGACGACCAGGTAGGTTTTCGCGCCAGTTCGGCGTCTGCAGGGGGCGCCGTGAGAACCGGCGGGGGTTCAGATGGGGCGGAAGGCCTTTGTGGCGTTGGCCATCGCGGTGGGGGCGCTCACAGGAGTGTCGAGCGCGCTCGCGCACGTGGAGCGGACGGCGTACTGGCCGGATCCCGCGCCCGACACATCCACGTGGCCTGCTGCCGGAGGCAAGGTTCCAGCCGCACGCTCGATCGCATCGGCTCTCGATACGAAGGCTCGCGGCGACACGCGCGTGGTGTGCAAGAGCGACTCGCTCAGCGTCGCGAAGGAAGAGGTCGCCACGGCGCGCGACAAGGGCTACCGCTTCCGCCCGACCGAGCGGAAGCGAAAGCTGAGCGCCGCGTCGGCGCAGCGGCTGATCGACGTCAACACGGCGCTGTTCGACAAGTGCCGCTACCACGACATCCAGCCGGCCGTGACCGCATCGGGCAACAACGACCGCGTGGTCGTGATGCCCGGCACCTACACCGAGCCCGATTCGCGGGCGGTGTCGCCGTTCCCGCCGGAGTGCGACCAGTACAAGACAACTTCGGATCACGGATCGGGAGCGGTCTCGTACGAGTACCAGTACCACTGTCCCAACGCCCAGGCGCTCGTCGCGGTGATCGGCCGCGCGCTCGGGACGGGGCTCGAACCGCAGTCGAGCCCGACGGGTCGGCCTGACCCGCACGGCATCCCGAACCTCGGCAAGTGCGTCCGCTGCAACGTCCAGATGGAGGGCTCGGGCCCGACACCCCAGAGCGTGGTGGTCGACGCCGGCCGCGTTGCCTCGGGCAACCACGGACCGATCGACGCGAAGAAGGACGTGGGCATAAAGGCCGATCGCGCCGACGGCTTCGTGCTGAAGAACATGACCGTCCGCCATGCGGCAGAGCACGACGTGTACGTGCTCGAGACGGACGGCTACCGGCTGCAGCGCATGAACTTCTATTACGGAGGTGAGTACGGCGCGCTGATGTTCGCGTCAGACCACGGGCTCACCGACACGTGCGACGCCGTCGGTAACGGCGACTCGGCGGTGTATCCGGGCGGCGCGCCCGACACCGGCGCGCAGCGGGACGACAGCTTCTATCCCACGCGCCGTTTGAACCAGACGATCACGCACTGTGACCTGCACCACAACAACCTCGGTTACTCGGGGACGATGGGGAACGCGACCCGCGTGGTGGAGAACAACTTCTATGGGAACACGACCGGCATCGCGACCGACTCGTTCTTTGCGGGCGGCCACCCCGGCTATCCGCAAGACTCGGCCGTGTTCGAGCGCAACCGGATCTGGTCGAACAACTTCAACGTCTACGCGAAGGACTCGGACGTGGAGTCGCGCGTGCCGGTGCCGATCGGCGTCGGCATCCTCATTGCCGGCGGCAACGACGACCAGGTGAAGGGCAACCGCATCTGGGACAACTGGCGCCGCGGCACAATGCTCATCGCGGTGCCCGACGTGATCAGCTGCGCGCCCTCGCCGGAGAACGGAGCGCCGCCCTGCACCCCGCAGGGGATCGCATCCGTTTCGAACCGCAACCGCTACTTCGACAACGTGATGAGCCGGACGCCGAGCGGCGGCAAGGCGCCGAACGGCGTGGACTTCTGGTGGGACGAATTCCCGACGAACAGCAACAACTGCTGGTACAACAACCAGGGCGCTGACGGCTCGGAGGCTTCGGTCACATCCGACCCGCCGCCACCGCCCGTCCCGGGCACTTCGATTCCGAAGTTCCTGCCGCAGGACTGCTCCGCGCCCACGAACGTGGGAGCCGGCGACGCCGCGAAGGAGGCGATGCTCGCCAGCTGCGCGGGCGCCCTTGCGACCGGGAACTACGACCCGAACACGTGCGAGTGGTTCCAGATGCCGGCCAAGCCGGGCACGGCTGCGGCGAAGCAGCAGACGCTGCGCAACCAACAAATCGCAAACCAGATGGTGGGCGAGACTGAGCCGCCGCCGCCCTTCTGCGACCTCATCGGCGGACTGGGAGGGACGGTCATATGCAGTCCGTTCGCCAAGCGTTAGCCGTCGCGCCGCGGCGCGTGCGGCTCAGCGGGCGCGTGCTGGCGCTCGCGCTCGCCGCCTCGCTCGCGCTGAGCGGGGTGCTCGCGCTGGCGCTACGCGACGTCGCAGCGCCGGTCCGGCACCGCGCCGCGTTCACTCCGACCGCACTGATCGGCGGACTGCCGCTCCAGCAAGCGCGCTGCCAGGAGTGGATCGGCGCGACACCGTCAGAGCGCGGCGCGATCGTGCGTGCGCTCGCGGGAGTCGTGGGCGGGCCCTCGACCTCGGGCGGCGTCGGCACGACGCTCTCGACCGCGCGCGCAAACGCGTTGTTCGACCGCGTGTGCGCGAGCCGCGTCGCGCAGGGCTTCCTGCTCTACGAGATGTACATCCGCGCCGCGGGCTTCAGCTCGTACAGATAGCGCCGTCTTGGCGCGCATCTGCTGCTGGACCGGACGTAGCGTGTGATTCGTGCGTCCACGTGGCTGACGCAGGAGGAGCATCATGCGCTCACGTCTCATGCCGGTGGCGGTGCTCGCGATCGCCGGGTTCGCCACCGCGGCCCTCGTCGCATCCGGCGGAAGTGCCCAGGCGCCCGGGGCCCGGACGCTCACCTTCAAGGAGCTGAACCGGGGCTCGACGTTCAACTTCGTCGACAATGCGCCACTGTCGCGTAAGCGGCACGGCTTCCCGGTGAGCTCGTCGCCGGGCGACCTGATCATGTTCAGCACGCGCCTGGCCGATCAAGCGGGCAAGGTCGCCGGGACGCTCGAGGGCACCTGCACCGTGGTCAAGGGAAGCCGGAGCTTCGAACAGTCCCAGTTCATCTGTAACGCCGTCGCGAGCTTGACCGGCGGCACTATGACTCTGGAGGCCCGGGCGAAGTTCTCCGAGAACACGACGACTGCCGCGATCACGGGTGGCACCGGCGCCTACAACGGAGCCCGCGGAACCTTCAAATCGGTGACCAGGAACGACAGGTCCACGGACACGTTCTCACTGCTCGCCGGCTAATTGACCGACACGGTGACCGTCGCGGTACCGGTTAGGCCGTCCGCGTCGGTCACCGTCAGCTTCGCCGTGTAGCTGCCCCGGCCCGAGTAGGTCTTGGTCACCGGCGTCGCGGTCGTGGTCGTCCGGTCCACCGTGCCGTTGCCGTCGAAGTCCCACTGGAACACGGTGAGCGGGCGCCCGTCGGGGTCGTACGAGAGCGCCGGATCGAAGCTCGTGGCCGTTCCGGCGAGCGGCGTTGCGGTCAGGATCCGCGGGACCGACACCGGAGGCGCGAGCACGTTCACGGTCGTGGTAGCAACCGCGGTTGCGCCCAAGTTGTCGGTGACCCGTAGTCCGATCCGGCGCTGGCCGTAGCTCGTGAAGGTCGTCGAGGCGGACGAGCCGAGCGCGTCGTAGAAACCGTCGCCGTCCCAGTCCCACTCCCACTGGAAGAGCGTGCCGTCGGGATCGCTCGAGCCGCCGCCTCCGAAGCTCGCCGGCTGGTTGACCACGACCTTGGCCGGAAGCGTGATGCGCGCGCTGGGCGCGCGGTTGGTCACCTGGATGTCCGTGCTCAGCTCCGAGCGGCGGCCGTTCACATCGGTCACGCGCAGGTGCACCGTGTACCAGCCGGAGGTCGAGTACGTGTAGCTGCTGTCGTTGCCGCCGGTGCCGTAGCTGCCGTCGTCGTTCATGTCCCACTCGTGCTTCACGATCTTCGTGGGGGAGGCGGAGTCGTCGGCGTGGCAGTGGAGCGTGCCGCCCGACGGGATTGAGCTGGCGTCGCAGCTGAGCTTCGAGACCGGGTCCGGGTGGTCGTAGACGTGGACCGGCACGTGCACCTCGCTCACGTTGCCGTCGTTGTCCTTCACGCGCAGGCCCGCGTAGTAGTCGCCGGGCGTGTCGTAGGTGAAGTAGCGGCTCGAGCCGTCGGCGCCGTAGTCACCGTCACCGTTCAGGTCCCAGTACCAGGCGACGATCTTGCCGTCGGGGTCGCTCGAGCGTGTGGCGCTTGCCTTGAAGCTCTTGCCGACCTCGATCTGCGTGGGCATGTCGAGCACAGCAACCGGCGCGCGATTGCTCGTCACCGTGATCGTGATCGTCGCGGTGGCGGTGTGGTGCTTCCGATCGGTGAGCTTCAGCTTCACGAGATAGCTACCGGCCTTGTCGTAGCGGCGCTTCACGTTGTCGCCGGTCTGCTCGTAGGAGCCGTTGCCGTCGAGGTCCCACTGCGCCTTCGCGATGTCGCCCGAGGAGTCGTTGCTCGTGAAGTCGACTGTCTGCCCGACGCCCACGTTCTTCGACGGGTACGCGGTGATGCGCGCGACAAGCGGCTGGGCGGGGCCGGTCGGCTTGGGCTTCTCCTGGCCGCGGGCGCGGGCTTGCGCGGCACCGAGCCGCTCGCGATCTTCACGTAGCCCATCGCGTCGCGCCAGCGGCGCCAGACCCGGCGAACGGCGTTACCGGAGTTGCCCTCGATCGTTGTCAGCGTGCCGTTCGAGTAGACGCTCTCGACGATGCCGACGTGCTGCGGGAAGGTGATGAGCGCGCCGGGGTACGGCTTGCGGGTCCAACGGCCGGTCTGCTTCGCCCACGAGCGGATGTAGGGCACATAGCCGAGTCCCTTGCCGCCGGGGCCGATCGGCACCCCGGCGCGCTTCGCGATGGTAGGAGACGAAGTAGGCGCACCAGGGCGCGCCGTACCAGTGCGGGGTGGTGGCCTCGTCGTAGCGCCAGATCGCGGGCGCCTTGTTGGAGCCGTCGGGGATTTCGCGCACGCCACGCTCGAGCTCCTTGCGCGCGAGCGAGACGATCCTGGCGGCGGCGGACGCGCTGGCGCGCTTGTTGGCGGCCGCGGGCGACGCGGGCACGGCAAGCACGAGCAGCGCTGCCGCGAACGCGAGCAGCGCCGCGCGCAGTGCGATGTGGCGGCGAAGCGGGTCCAAGGGTCCTTCGTTGGTCCGCCCGACCAGCGGCGGCCGGGGACCCCCGGGTGATCGGCCCGCCCTACGGCGCTTTTAGTGCGATCCCGCACGTGCGCGCCGGCATCCGGCACCTTCCGATTTCGGAGTTGCTGCGCGGAACGGTGCGAGTTGCGGTGTCGAAGCGCGAAGCGATCTGGCGCCAAGTTCCAGGAGGGTTCCGGGTTAGCGTGGTGCTTTTTGGGGCCCTATGCACCCAAAATCGACCGCGGTACCGGCACACCGCCCGCCGCGTGCCGATTTGTCACGCATTGTGCGGAACCCGCACAAGACGCCGCCGCGCTCGCTGCGACAATCGGTACATGGCCTCGCAGGCAGTCCAGCCACAGCAGATCCCGCTCGCCGAGCGCCAGAGCGCCTTCGAGGACGCGTTCCTGTCGCCGCTCGCGCAGCGCTCCTACCCCGCGAGGCGTGCGCTCCCAGAGGAGGACTCGCCGGTTCGCACCCCGTTCCAGCGCGACCGGGACCGGATCGTCCACAGCAAGGCCTTCCGCCGCCTCAAGCACAAGACGCAGGTGTTCATCTCGCCCGAGGGCGACCACTACCGCACGCGCCTCACGCACACGCTCGAGACCTGCATGATCGCCCGCACCGTCGCGCGTGCCCTCGCGCTGAACGAGGACCTCACTGAGGCGATCGGGCTCGGGCACGACCTTGGGCACCCGCCCTTCGGCCATATCGGGGAGCAGGTGCTCGACGGCTGCCTGCAGCGCCGCTACGGCGTCCGCTTCCGCCACAACCACCACTCGCTGCGGATGGTGGAGCGGCTCGAGCGCGACGGCCGCGGCCTGAACCTCACCGAGCAGGTGCGGGACGGCATCCTCAGGCACACGGGCCCCGAGTTGCCGGGCACGCTCGAAGGGCGGATCGTACGGCTCGTGGACCGCATCGCCTACATCAACCACGACATCGACGACGCCGTGCGCGCCGGCATCCTCGCCTACGAGGACCTCCCCGCGCGCGAGATCGACGCGCTGGGCGACACGGGCTCGAAGCGGATCGACACCCTGGTGCGCGACCTGGTCGAGTGCTCGGACCGCGAGGGAGACATAGTTCAGAGCGAGCAGGTGGGGGAGGCGATGGCGCGGCTGCGCAGCTTCATGTTCGAAACCGTCTACCTCGGCCCGGTGGCGCAGCGTGAGCAGCCGCGGATCGAGCGCATGCTCACCGCCCTCTTCGACAGCCTCGCGGCCGACCCGCCGCCGGCGGCCACGCCGGACGCCGCCGAGGCCGAACGCGTCACCGACTACCTCGCCGGCATGACCGACCGCTTCGCGCTCCGCCGGTTCGCCGAGCTTTCTCTGCCGCAGGGCTTCTAGCCGACTAGGCTCGCCGGGTCATGTCCCTCTACACGCGGGATTCGGTCGAGCGGCTCAAGGAGGCCGTGGACATGGTGGACCTGGTCGGGTCGCGCACCGACCTTCGCCGCGTGGGCACGCGCTGGACCGGGCTCTGCCCCTTCCACGATGAGCGCACGCCCAGTTTCAGCGTGAACGCCGAGCACAAGCTCTACCACTGTTTCGGCTGCGGCGAATCGGGCGATGCGATCAGGTTCGTGGAGGCCACCCAGGGTCTCGACTTCCGCGGCGCCCTCGAGTTCCTCTCCGACCGCTACAACGTCGAGCTGCAGCTCGAGAAGGAGGATCCCGAGGCGGAAGAACGCCGCCGACGGCGCGAGCGGCTGCTCCAGCTCGTGGACCGCACCGCGGACTACTACGCGCGCTACCTCTGGGATTCGGGCGAGGCCGCCGGCGCGCGCAAGTACCTGCTCGGCCGCGGCCTGAACGAGGAGGTTCTCAGGACCTTCCGCGTGGGCTACTCGCCGAGCGCCTGGGACAAGGTCGTGAGCGGCGCGCTGAAGGACGGCTTCAGCGAGCAGGAGGTCCAAGCAGCGGACCTCGGCCGCCGAGGGCGCGGCGGGCGCATGTACGACCGCTTCCGCGAACGGATCATGTTCCCGCTGGCGGACTCGCGAGGGCGGACGCTCGGTTTCGGCGCTCGCGCGCTCGGCCAGGGCCAGCAGGCCAAGTACATCAACACGGCCGAAAGTGACCTTTATCACAAAGGGAAGCAGCTCTTCGGTATTGACCTTGCACGAGCTTCGGCCGCAAAATCTGGCCGCATAGTGGTCGTGGAGGGTTACACTGACGTCTTGGCTCTTCACCAGGCGGGAGTGACAGAGACCGTGGCGATTATGGGGACTGCCCTGACGCAGGAGCAGCTGAGTGAGCTCTCACGCGCTGCGGGCACGGTTTTCCTCGCTCTGGACGCGGATCGCTCGGGCCAGGCGGCCATGCTGCGCGCCGCTCGCGCGGCGGACGAGGCCGGCATCGAGCTTCGCGTGGTCGACATGCCCGAGGGCGAGGACCCGGCCGACCTCATCACGGAGCGTGGTGCAGAGGCGTTCAAGGGCCTTCTGGACTCGGCTTCGACGGTTCCCGAGTTTCAGGTTCGGCGTGTGCTTGCCGATTCAGATCTCAGTACTCCGCGCGGACGAGACCGCGCTCTGGAACAGGTACGCCCCTTGATCGCAGCGATCCCCGAGAAGACCGCCACCCGTGACGCCGTCGTCCGCTACGCGGCGGACCGGATCGATGTGCCCGTGCACTACCTCGAGACAACGCTGAGCGAGCCGACCACGCAGGCGCGCGAGCGGCGCGACAACGGAGCGCGGCCGCGCTTCTCGATCGACCAGGCGACTCGTGCCGAGCGCGCCTTCCTGGCCATGTGCCTCGCCCAGGGAGAGGCAGGGCGCTCCTACCTGTCGCAGCTCACCGATGAGCACCTGGGATCCGAGGCGCTGCGCCGCGTGCGCGACCACCTCGCCGATCACTTCGACGACCCGCTTGCAGGTCTTTCACCAGACGATCCGGAAGTGTCGGCAATCGTGACGAACGTAGCTATGCTCGCCGAGCACGAGCCCTCTTCGGAGCCTGCGCTCCGCCTCGGATTCCTGCAGCTGGAGCTGCGGCGGATCGAGCGCGATCTGCGTCAGGCAGGGGAAACAGGCGACTTCGACCGCCAGCGCCGGCTCTGGTCCGCGCGCGAGGACGTCAGGGAGCGCATCGCACACGTCATGGGAGAGGCGTAGTGACCGCAAAGGACAGCAGCTTCAGCGCCGCGCTCGATGATCCCGAGCGCGACTACGAGCAGGAAGAGAGTCAGAGCGAGGAACCGGAAGAGGTCGCCGACCTCTACGAGGAGGGTGGCGTCGTCACCTCCGGCCTGCCCGCGGCACCGCCGGAGGGCGGCCACGAGGACAGCGTCCGCCTCTACCTGAAGCGCATCGGCCGGGTACCGCTTCTGACGCGTGAGGACGAGGTGCGCCTCGCCCGCCGCGCCGAGCGCAACGACATGACGGCGAAGAACGCGCTCGTGGAGGCGAACCTGCGCCTCGTCGTGTCGATCGCCAAGCGCTACACCGGGCGCGGGCTCACCCTGCTGGATCTGATCCAGGAGGGCAACATCGGCCTCATCCGCGCCGTCGAGAAGTTCGACTGGCGCCGCGGCTTCAAGTTCTCCACCTACGCCACGTGGTGGATCCGCCAGGCGATCACCCGCGCGCTCGCGGACCAGTCGCGCACGATCCGCATTCCGGTTCACATGGTGGAGCGGATGAATCGCGTCGCCCGCGTACGCCGCGCGCTGATCCAGAAGAACGGTCGTGAGCCCACGCCGGAGGAGATCGGCAAGGAGCTCGAGATGACGCCGCAGCGCGTTGAGGAGATCCTCAAGTTCGGGCAGGAGCCGGTGTCGCTCGAGGCACCGGTCGGCTCCGAGGATGGCGACGCCCAGCTCGCCGACTTCATCGCCGACCAGGCCACAGACCGCCCGCTCGAGGCCGTCGCCAACCGCCTGCGCGAGGCCGACCTCCAGGCGGCCCTGGAGACGCTGCCGTGGCGCGAGCGCCGCGTGCTCGAGCTGCGCTACGGGCTCGTAGGCGAGGGACCGATGACGCTCGAGCAGATCGGCAGCGAGGTGGGGGTCACGCGCGAGCGCGTGCGGCAGATCGAGTCGAAGACGCTCATGAAGCTCAAGAACGCCGACGCGGGCCGCCTCGAGGGCACTGCAGCCGAAGAAACCTGAGCCGATAAACGGCTTGATGCGAGCGCCACGTCAAGGTGCTCGCGGAAGCGTTCGCTACGCTTGCGAACGCCGCATTCCCCGGTAGCTCAATGGTAGAGCGAGCGGCTGTTAACCGCTAGGTTGTAGGTTCGAGTCCTACCCGGGGAGCTTTTCCTCGTGCCGTGCGCGCAAGTCGCTTCCTGAGGCTTTAGTCCGGCCCAAACTGGCCGAGTAAATGACGGGATGGACGCATTGCCGTCACCCGTCGGGCTACCGGAACGCTCGCTGGACAGCGCGGCCCTTCCGCCTGCGCTCTTGCCGAGCTCGGTGGCGATCATTCGGGCGCTCGGCTTCAGCTACCTCGGGGGCGCAGCCCTCGGCGTGGCGCTCGCCTTGCCGGGCACGCTTCAGGTGTCGCGCTCGCTTCTCCTCGCGCTTGCCGTGCTCGCGTCCGTGCTCGGCGCAACCCTCGTCCTCTTCGCCAAGCGCCTTCCGACTTGGGTCCTCAACGTGGGCATGGCTGCCGGGGTGGTGCTGATCGGTCTCGTGGTCTGGCTCGACGACCCCGCCACGAGCGACCTGTCGCTGCTCTATGTCTGGTCAGGGCTCAACGGCTTCTTCTTCCTCTCGAGGCGCGGCGCGATCGGGCAGATCGTGCTGATCGCGGTGTCGTACACCGCACTGCTCGCGCTCGACGCCGGCGACGGCTTCCCACTCGACCGCCTGCTGCTCACGCTCGTGGTGGTGTGCGTGGCAGGAGGGCTCGTCGACTTCCTGCGTTCTCGCGTCGAGCGCCTCGTCGCCCACATCAGCAAGGCTCACCAGACCGACGCGCTTACCGGCTCCCTCAACGCCGCCGGCTTCGACGACCTGATCGAGCGCGAGCTCGAGCGCGCGCAGCGCAGCGGTTCCCGGATGTCGATCGTGGTCTGCGACATCGACCGCTTCAAGGACTTCAACGAGGAGCACGGGCATCGCAGGGGCGAAGACGCCATCCGCCGGGTGGCCAAGGTGCTCGCCACGCGCAAGCGCCGCATCGACACGCTCGCCCGGCTCGGCGGCGAGGAGTTCGCGCTGGTCGTGCCGGACACGGACGAGCACGGCGCGTACGTGCTGGCCGATCGCGTTCGCCGCGCGGTGCGCGACTCGTTCGCGCGGAGCTCGGGCCTCACCGCGAGCTTCGGCGTGGCCAGCTTCCCGCGGCACGGCGGCTCTTCGGAGGAGCTGATGCTGAACGCCGGTCGGGCGGTCAGCGCCGCGAAGCAGCTCGGCCGCGACCGCACTGTGATCTTCAACGCGGAGGTGTCTGCGAACATCCGCGCCGCGAGCGTACGCCAGCAGGCTCAGAGCGAGGAGCACCTCGCGGCCGTGCTCGTGCTCGCGGAGACGCTCGACATACGCGACAGCGGGACGTCGACGCACTCGCAGACCGTCGGCCGCTACGCCCAGCAGATCGCGCGCGAGCTCGGCCTTCCGGAGGAGACAGTCGAGCGCGTGCACCTCGCCGGGCTGCTGCACGACATCGGCAAGATCGGGATCTCCGACTCGATCCTGCAGAAGCCGGGCAAGCTCGACGACCACGAGTGGGCGGAGATGCGCAAGCACCCCGAGCTTGGCGCGCGCATCCTCGACGGCGCGAACCTCGAGGACATCAGCGCCTGGGTGCTGGCGCACCACGAGCGCCCCGACGGCGGCGGCTACCCGCTCGGCTTGGGCACGGACGAGATCCCGCTCGAGGCGCGCATCATCGCGGTCGCCGACTCCTACGAGGCCATGCGCGCTGACCGCGTGTACAAGCCGGGCATGGGGCTCGAGGCCGCCGTCGCGGAGCTCCGGCGCTGCGCCGGCAGCCAGTTCGACCCGCAGGTGGTGGAGGCGTTCCTCCGCGCGCTTGAGCGCGAGCGCGATGAGGCGGTCGCAGCATGAGCCTGCTCTCCCTGCGGCAGCTCTTCGCCCGCCAGGCCGACCCTTACGTGGGCTCGGACATCGTGATCGCGAACAGGATCGGCGGGATTCTCTGGCTTGTGATGGGCGCGCTTACGATGGTGGCGGCGCCGCTTGCTCCGCCTACCGCCCGCCTCGGCTGGCCCGGGTGGCTGGTGGCCGCGGCCATCGTCGCCGGGTCGATCGCGGGTGGTCGCGCGCTGGTGCGCGGCAAGCAGGTGTCGCACGAGACTCTGTTCAAGCTGAGCTTCCTCGGCGTCGCGCTGGTGGCGCTGCTCCAGTGGCTCGCCGGCTCGCGCCATGACTCCTACCACGAGCTGTACCTGCCCTGGGCGCTCCTGACCGGCTCGCTCAATCCTCCGCGGCGGCTCGGCGCGTTCATGCTCTTCCTGGCCGCGGCGTCGGGCGCGTTCCTGGCGTACGACGGCTGGGACACCCGCGCAGCGGGCGAAATGGCCTCGCAGCTCCTCATCTGGACCGCGATCGCGATCGTGGCGAGCATCTACGCCACAAGCGTGCGCTCGCAGCGCGCCGGCTTGCGGCAGGAGGGCGAGGACGCGCGCCGGCTCGCGCGGGTGGACGCGCTCACCGGTCTGGGCAACCGCCGCGCGCTCGAAGAGTCGCTCGCGGCGGAGGTTGCGCGTTGCGAGCGCACCGGGAGCACGCTGAGCGTGCTCGTGATCGACGTGAACGGCTTCAAGGGCATCAACGACCGCCACGGGCATCTGGAGGGCGACCGCTGCCTGCGTCGGGTGGCGGACGCCGTCCGCTCGTCGCTTCGCGAGATGGACTCGGGCTTCCGCTGGGGCGGCGACGAGTTCGTGGTCCTGCTGCCTGAGACGGACGCGGTGAGCGCGCACGCCGCGGCTGACCGGCTGCGCGAGGGCATGGTTGTGACGTGCCGCGAGCCGACCGGCGAGTCGCTGTCGATCGGCTGCGGGGTCGCACAGCTCGAGGACGGCATGTCCGCGAACGAGCTCCTCACGATGGCCGACCTCGCGCTGGTCGCGTCTAAGCCCCGCCGCTCGGCGGGCGTCCGCTAGCGAAGCGCTCGACCTCGTCCGCGGCGATGGCCGCCCCGTCGTGCGAGCGCGCCCAGCCCGCGAGTTCGGCTGCCCTGCGCGCGAAGCTTTCGTCGCCGAGGAGCCGGCGCACAGCGGCGCGAACGCCCCGAGCGCTCGCAAGGCGCCGCGGCAGCGCGACGCCGACGCCCGACCACGCGATGCGAGCGGCGTTCTCGGCCATGTCGCCCGCGGCCGGGCACGCGACGACCGGCACGCCGTAGGCGAGCGCGCGCACGACGGTGCCGTGTCCGCCGTGGCAGACGACCGCGTCGCAGTGGGGCATCGTCCGCGAATACGAGACCCAGTCGACCAGGCGCGCGTTGGGCGGGATTTCGAGCTGCTCCGCCGGCTCCCTGCGGTTGGTGGTGCCGAGCACGCGCACCGGCTCGCCCGCGAGGCCCTCGAGCGCCGCTCGCAGCATGCGCTGCTTCGGGTCCTGCGAGGTGCTCGGCGCGACGAGCACGAGCGGGTCGTCGCCGGGAGGCAGGTCGGTGTCGCCGTACGGCTGCTCCCACATGAGCGGTCCGGTCACGCGCATCCACGGCTCCCAGCGCCGTCGCGGGTACTCGAGCTGCGGGAACGTGGCGATCAGCGCCAGCTGGCGCGACGTGCCGCCGTGCAGGTGCTCGAACGGCGGCAGGCCCACGCGGCGCCGCGCCTCGTTCAGCTCACGCCTTCCCTGCCTGGCGCCGATGTCCTCGATCGGGTCGAGCAGTCGCCAGAGCGCGCGACCGAGCGCTGTGCGTGGGTAGCGCGCGCCCACGGAGTAGAGCGGGAAGCCCGGCTCGCCGGCCGGCAGCACGTGTGGCACGAGCGTCGCCCACGGGCGCGACTCCATTCCCGCCGCGAGCGCGGCCGCGGTGGTGAGGATGTCGGCCACCACCGCCTGCGGATCGAGCTCGCGTATCAGCGGGACCGTTTCCTCGGCGGCGCGCACCGCCGCCTGGTAGGGCTTCAGCGCACTGCCCTCGCGCGGGAAGACCTCGTACTCCGGGGCGGGCTCGAAGCGCATTCCCTCCCGCTCCACGTGTTCGCTCCACTTCCGCCACGTCTGCAGGCACACGTCGTGTCCCCGCGCGGCGAGCTCCTTGCCGAGCGCGATAGCGGGGAACGCGTGGCCCGGATCGCCGAACGCGGCGAGCAGGAGGCTCAGGCGTGGTTTTGCGGCGGACGCGGTCAGACCAGCTCGGCGAGCGTCTTGAGCATGCGGTTGCGGTCTTCGAGCGACCACGCAAGCGGCGTCACGATCAGCGTGCCCACGTCCGCATCGCGGTAGAGCTCGAGCCGCTCCTTCACCTGGTCGGCCGAGCCGACGAGCGAGGTCTTGTCGATCAGCTCGGCGGGAATCGCCGCCGCGGCCTCGTCCTTCTTGCCGTCGAGGTAGAGGTCCTGGACCTCCTTGGCCGCCGCCTCGAAGCCGTAGCGCTGCATCAGCTTGTTGTAGAAGTTCTGCTCGCGCGAGCCCATGCCGCCCACGTACAGCGCGAGCAGCGGGCGCATTGCGTCGCGTGCCTTCTCCACGTCGTCGTCGATGCAGAGGTTCACGTTCGGCGCGATGTCGAAGCCGTTGAGGTCGCGACCGGAGCGCTGCGCGCCCTCCTCGAGCAGGCCTCGGAACTCGCCCACGTGCTCGGGCGAGAAGAAGGTGGGCAGCCAGCCGTCGGCGACCTCGCCGGCGAGCTGCGTGTTCTTCGGCCCGATCGCGGCGAGGTAGATCGGGATGTGCTCCTGCACCGGCGCAATCGTGAGCTTCAGGGCCTTTCCAGGGCCGTCGGGCAGCGGCAGCTCATAGACCTCGCCCCGATACTCGAGCCGGTCGCGCGACAGCGCCTTGCGCACGATCTGGATGTACTCGCGTGTGCGCTGGATCTGCTTTGGGAAACGCTGGCCGTGCCAGCCCTCGGCTACCTGCGGCCCGGACGAGCCGATGCCAAGCAGGAAGCGGCCGTCCGAGAGGTTGTCGAGCGTGGCCGCGGTCATCGCCGTGAGACCGGGCGAGCGGCCGGGGATCTGGAAGATCGCCGAGCCGATCTTGATCTTCTCGGTCTGGGCGGCGATCCAGGCGAGTACGGTAGCCGCGTCGGAACCGTAGGCCTCCGCCGACCACACCGAGTCGAAGCCGGCGGATTCGGCCGACTTGACCATCTCGAGCTGCTGCTCCGGAGTCAGCCCGAGTCCCCAGTAGCCCACCTGAAGGCCAAGGCGCATGCAAGTCTCCTTTCAGAGGCCGGGGCGTCTTGAAGCGGCGCGTTAGTGCGCGTAGATTGCGGGTCGCCCGGCCAAGAGGCCGGAATCCTATGGGGAAGCGAGATAGGAAGAGGCGAAGCCCGGCGCGAGATCTGCGCACCGCTGTCGAGTGCCTGCCCGAGAAGACGCGCACGGCGATGCTCGAAGGCGTGCGCGAGGGCGGCATCATCGCCGGTGCTTACACGGACCGCGACGGCGGCGTGTGCCCGATGCTTGCCGCCCACCGGCGCGGCGGCCGCACCGCGATGGTGAGCTTCGCGCGCGCCTGGGACCGCTACACCGGGGCGATCGGCAGCCCGCGCCGTGCGACTCGACGCGAGCTGCGCACGCTCGAGGCCATGCTCGAGGGCAGCCTCGGGGTGCCGACCGGCGACCTCGCGCGGGTGGTGGAGGAGATCAAGGCCGCCCGCCGCGCGGAGTTCGAGCGCGAAGCGGCCGCGGAGCGCGACCGCCCGCTCTCGCTCGAGTGGCCGCAGCGCGATCGCGAGCCGGTCGCCTAGGGCCGGTCCCCCGGCCGCACGAACTGGATCTCCGGCACGAGGCACGCCGGCGAGGTCTTCAGCAGGAACAGCACCGCCTCCGCGATGTCCTCCGGCCGGATCATCTCCTCGGCGGGCACCTGCTCCTTCGTCCAGTCGGTCATCGGCGTGTCCACAAAGCCGGGGCAGAAGGCCGTCACCTGCACGCCCGACTGGTCGAGCTCCTGCTGGAGCGCCTCGCTGAAGCCGACCACACCCGCCTTCGTCGCCGAGTACATGGCGAGCCAGCCCTGTCCGTGCTTCCCGGCGATCGAGGCGGTGTTGACGATGAGCGCCTTGCCATGCTCGCCGCCCGCGGCCTTCAGCATCGGGATGCACTCGCGAGCCGTGAGGTAGACGGCGCGCAGGTTCACGTCGAGCTGCATGTCGACCTTCTTGGTCTCCGCCTCCTCGACCGGCCCGCCGATGCCGACGCCGGCGTTGTTGATCAGCACGTCGAGGCGCCCGAACTTGTCGCGGTGGCGCTCGACCACGTTCTTGATCTGGTCCTCGTCGGTCATGTTGGCCTGGACCGCCTGGGCGTCGAGGCCCTCGTCCTGGAGGCCCTTTACGGCCTCCTCGAGCTTTTCCGGCCGGCGCGCGGACACGGTCAGCCCGTATCCCTCCTGCCCGAGCGCGCGGGCGATCGCCAGCCCGATGCCGCTCGATCCGCCGGTGATGAGGGCAGCACGCCCTTCCATGAACCAACTCCTCTCAGTCGCGTGAACCGCGCCACCCTAACCGGGCTGGGCTTAACCCGCATTTCATCCGCTGCTCTCTAGGCTTCCGGGCCGAATGAGGACGAAACTCGCGTGCGCCGCGCTCGTCGTGTTCGCCGCGGCCACGACCGCCGGGTGCGGAGGCGGTGGAGGGTCGTCCGGCGACACCAGCAGCCAGCCGACCGTGGCCAAGCCGGCCGACTTCCCGAAGCCCGACCGGGGCTCCCTGGTCGAGATGCGACAGGAGCTGGCTTCGGGGCCGGTGTTGGCGCCCGCGCAGGCCGTGCTCGAGCCCGGCCGCAACCGCTTCGCATTCGCGCTCTTCGACCGGGCCCGCAAGCAGATCACCGACGCCGCGGTGGCGGTCTACGTGCAGCCGGCGAGCGGCGGCCGCGTGCTCGGACCGTTCCCGGCGCATGACGAGTCGCTTGCCGTGGCGGCTCCGTACCGCAGCCAGACGGTGGCGAACGACCCTGACGCGGCGCAGTCGGTCTATGTGGCCAACATCAGGCTGCCGAAGGCGGGGAACTACAACCTGCTCGGCGTGGCAAGGCTGGACGACCGCCTCGTGGCGGCCGACCCCGCCGCTCCCACGCGCGCCCTGGCGCGCAGCCCCGTGCCGGACGTCGGGCAGAAGGCGATCCCGGTCGACACGCCCACGGTCGCCTCGGCAGGCTCGATCGAGAAGGTCGACACCCGCCAGCCGCACGACGACATGCACGACGTGAACCTGAAGGACGTTCTCGGCAAGCAGCCGGTCGTGCTGCTGTTCGCTACACCGGCGCTCTGCCAGAGCCGGGTGTGCGGTCCAGTCACCGACATCACCGAGCAGCTGAAGGCGAAGTACGGCAAGCAGGCCGCCTTCATCCACATGGAGATCTACAAGGACAACGACGTGTCGAAGGGCTTCAGGCCGCAGGTGCTGGCCTGGCACCTGCCGACGGAGCCGTGGGTCTTCACGATCAAGGCGGACGGGACCATCGCGGCCCGCATCGAGGGCGCCTTCAGCGCCTCGGAGCTGGACGCCGCGATCAAGAAGGCGCTTTAGCCCGCCGCCGGCGCCGGCAGCTTGTCGAGCATTGCCCGGATGTCGTCGACCGTCTGGTAGGTCACGCCCAGGGCGTGCACGTGGCGCTCGCGGACGATGCCGTTCTCGTCGATCACGATCACCGCGCGGCGCGTGCCGACCAGCTTTGCCGCGGCGCCGTAGGCGTTTGCCACCTCGCGGTCGGTGTCCGCGAGCAGCGGCACCGTGAGCCCGTGGTGCTCCCGAAAGCTGTTGTGCGAATCGAGCGAGCCGGACGAGATGCCCACGACAACGGCATCCAGGTTCTCGAGCTCCTCGGCGCGGTCGCGGTACGAGCAGAACTGCTTCGTGCAGACTGGGGTCTCGTCGCCCGGGTAGAACAGCAGCACCACGCGCTTGCCGCGCTGATCCGAGAGCCGGAACGCCCCGTCAGTGCCCTCGAGCTCGAAGTCTGGCGCCGGATCGCCCACGCCGGGATGGCTCGCCACGGAGCGGACGCTATCAGCGCCGGAAGCCGATCGGCATGCGCTCGGGCGCGTCCGCGTCGAGCACCATGTGCAGTGGGCGCCCCGAGACGTCGCGCTCGACGGTGATCGTGCCGCTGATCGGAACGAGTAATCCCTCCGCGTGCATGTACTGCGTACGCACCGGCGCGGACTCGATCTCGCCCTCCGCCATCCGGCGCGTCAGCGCGCGCAGCTTCTCGCGATTCGCCGCGTCCACCACCGGCGGCCAGGCGGCCATCCGGAACTCGCGCTCGCTGTAGCCCACGAGCGTGCAGAAGGCTGCGTTCAGGGCACTGAAGTGGCCGAGGAAGTCGATGTAGGCGCGCGGCGTCGGCACGTCATCGAGGCCCGTGCGGACGGTGCTCGGGTCCTCGGGAAGCGGCTCGGGGGCCACCTCCGAGTGGATCGGCGGCAGCGCTATGCCGTTTTCGCGCTCGGCCTCGAGCTCGGCGACGCGCAGCTCGAGCTCCGCCGCGCGGCGCCGCTCCTCCGCGAGGCGGCGGCGGTCTTCGGCGAGCTTGCGTTCCAGGCCGGAGCGGCGGTCGCGCTCGTCGGCCAGCCGGGCCCGCAGCTCGTCCGCGCTGGCGGCGAGGTCCACGAGGCCGGCGCGCGAGGCCTCGGCCTCGTGGTGCGCGCGCGAGACGGCGCGCTCGAGAGCGGCCTGTGCCGAATCGCGGTCGCGCGCCGCGGTATCGAGCGCGACCACCGCGTCGTCGCGGTCGGCCACCGCCTGCGCCAGGTCCGCGCGGAGCTCGTCACGCTCGCTCGTGGTGGCATCGAGCTGCGCCTGCGCCTCGGCGAGCGCGGCCGTGGCCCGCTCGAGCTTCGCCTGCGCCTCGTCACGCCGCGCCTCGCTGACGTCCTTGGCCTCGCGGGTGAGAGCCTCGAGCGTCGCGCGGGCCTCGTCGCGCTCCGATACCGCTCCCTGGAGCGCCGCGCGCAACTCCTCGCGGTCGGAGACAGCGGCGGCGGCGGTTCGCTGGGTGTCGTCGCGCTCCGCCGCCACCGATTCGAGCTCCGCGCGGAGTTTCTCCAGCTCCTTGGCCGCGGTTGAAGCGTTCTCGAGCGCCTTGTCCCGCTCCGTGCTCGCCGTCGCGAGCTGGTCGCGCGCCTCGTCACGCTCGTGGGTGATCGCCTCGAGGGCGGCGCGGGTGCGGCCTTCCTCGCCGGCCGTCGATTGGAGCGTGCGGCGCACGTCGTCGCGCTCGCGCTTGGCGCCGTCGAGCGCCGCGCGGAGCCGCTCCAGCTCGCGCTCCGCTCGCGACAGCGATGAGCGAGCGTCGTCCCGGTCGCGGCTGGCGGCGTCGAGCGCGTCGCTCTCGCTTGTCGACTGGAGCGCGCCGCGCGCGTCCTCGAGCGAGGCGCGCAGCTCCTCGCGCTCGTCGCTTGCCGCTGCGACCGCCGCGCGCGCCTCGTCGCGTTCGTCGAGAGTGGCGTCTAGCTCGGCCCGCAGCTTGTCGCGCTCGGCCGCGGTCGCGGCGAGCTCCTCGGCGGTGCGCTCGCCATCGGCCGCCTGCGAGCGAAGCTCGTCGAGTGCCGAGTCGCGCTCGCCGATCACCGTCGCGAGTTCCGTCCTCACGGCGTCGACTTCCGCCTGAGCCTTCCCGAGCTCGGACGCCAGGCCATCGCGCTCCGCGGCCGTCTCGGCCGCCTCGGCGCGGGCGTGCTCGACCAGCTCGTCGCGCTCGGCGACGGCCTGCTCGTGCTCCGCCTGGAGCTTCGCCTCAGCGGCCCTTGCCGCGTCGAGCTCGGCGCGCAGGCGGTCCAGCTCGCTTTGGGCAGACTCGAGGGTCGACGAAAGCTCCTCGTGCTCTCCACTCAGTCGCTCGGCGGCTGCCGCGTCGCCGCGCAGAGACTCGATCTCTGCCTCCAGCTTGGTCCGCGTCTCGCGCGCGTCCTCGAGCTCGTGCGCGAGGTCGAGCGCTCGACGCTCCGTCTCGACCAGTCCCTCGCGGGCCGTCGCGAGCTTCTCCTCGACTCTCTCGGCCTGCTCGGCCGCGTCAACCGCGCGCCGGGCGGCCTCGTCCGCGCGCGACGTGGCGGCACTCAGCGCGGCCTCGAGCCGCTCACGCTCGGCCGACTCGAGAGCGTCGGCCTCCTCGGCCTCGCGCACGCGCTCACGGAGATCGGCCACCTGGGCGCGGAGCAGCTCCGCCTCGGCCTGTGCCTCGCTCAGCTTCTGGAGCGCCGCGCCCTCCTGCTCGGAGATCGGAGCGGCGGTGTCGCCGTCCTCGGCGGGCGCGGTCGGCACCGCGTCCTCGAGCTCGATGCGCAGCGCGCGGGCGGCGGCGCGGGCGCTCCGGTCGGACGGCACGACGGGATCGCCGGTCACGCGGAACGTGACGAGCATGCCGGCCGGGTGCTCGGGCCAGGCCGTGGCGCCGGTGACCGAAGACGCGATGGCGGCGACCGCCGCGCGGTGCTGTGCGTTCAGCTGCTCGATGCCGCGCGAGCCCGGGCCGTGATCGGCCAGGTCACTCACCATGTCGGTGAATTCGTAGCCGAGGCTGAGCGCCACCGGCACGACGGTCACCTCGACGGGCAGCTCGCGCCCGTCGCGGCAGAGGATGGTCATGCCGAGCCGCTGGAGCGCGGACTCGCCTCCGGCCGAGAGCTCGCCGAGGCGCTTCTCCGCTTCCTCGCTGCTCCACGCGAGCGGGCGCGAGAAAGCCGAGCGGCCGCCCACCTCCTTCTGGCTCCAGCCGGTGAGCGTCTCGGCGCCCGCGCTCCAGCGCGTGACGCGGCCCTTGGCGTCGCCGACGAAGTAGCGCCCCTGCAGGAGCTCATCGAGGACGCGCGTAACCGCGGGGTCAAACCCCTCAGGCGGCTGCGAGGTCGCCATCTCGCCCCCGCCGCCTTCGCGGGAGGCGTTGCGCTCCATGTGAACCCGTTCGGCATCGGCGAGAGGCGACTTGAGCGCGGTGCGCCGTTCTCGACACGCAATCAGCCGCGTCGAAGCTCGCGGACGAGCAGCTCGTTGGCCTTCTCGAGCTGGGCGATTGTCGCATTAGCCACCGACGCGGCTCCGGTCGCTCGATTCATGCGCCCGTGGATCTGGCGGTGCGGCTCGCCGGTGCGACGCGAAATGTCCGACACGAGCCGGTTGCGCTCGGCGCGCAGGCGCTCGCGGCGGGCGTACGCCGGCTCCGGGCCCGACGGCCGCACGGATATGCACGGGGGAGCCGGAGGAGGCGGCGCCGGAGCGGGGACGGCCTTCACCGGCGCCGCGTCGTAGAACAGCTGCAGCTCGTCGCCCGGCCTCATGCTCGAGGTGATCACGTCGTCGGCGCGGGCGCTCGAGGAGAGGGCCTCGAACATGGCGCCCTCGCCCACGACGCGCTCGAGAGCCTCGTGCTCCTCTTCGAGCTCCGGCCGCAGCTCGAGGGCATGATTTCGCTCCTCTTCGACCCGAGCGGCGAGCTCGCGCAGGCGCGGGTCGGCGGCGAGGAACAGGTAGCTCATCTGGGCGCGGGGGACGGGCGTGCGGCGCACGAAGCGGCCGATCACCTGGCGGAAGAAGAGCTCGGTGCGCGCCGCGGTCGCGTAGACGCCTACGCGCAGGCGCGGGATGTCGACGCCCTCAGACACCATCAGCACCGACACCAGCCAGCGCCTGCTCGAGCCGCTGAAGGCGGAGATGCGCGCCGAGCTGTCGGGCTCGTCCGACGTGACGATTTCCGGCGCCTCACCGCTGATGCGCGCGAGTCGCATGGCGATCCTCGCGGCGTGCTCCTTGTCGGCCGCCACCACGAGGCCGCCGGCCTCCGGATGCCGGGCCGCACGCACCGCGCTGAGGCGCGCGTCGGCGTCGCGCAGGACCTCGCCGAGCCAGTCGCCGTCCGGGTCGAGAGCGGTGCGGAGACGCCGCGCGGCCTCGTCGCGCGGCAGCACCATGCTGAAGTCCGCGTGGCGCTTCCTGCCTCCGCTCACCCACTCCATGTCGCCGTCATAGAGCTGGAAGGTGATCGGGCGGCAGACGCCGTCGAGCAGGGCGTCGGTGTAGCCGTACGTGAAGTCGGCGCGGCTGACGCCGTCCTCGTCGTACGTGACCCAGGGGATGGCGGTCGAGTCCGACCGGAACGGCGTGCCGGAGAGCAGCAGGCGGAACGTGGCCCCCTCGAACGCGGCCTGCGCACGCGTGCCCCAGGCGGCCTGCTCGCCCATGTGGTGCGGCTCGTCCGCGATCAGCAGAGTAGGGCGGGCGGCGCAGGCAGCGCCGTGCGTGCCAGGGCCAGCGGCCACGGTCTGGTAGGTGATCGCCACGCCGTGGCGATCGCGCGGCTCGCGCCTTGCGGAGTTCGGCCTGTTCGGCTCGATGTCGATCCCGTACCGGGCGGCGTCGAGCGCCCACTGCCGGCAGATGTGCGTGGTCGGGGCGACCACCACGACCCGAGCCACCTGGCCGCACGAGAGCATCTCGTGCGCGAGCTTCAGGCCGAAGGTGGTCTTCCCCGCCGCCGGCGCGGCCGAGGCGAGGAAGCTCCGGCCCTCGAAGCGGGCCACCGTCGCGAGCGCCCGTTCCTGCCACGACCGCAGCGGCCGGTCGGCGGGCCATGGCGGAAGGGCGCGTGCCGCCCGCCGGGCGGCGACGGAGGTCGTCACTCGGGAGAGTCCTTTCGTCTCGGGTGGGGGATGAGCCGGCCGAGCCCCTGACCCGGCGGCGGCGCGCAAGGCTAGGCGGGCCGGCAGTCGGAAAGCGCCGAGCGGGCCCCGTTTCGAGGTGAGAACGGCGCCCAGGGCGGGTACAGACCGTCGCATGGACCGGGAGGTGCCGAACGGCCTCTTCGCGAGGCCGGTACTCCATTACGTGGCCATGCTCACGGCCGCGCGCGACTTCGGGCTGAGCACGCCCGACATCGACGCGATCGTGCACCGCTTTCCGGATCCCGCTCCGTCGGACGAGCTGGCCGACGCGCTCGCCGACGCGATCCTGTCACGCGCTTGATCCGCCTCAGCGGGCGGCGGCTCCGCTCGGCTTGATGTTGTAGTTGTGCCGGAACACGTTGTCCGGGTCGTACTTGTCCTTGAGCGCGACGAGCCGGTCGTACTTCTCCGGGCCGTAGGTCGAGCGGACGCGCGCCTCCTCGTCCTCGTCGATGAGGAAGTTGAGGTACACGCCCGGGACGGTGTACTTCGCGACCGCGTCGGCGAACCCCCTCGTCCAGGCGATCTGCCTGTCGTTCTCCGCAGGGTCCTCCCACATCACGAGCGCGTGGTACACGAAGTCGGCGCGCGGCCGGCTTAGCGCGCTGTCCTCCTCTGGGACGTCGTTGATCGCGCCGCCCAGCGGCTCGAGCAGCAAGGCTGTGAACGGCGAGGTGATTCGCGAGGCTTGGTCCACGATCGTCTCGATCGCCTCGTCGCTCAGCTCCGGCACGAAGTCGGCCTTGAAGTAGCCCTGGAGGCCCTTCGGATTGCCGGCATCGAGCAGCTGCTGCACGACCACGTACGGCATCGGCGCGAGCATGTTGAGGGCGGGCGGCATCTCCTCGAGGAGCGGCCGCATCGCCTCCGCCGCCTTCTCCGGGTCGCCGGCGCAGCAGCCGGCGAGCGCGACGATCGGCTGGCCGCGCAACTCCTCCGGAATGAACGGCTCGGGCGGCGCGGTGATCAGCGCCGCGAGGAAGCCGATCTCGTTCGGGGCGGACTTCATGAAGTCGCGGAACGCGCGCAGCACCTGCGGCGCCTGCGCGCGAGGCCATCCTGCGAGGCCGCCGTAGACGAGCGGCCCTTCCCGCTGGAGGCGGAACTCGAACGATGTGACGATGCCGAAGTTGCCGCTGCCGCCGCGGAGCCCCCAGAACAGGTCGGGGTTCTCCGTCGAGCTCGCGCGCACGAGGTTGCCGTCGGCCGTGACCATGTCGGCCGCGATCAGGCTGTCGGAGGTGAGGCCGTGAGCGCGCTCGAACCAGCCGCTGCCGCTGCCGAGCGTGAGGCCGGCCACGCCGGTCGTCGAGATGCGGCCGCCGGTGACCGCCAGGCCGAACTGCTGGGTCTCGCGATCGAGCTCGCCCCAGAGCACGCCTGTCTGCACGCGCGCAGTTTGCGCGACGGGATCGACCCAGATCCCCTTCATACCGGAGAGGTCGATCACGATGCCCTCGTCGCCGCAAAGGCAGTGGCCGGGCACGCTGTGCCCGCCCGCACGTACCGCGACGCTCAGGCCGCGCTCGCGCGCGAAGCCGAGGGCGGAGATCACGTCGGCCACGCCGTTGCACTGGGCGATCAGCGCCGGCCGCTTGTTGATCATGCCGTTGAAGATCGCGCGCGCCTCGTCGAAGCGCTCGTCGGCGGGGGTGATCACCTCGCCTCGGAAGTTGACGGACAGCGTCTCAACGGCGGCTTGGTCGAGCACGGTGGTCATGCGCGAGTCCTTCCTATGCGGGTGCGGCTTCGCGGGCAACGAGGCCGTGGGGGCTCCTGCGACCCTAACCCTGGTCTGGGGGTGGAGCAAGTCCGGTGGTTCGTGCCTTAACTCCGCGACCAGCCGCAGTCTCCCGACGGCCGCGCAAGCTACCTTTGCTTTCGCCGGGCCAGTAGCTCAGCGGTTAGAGCAGCGGACTCATAATCCGTCGGTCCCAGGTTCGAATCCTGGCTGGCCCATCGGCTCCTCGCTCACCTGCGCGGTGCTGTCACAGCCCGGGCTGCTGTCTCGTCTTGTGGGTGTAGGCAATCCACGATCAGGGACTTGACGATGAGAGTGTTCGTAGCAGGAGCGACGGGAGCGATTGGAAAGCAGCTGGTGCCGCGTCTGGTCGCCGCGGGTCATGAGGTTCATGGCATGACGCGCAGCGAGTCAAACCAGGCGCTGCTCGGCGAGCTGGGCGCAGTGCCGGTTGTCGCGGACGCGCTCGATCCCGAACAGGTCGCGGAGGCCGTGGGCAGGGCGAGGCCGGATGTGATCGTCCACGAGCTGACCGCGATCGGCGCGGTGGACATGCGTCACTTCGATCGCGATTTCGCGCTCACGAACCGTCTGCGGACGGAGGGGACGGATCACCTGCTGTCGGCGGGACAGGCGATAGGGGTGCGGCGGTTTGTGGCGCAGAGCTACGGCGCGTGGTGGTACGTGCGCACCGGTGGGCCGGTGAAGAGCGAGGAGGACCCGCTCGACCCAACGCCGGCGCGCGAGATGCGCGAAAGCTGGGCCGCGATCCGTCACCTCGAGCAGGCGGTCGCCGGCGCCGACTGGACGGAGGGGATCGTGCTGCGCTACGGCGCGTTCTACGGGCCGGGCACATCCATGGCGCCCGGCGGCGAGCTGCCCGAGATGATCCGCAAGCGCAAATTCCCGCTGGTCGGCAACGGCGGCGGCGTGTGGTCTTTCATCCACGTCGCCGACGCCGCGGAGGCGACGTTGGCGGCGGTCGAGCACGGCAGCCGCGGTATCTACAACGTTGTCGACGATGACCCCGCCCCGGTCGCCGAGTGGCTGCCGGCGCTGGCGCAGACGCTGGGCGCCAAGAAGCCCGTGCGCGTGCCGCGGTTCATCGGGCGGCTGTTCGCCGGTGAGGTTGGCGTGGTGATGATGACCGACGCCCGCGGTGCCTCCAATGCCAAGGCCAAGCGCGAGCTGGGGTGGCGCCCGGCGCACCCGAGCTGGCGGCAGGGGTTCCTGGCGGCATGACCGACCGCGAACAACTGCTTGACGAGCTGCGGCCGGTCGCGTTCGCGATCGCCTACCGGATGCTCGGCAGCGTGTCCGAGGCCGAGGACGTGGTGCAGGAGGCGCTGCTGCGCGTGCATCGGGCGCTCGACCAGGGCGAGCAGATCGCCTCGCCGCGCGCGTTCGTCGCCACCGTGACCACCCGGCTGGCGATCAACGAGCTGCGCTCCGCGCGCGCCCGCCGCGAACGCTATGTCGGTGAGTGGCTGCCGGAGCCGATCATCACCGACGGCGAGGATGATCCGGCCCGGCACGCTGAGACAGCCGATTCGCTGTCGCTGGCGATGCTGGTGCTGTTGGAGAGCCTCTCGCCTGAGCAGCGAGCCGTGCTGCTGCTTCACGACGTGTTCGACTACGGGTATCCGGAGATCGCGCCGATCGTCGGCAAGAGCGAGGACAACGTGCGCCAGCTCGCCACCCGCGCCAGACGCCACGTCG